>NZ_DLMO01000160.1 GCF_002479325.1 Brevundimonas sp. UBA7534
GACAGCTCCAACGCCATCAACCTGACGGCGCTGCAGGCCAGCCTGGCCCTGTCCACGCCCGACGCCTACAATCCGTTCAGCGGCGGCTGCGTCGACGACACCAGCGGCGGCGACTGCACGCCCAGCTCGCAAACCGCGATCGACGCCATCAGCACCGACCTGACGCGGGTGTCCAAGACGACGCTGGCGCTGTGGGACTTCAAGCTGAGCCGCCCCGACCTGTTCACCCTGCCGGGCGGCCCGGTCGGCGTCGCCCTCGGCGTGGAAGCCCGCAAGGAGACCCAGCGGGACGATCGCGACGACGACCTGGACGGCACCAACGTGTTCGTCGACATGGTCAGCGGCGAGACCAGCCTTTCCAACATCGCCGCCGTCAGCTCCAATCCCGACACCTATGGCGAGCGCGAGGTCTATTCGGCCTATGTCGAATTCGCCGTGCCGGTCGTCTCGCCCGAGATGAACGTGCCGTTTGTCCGCAGTCTCGATTTCCAACTGGCGGGCCGGTACGAGCACTATTCGGACTTCGGCGATGTCGCCAAGCCGAAGATCGCCATGGCCTGGGACATCATCGACGGCGTGCGCTTGCGGGGTTCGTATTCGCAGGGCTTCCGCGCGCCGAACCTGGAACAGACCAACGCCGCCCAGTACGCGCGCCTGTCGACCAACAACGACTACATCCGCTGCGAGGCGGACCTGCGCCTGGGCCGGATCGACAACTTCAACGAATGCTCCCAGCCCGCCAGCGCCTCGCTGCTGGTGTCGGGCAACCCGGAGCTGAAGCCCGAGGAGAGCACCAACCAGTCGATCGGCCTGGTGTTCCAGCCGTGGTTCATCCCCGAACAATTCGGCCGCTTCACCTTCACCGTGGATCGCTGGAAGATCGAGCAGGAGAAGATCGTCGGCCTGCTGGGCGCCCAGTCGAACGTGGTGCTGGACTATCTCAGCATCCTGCAGGGCGCGACCAACGACAACGTCAACCGCGCCCCGGTCACCGCCGACGACATCGCCTTCTTCGAAGGCAGCGGCATCACGCCCGTGGGTCAGATCACCTCGATCGAGGATCAGTTCATCAACCTGCTGCCGCAGACGGTGGAGGGGCTGGACATCGGCGTCCAGTGGCGGCTGCGCGGCACGCCGTGGGGCGACTTCCGCGCCAGCCTGAACGCCGCCCATCTGATGGAATTCAACCGCTCGCCTGGCCCGTTGGTTGAATCGCTGTTCGAGGCGCGCGAACAAGGACTGATCAACGAGAACACCCCGCTGCCGATCTCCGAAACCCTGCTGGCCCGCAACGGCCGGCCGGAATGGCGAGTGTCGGGTTCGGTCACCTGGTCGCAGGGGCCCTGGCAGGTCGGCGCCTTCACCCAGTACATCAGCTCGGTGACCGAAACAGGCTTCCTCAGCAGCGAGGGCGACGCCTGGACCGTCGACAGCCAGCTGACCGGCAATCTGTACGGCCAGTACGAGTTCGAGGACGGCTACGGCTTCGCCTCGGGCACGACGGTCCGCGTCGGCGCGCGCAACATCACCGACGAACAGCCGCCGCTGACGTCGGAAGGCTATCTGGGATCGCTGTACCGTCCCTACGGCCGCTACTGGTACGTCAACGTCTCCAAGACGTTCTGATCCGAGGAGGCGAAGGATGCGTTCGATCCCGATGCTGGCGGCCGCCGCCGCCCTGACGTTGATCGGCGCGCCCTTCGCCGCCGCCCAGGACGCGCCGCCCGCTGATGCGCCCGTCGCGCCCCATCCCGCCCTGTCCGATCCCTCCCCGGACCCGGCCGCCTGTCCCGACTTCCTGCCGCAACAGACGCGGTGCTGGTCGGGGCGGGCGGCCAAGGGGGGCTATTACTGGATCGCGGTTCCGGAGGACTGGAACGGGACGCTGGTGGTTCACGCCCACGGCGGGCCGCGCACGGCCACGCCCGAAGCCAACGACCCGCTGGAGGACCTGGAGCGGTTCTCCATGACGGTGAAGGAGGGCTACGCCTGGGCGGGCTCGACCTATCGCCGGGGCGGCTATGGCGTGCGGATGGCGGCCGAGGACACCGACGACCTGCGCCAGATATTCTGGGACGCCTTCGGCCGGCCCCGCCGCACCATCCTGCACGGCCAGTCCTGGGGCGGCAATGTCGCGGCCAAGACGGCCGAGCTCTACGCCCGCGACGCGGAAGGCCAGGTGGTCTGGGACGGCGTGGTGCTGACCAGCGGCGTCCTGGCCGGCGGCGCGCGCGCCTATGATTTCCGCGCCGACCTGCGCGCCGTCTATCAGTTCTACTGCAACAACCATCCCGCGCCGGACGAGCCGCAGTATCCGCTGTGGCAGGGCCTGCCGGCCGACAGCACGATGACCCGCGCCCAGCTGGCCCAGCGGGTCCAGGCCTGCACCGGCGTCGGCCTGCCCGAGAACCGGCGCACCGCCGAGCAGAAGCGGAACCTGGCCGACATCCTGGCCGTGGTCGGGATCGAGGAGGACCAACTGGTCTCCCACCTGGCCTGGGCCACCTTCCTGTTCCGCGACCTGGTGCAGAAGCGACTGGACGGGCTCAACCCGTTCGACAACAGCGCCACGGTCTATGCCGGCTCGCACGACGACGCGGCCCTGAACGCCGGGGTGCAGCGGTTCGCCGCCGATCCGATGGGCGAGGCGCGCCTGGCCTATGACGCGGCGCTCAGCGGCCTGATCGTAGCGCCGACCCTGACCATCCACGGCAAGGCCGATCCGACCGCCTTCGTCTCCAACGAGGCCGCCTATCGCCAAACGGTGGCGGCGGCGGGTCGGTTGGACCTGCTGGTCCAGACCTTCACCGACGAGGCCGAGCACAGCCGTTTGTCGCCGCCGCAATACGTCGCCCTGTTCCAGGCCATGTCGCGCTGGCTGGACGCGGGCGACAAGCCCACGCCCGAAAGCGTCGCCGCCCTCTGCCAGGCGGCCGCGCCGCGTTACGACGGCGGCTGCCATTTCGATACGGATTTCGTCCCCGTCGCGGACTGAAGCCTAGCCCCGGCGCGGGCGCCTGTCCTATAGCGGGGGCGTTCGTCACGGGAGCCTTCGTATGCGCGTCGCCATGATCGGGTCCGGCTATGTCGGCCTGGTGTCCGGAGCCTGTTTCGCCGACTTCGGCCACACGGTGGTCTGCATCGACAAGGACCCGTCCAAGATCGAGCGGCTGAACGGGGGCGAGATTCCGATCTTCGAACCCGGCCTGGACGACCTGGTGGAAACGAACGTGCGCGACGGCCGCCTGTCCTTCGCCCAGGACGGGGCCGAGGCGATCCGCAACGCCGACGCCGTCTTCATCGCCGTGGGCACCCCCAGCCGGCGCGGCGACGGCCACGCCGACCTGTCCTACGTCCATGCGGCGGCCGAGGAGATCGCGGGCCTGATCCAGGGCTTCACCGTTATCGTCACCAAGTCGACCGTGCCGGTCGGCACGGGCGACGAGGTCGAGGCCATCATCCGCCGGGTCAACCCCGACGCCGACTTCGCCGTGGTCTCCAATCCAGAGTTCCTGCGCGAGGGCGCCGCCATCGGCGACTTCAAGCGGCCCGACCGCGTGGTGGTCGGCGTCAACGACGGCGAGACGGCCGAGCGCGCCCGCACGGTCATGAGCGAACTCTATCGCCCGCTGAACCTGAACGAGAGCCCGCTGCTGTTCGTCAACCGCCGCACCTCGGAGCTGATCAAATACGCCGCCAACGCCTTCCTGGCGATGAAGATCACCTTCATCAACGAGATGGCGGACCTGTGCGAGGCGGTGGGCGCCGATGTGCAGCAGGTGGCGCGCGGCATCGGCCTGGACAAGCGGATCGGCGCCAAGTTCCTGCACGCCGGCCCCGGCTACGGCGGCTCGTGCTTCCCCAAGGACACCATCGCCCTGGTCCGGACGGCCCAGCAGCACGGCGCGCCGACGCGGCTGATCGAGGCGACGGTCCAGGTCAATGACGCGCGCAAGAAGGCGATGGCCGGCCGCGTCGAGACCACCCTGGGCGCCAGCGTCAAGGGCAAGACCGTCGCCCTGCTGGGCCTGACGTTCAAGCCGAACACCGACGACATGCGCGACGCGCCCAGCCTGGACATCGCCCCGGCCCTGATCGCCGCCGGCGCGCGGGTCCAGGCCTTCGACCCCGAAGGGATGCACGAGGCCGCCAAGCTGCTGGACGGCGTGGAGATGAAAGACAGCGCCTATGACGCCGTCCAGGGCGCCGACGCGGTGGTCATCGTCACCGAATGGGACCAGTTCCGGGCCCTGGACCTGGACCGGATCAAGCTCTTGATGAACCAGCCGGTGCTGGTCGACCTGCGCAACGTCTATCGCCCCGAGGACATGAAACGGCGCGGCTTCCGCTATTCCGGCATCGGGCGCGGCTGAGGTGGCGGGGCCGGTCATCGTCACGGGGGCGGCCGGCTTCATCGGCATGCACGTCGCCGAGCGGCTGCTGGATCGCGGCGAGACGGTCGTCGGCGTCGACGTCTTCAACGCCTATTACGATCCGCGCCTGAAGGAGGCGCGCGCCGCCCGGCTGGAGGAGCGCGACGGTTTCCGCATGGTCCGCGCCGACATCGCCGAGCCCGAGGCGATGCGCGCCCTGGTCGCCGACAGCGGCGCCGACCGGGTGGTGCACCTGGCCGCCCAGGCGGGGGTGCGCTATTCGATCGAAAATCCCTTCGCCTACGAGCGGTCGAACCTGGCCGGGCATCTGTCGATCCTGGAGGCGTGCCGCCACGCCGGGATCCAACATCTGGTCTATGCGTCCTCCAGTTCGGTCTATGGCGACCGGCCGCTGGACGGGCAGGGGTTCCGCGAGGACGATCCGACCGTCAGCCCCGTCTCGCTCTACGCCGCCACAAAGCGGTCGTGCGAGCTGCTGAGCCAGAGCTATGCGCGCCTGTACGGTTTTCCGCAGTCGGGCCTGCGCTTCTTCACCGTCTATGGCCCCTGGGGCCGGCCGGACATGGCCTACTACAGCTTCACGCGGAAGATCGTCCGGGGCGAGCCGATCGAGGTCTATGGCGAGGGGCGGATGGCGCGCGACTTCACCTATATCGACGACATCGTCGACGGGGTGCTGGGCGTGCTGGACCGCCCGCCGGCCCAGGGTGCGCACGAAATCTACAACATCGGCGACAGCCAGCCGGTCGGCCTGATGGAGATGATCGCCACGCTGGAGGCCGCGCTGGGCGTCACGGCGAACAAGATCATGCGCCCGATGCAACCCGGCGACGTCACCGCCACCTACGCCGACGTCTCCAAGCTGAACGCCCTGACCGGCTACAGGCCCAAGGTCGCGCTGACCCAGGGCCTGCCGAGGTTCGTTGACTGGTGGCGGTCGTTCGAGAACGGCTGAGGGCCGATCAGAACAGGATCTTGCGCAGGTTGATGCGGAACACGCGGCCCTGCGGGTCCAGGTAGTCGGCCTGATAGTTGACCGGGCGGGCGCCGTCGCTGGACGTGGCCGAGACGCGGTCGTCGAACAGGTTCTGCACCCCGACGCCGACGCGCGTGCCGTCCAGGAAGGGGAAGCGCGCGACCAGCGACTTGCGCTGCGACAGGTCAGCGAAGGCGAACAGGTTCACCGTCGTGCGGTCCGAGAATTCCAGGTCCGGCGAGCCCAGGGCGTCGCCCTCGACCGTCGTGCCCGACTTCCAGTTGGCGTTCAGGAAGGCGCCGTAGCCGTTCCTGAAGGCGCCGGCCTGCAGCTGCACCTCATGGCGCGACTGACCGCCCGAGCCGCTGATCGAGTCACCATCCAGCAGGTCCAGCGGCGCCAGGCCGTCGCGGATGACGACCTCGTCCTGCACCCGCCAGGTGTGGGTCAGCGACAGGTTGAACAGGCCCTGGCCGGGCTGCATGTTCGCGCCGCGACCACCGCGCATACGGCCGCCTCCGGGTCCGCCCGGGCCGCCGCCGGGCGGTCCGCCCATCCGCATGCCCTGGCCGCCGCCCGGACCGCGCCGGCCGCCGGCGCCTTCGCCCGCCGCCTGCGGCGTTGGCGTGCCGAAGGCGCGTGAGAAGTTGAAGCCCCACTGCACGTCCTGCTGTTCGCGCTTGGCGAAATTTAGCGGCCGGGCGTCGATCGACACCAGGTTTCCATCAGCGTCGCGGGTGAACCGCTCGGGCAGGGCGGCCTCCAGGTCCGGCGTGATGGCCGGGAAGCTGGAAATCTCGTTGTCGGTCTCGGTGCGGGTGTAGGCCAGGTTCAGCCGCAGGTCGCGTTCCGAGAACGGCTGCCAGTTGACCCCCAGCTTCAGGATGCGGCTGTCCTCGGCCTTCAGATTGGGGTCGCCGCCGGTGATCTGGACGACCTCGACCGTCTGGCCGGTGGCGAAGTCGAACACCGGCGTGTTGGGGGTGGAGACGAACGGGTCGTTCAACTGCTGGATCGTTGGGGCCTTGCCCTCGTCGGAATAGTTGGCCGACAGCGACAGCCGCTCGACCGGGGACCAGTTCAGACCGGCGCCGATCTCACGCACGCCGCCGAAGTCCGACAGTTCGTCGTACTGCAGGTTCAGATTGGCCGACAGGTCGCCCAGCATGGGCAGCACGCCGCGATCCTTGTTGGCGATCGGCAGGTCGAAGTTGGCCTGGAAATTCCCCTGGTCGCGCGACTGCGACCGTTCGCTGGCCACGCCGGAGCGGAAGCTTTCGGAATCCAGCGACCGGTGCTCGGCGCCGACCTTGAAGGTCGAGGTCAGGTCGCCGGCCGGCAGCTCCCAGGCCGTGCCGTTCAGCACGACTTCCGCCTCGGCCGTCTGCGAGACCGAGCGGGCGGTGTCGCGCAGGGCGTCGCTGACCAGGCCGTCGATGTCGCCGAACGGATTGACGGTCGGGTCGCCCGCCAGGATCGCGGCCTGGAGGGCGTCGTCGTCCACGCCGCGGCCGGTCGAGGTCTTGGTCTCGGTGCGGGTGTATTCGCCGGTCGCGGTCCAGCGCCAGTCGCCCAGATAGCCGTCCAGCACCGCACCCGCCTCGGCCGTGCGGGTGTCGACCGATCGGCTCAGCGCGTCGGGCCGGTCGACGTAGCGATACAGCAGGACATCGTTGGCGAAGGGGGAGAAGCCGCTGCTGGCCGGCAAGGTCAGGGTCACGCCCGGCAGGCCCAGGTAGCTGAAGGTCGAGCTGTCCTCCAGGCTGCCGCTCAGGGTCAGGCCGACGCTGTCGTTCAGGTCGTGCTTGTAGGTGCCGGCGATGGAGGCCTCGTCCGACTGCGGCAGCAGGGTGCGATAGGCGTTCAGGTCGTCGGCGCGGGCGATCCCGGCGGTGGTGGCGAAGTCGCCCAGGGTCGGCGCGCCGGCGGCGGCCGAACCGGGCACGCCGGCCACCGTCACGGTCGAGCCGGCCAGGGTCGACAAGGCCGGGTCGATCTCGGCGCCGTTCGGCAGGCCGCCGATGTTGCCGACCCGGTCGAACAGGACGTTCGTTCCGGTGCGGTCGATGTTGCGCTCGGTCTCGTACAGCGGATTGCTGGTCTGGCCGTTGATGTCCAGCGACCAGCGGTCCGACCCCGAAATATTCAGGACGTTGTTCTCGGACTGGGTGGTGGTGCGCCCGCCCTGCTCGGACCGGCTGACGTTGACCGAGGCGGTCAGCGAGCGGAAGTCGGCCTTCAGCACGATGTTCACGACCCGCTGGTTCGCGCTGTAGCCGTAGGACAGCGCCGTCTCCTCGGGCAGGATGTCGAAGCGTTCGATCGCCTCGGGCGGGATGCCGCGGATTTCGCGAAAGCCCGAGATGCGCCGGCCGTTGACCAGGAAGACGGGCGATCCGCCGCGCGCGCTGCGCGTCTGGGCTTCCAGCAGGGTCACCAGCTCGCCGATGTTGGTGGCGCCGAACGCCTGCAACTGGGTGGTGTCGTACGAGACGATGGGCTCCTGGCCGCCCAGGGCCACGCCGCGCTGCTGGCCCGTCACGACCACGTCGGGCAGCAGGGTGACGGCCTCGTCCTCGGGCGGCGTCTGGGTCTGGACCTGGGCGGCCTCGACCTCGGCGGCCGCGACGGTGGGGGCGAGGGCGAGCAGCAAGAGGGACGCGGCGGGCATGGGGAGGGGCCTCGAATTCGGAAAGTTCGCCCTATGCAGGACGTTGCAAAGGTGACCAGAAAGCGGCGAAATTCATGAACGATTGGAAAGCGTTGCGGGCTTCCAACAGTCGACGAAATTCGATGTTCGCCGCGCGACGGAAACGCCGGCGACCCGCGTTGAAGTCCGTTTGAAGGCGATCGTCTAGGCCGCGCGCGCGGCGATCGCTCCGCGCGTGGCCTCCAGCGCCGCCGCCACGCCGTCGAACAGGCTTTGCAGGGTGATGGGTTTGGACAGGTGCCCGTCCGCACCCGCCGCGCGCGCCGCCTCCACGTGTTCGGGCAGGGCGTTGGCCGTCAGCATGATAAGCGGCGTGCGGCGCCCGCCGCCTTCGGCTTCCAGCGCCCGGATCGCGGCGGTGGCGCTGAGGCCGTCCATCACCGGCATCTGCATGTCCATCAGGATCAGGTCGAAGCCGCCCTTGGCGAAGGCCTCGACGGCGGCCTGGCCGTCCTCGACCGCGACCAGCTCGGTCTCGACCCCGCTCAGCATGATCTCCACGACCTTGCGGTTGGCGGGGTGGTCGTCGGCCAGCAGCACGCGCGCGGGGAAGGCCGCCGAGAAGTCGTCCCCGGCGACGCCCGGCGTGGCGGCGGTCTCAGCTTCGACCGAGGCGGCCGGCGGCAGGCGCAGGTCGAACCAGAACCGCGCGCCTTCGCCGGGGCGGGACTCGCAGTCCAGTTCGCCCCCCATCAGGGAGACCAGCTCGCGCGAGATGGCCAGCCCCAGGCCCGTGCCGCCGAACCGGCGGGTGATGGAGCCGTCGGCCTGTTGGAAGCGGGCGAAGATGCGCGTCTTGTGCGCGTCGTCGAAGCCGCAGCCCGTGTCGGCCACGGTGAAGCGGATGCGATCGTCGCCGGCGTCGGTCACGCTGACGGTGACGGCGCCGCCCTCGGTGAACTTCAGGGCGTTGGAGATCAGGTTGGACAGCACTTGGCGCAGGCGCACCACGTCGCCCTCGACCGCCCGGTCCAGCGCCGGCTCGATCTGGACGCGCAGGGCGACGCCCTTCTCGTCCGCGCGGGGGCGATAGAGCGCGGCGGCGCCGCGCACGGTGTCGGCCAGGTCGAAGGGTGCGGTCTCGACGACGATCTGGCCCGCCTCGATCTTGGCCGTGTCCAGGATGTCGGACAGCAGGCGTTCCAGCGTCACGCCCGAGGCGCGGATGACCTCGACCATCTCGTGCTCGCGCGGACGCAGCGCGGCGCGCGACAGGGCGTCGGCCATAGCCACCACCCCGTTCAGCGGGGTTCTGATCTCGTGGCTCATATTGGCCAGGAATTCGGACTTGGACCGGTTGGCGGCCTCGGCCCGGCGTCGCGCCTCGCGCAGCCGCCCCGATTGGCGCCACATCCAGAACAGGGCGATCCCGGCCGAGAGCAGGAACAGCACGGCGATGCCGGTGATCCAGTTCTGGGCCCCGATGACGGCGCGTTGCAGGTCGGTGTTGGCGCGCGCGGTCTCCAGCTGGGCGCGGCGTTCGGCCAGTTGCTGCTGCATGTCGCCGGTCACCTGGCGGATGCCGCCGCTGAAGCGCCGGGCGTCGGCGATCTTGTCCTGCCGGGCGTGCTCGCGCAGCCGCTCGTAGGCCTCGTGCGGGCGGCCCTCGGCGAACAGGATCTCGGCCTCGACGTGGGGCAGCTCAGAGGCCCCTTCTTCGCGGAACAGGCCGGCGGCGACCAGGCGACGGATCTGGTCCAGGTCGCGGCGCGCTTCGACCAGCCGGCCGGTCTGGGCGCGGGCGATGGCGCGCGTGGGCAACAGGTGGGGCGCCAGGAACGACGCCTGACCCAGGTCCTCGCCATAGGGCGCCAGGCAGGCCAGCACGTCGCGGGGCGCCTGGCGGGCGTTGGCCACCATGGCGCACAGATTGGCGTCATAGACCTTCAGGCTGGGCAGGCCGGCGCGCAGGGTCAGGGCATGGTGGATCTGGAACAGGCGCTGGGCCTGCGCCACATCCCCCATCCGGGTCGACAGCCGCGCAAGATTGTAGATCGCGTCGAAGTCGGGGCGCGGATAGGCGGGGTTGGCGAAGTCGATCTCGAAACGGCCGAAGGCGGCGGTGGCGCCGTCGATGTCGTTCAGCTTCATCAGGCCGATGCCGGTCATCTCCCACAGGCCGGCGCGCGCGACATCGGCGTAGGGCGCGCTGTTGGGGATGAAGGCGTCGGCGTCGGCCAGGAGCTTCAGCCCCTCGCCGATCTTGTCCTGGTCCATCAGGGCCAGGGCCCAGATGCGCGTGGCGTGGGCCTTGGCGAACCAGTCCTGTTCCGCGGCCGCGCGGCGGCGCATCTCGTCCGCCGCCGGGGTGTCGCCCTGATCATAGCGCAAAACCAGGTCGTTCAGGGCGGCGATCTTCTGATACCGACTGTCATGCTGAAGCTCGGCCGCATGGGACAGGCGCCGGTTCCACAGGGCGGCGGCGTCGAACTCGCCCTGGTTCAGCATGATCCAGGTGACGTGATACAGTCGTTGCAGGCCCTCGCGGTCATTGCGCGTCTCGGCCGCGCGGCCAAAGGCCTCCAGGGCGGCGAAGTCGGTCGCCGCGGCGCGCCGTTCGACGGCCTGGGCCAGCTCGATCGGCGAGCGTTTGGGCGCCGGCGGCTGCGCTTGCGCGGCCAAGGCGACGCCCTGGACCAGCAGCGCGATCAGGGCGAAGACGGCGAAAGGACGGACTCTGGAACTGGACATGCGGCTTCCGATTTCGCCGCACCATGCCAAGGCTTGGTTGAATAAGGCTTATCAGGCCCATGCGGGCGACCGCCTAGTCGCCGTCAACGACGCGAAGAGTCCGCGTTGACCGTTCCGGGGCTTTCGGCTATAGGCCCGCCCTCTTGAGATTTTCGCGCCGTGGACGTGTGCTCCGCGGCGTTTTCCGTTCGAAGGTTTGACATGGCCAACAACCCCGGCGCCCGCAAGGCGATCCGCAAGATCGAAGCGCGGACCGAAGTGAACAAGGCGCGTCGCTCGCGCGTCCGCACCTATCTGCGCAAGTTCCAGGAAGCCCTGGCCGCCGGCGACGCCGCCGTCGCCAAGGCCGCCTTCGTCGAGGCTCAGTCCGAACTGATGCGCGCCGTTTCCAAGGGCGTGGTTCACAAGAACACCGGTTCGCGCAAGGTCTCGCGCCTGGCCGCTCAGCTGAAGAAGCTGTCGGCCGCCTGATCGGCGACGTCTGACCGGACACGGAGCGGCTGTCGCCGTTTCGTTATGGGAATACATAGGTTTTTCAACGGCGAAGGAGCGCAGGCTCCTTCGCCGTTTTGCGTTTTAGCGCCAAGTGCGATTCCACGAGAATGCGCAAATCTGATCCGACGAACGCTGAAATTCCCATGCAGAATTGGGCTTTGGCGGAGTCAAACAATTTAACTGCGAATCGACCAACGAATCATCGTTGACCCCACCCCCTCGGCGCGTAAGTTTTGGCCTCTAACGCACTTCCATCCCGGCACGGATGAAGACGGCGCGGGACCTCGTTTCGCGTCGGCGGGAGATGTCTGTCCAGAGGTTCGACCCCGCCCGGAAAGCCCTGCTTTTCGGGACAGGAGAAGTCGTCCCTGACGCATCCCCCTGAAGCGCGGCGGAACGGTGAATGAAGAGCAGCGGGTGGCTGAGACGATGGTTGGGGGCGCGACGGCGATGGCGAACGGGGCAGGCAGATCGGGCGGCGCCGATCTCGACCGCATCTGGAGCGAGGCGTCCGTGCGCCTGCGCGCCGAAATCGGCGACGGCCCCTTCAACTCCTATGTGGCCCCTTCGGCCGTGCGGATGGATTCCGCCGGCCAACTGATCCTGGTGACGCCCACCGCCTACGCCCGCGACTGGGTGCGCAAGAACGCCCTGCGCCGCATGAACGAGCTTTGGCTGGGCCTGGATGGCCAGCACCGCCGGCTGGAGGTGCGTTGCCGCGCCGAGGTGGGTTCGGCCCCGCCGGCCACGGCGGTCGCGGCCGCGGGCGGCAATGTGGTGGACGCCACGCCGCGTCTGGCTGCGCTGTCGTCCAGCGTGGCCGCGCCGACCGTGGGCCCGGTCGCCGACGGCGCCCGCGCCGTGCGCGCCGCCGGCCTGCAGGAACGCCTGACCTTCGACAGCTTCGTGGAAGGGCAGGGCAACGCCTTCGCCCTGGCCATCGCCAAACAGGTCGCGACCTGGGCTGACGGCCACTTCAATCCCGTCTTCTTCTGCGGCCCCTACGGCTACGGCAAGACGCACCTGCTGAACGCCATCGCCTGGGAGGCCCAGCGCCTGCGCCCCGAGGCCAAGGTCGTCTATCTGACCGCCGAACGTTTCCTGTCGACCTTCGTCAAGGCGATGCAGGACCGCTCCACCGCCGCCTTCAAGGAAAGCCTGCGCTCGGCCGACATGCTGCTGCTGGACGACGTGCAGTTCGTCGGCGGCAAGGCCTCGACCCAGGAAGAGCTGCTGTCGACCCTGACCGCCCTGATCGAGGACGGAAAGCGCATCGTCTTCTCGGCCGACCGCGCGCCGATGGCCCTGACCGAGGTCGAGCCGCGCCTGCGCAGCCACCTGGCCGCGGGCCTGACCTGCCCGGTCGAGGCGGGCGACCGCGAACTGAAGATCGCCGTGGCCAGGAACCGCCTGGCCGCCCTGTCGGCCCTGGGCGTCGTCAAGGGCGAGGCCGCGCCCGAGGTGCTGGCCCACCTGGTCGACCGCACCCCCGGCTCGATGCGCGAACTGGAGGGGGCGGTGAACACCCTGGCCGCCGCCGCCGGCGCGCGCCTGTCGGCCGTCACCCTGGACGAGGCCTCGACCCTGCTGGGCGCGGCCCTGCGCGGCGGGCCCGAGCGCCGCATCACCGTCGACGAGATTCAGAAGACGGTGGCCGAGCACTTCAGCCTCAAGCAGGCCGACCTGCTGAGCGAGCGTCGCACCCGGTCCGTGGCCCGCCCGCGCCAGATCGCCATGTACCTGTGCAAGCAGCACACGACCCGCTCCTATCCCGACATCGGCCGCCGTTTCGGCGGGCGCGACCACACCACCGTCCTGCACGGCGTGCGCAAGATCGAGGAGCTGATGCCCAAGGACGACCAGATCGCCCGCGACGTCGAAGCCCTGACGCGCAAGCTGCGGGGATGAACTTCTCCCTCCCCTTGGGGAGGGTGGCCGAGCGCCGCGAGGTCGGCGACGGCCGACGTGGCGCTTTTCGGATCGGGGGCATCTGGGCGCCGGCGCGGCCTTTTCAGGCCGCCCCCACCCGGTCGCTTCGCGACCACCCTCCCCATGAAGGGGAGGGAGAATTCTGTGCACGGTCGGTGTCGCCTTCCTTGCCCTCTACGCCTGATCCGCTAGTGTCCAAGGCCATTTAACCGCGGCCGTTCGAGTCGGGCCGCGCCGGGCGAGACGACATGCAGCTTACGATCGAACGTTCCGCGCTCCTGAAGGCCCTGGGCCACGTCCAGAGCGTGGTCGAACGCCGCAACACCATTCCGATCCTGTCCAACGTCCTGCTCAGCGCCGGGCGCGACCGGCTGGCCTTCGCCGCCACCGACCTGGACATGGAGATGGTCGACGAGGCCGAGGCCCAGGTGCAGGTCGAGGGCCAGATCACCGCGCCGGCCCATACGCTTTACGAGATCGTCAGGAAGCTGCCCGAGGGCGCCGAGGTCTCGCTGACCTATTCCGGCGACGATCCGCGCCTGGTGGTCTCGGCTGGCCGCTCGCGCTTCAACCTGCCGGTGCTGCCGGCGGGCGACTTCCCCGTGATGTCGACCGACAGCGCCGGGGCGTCCTACGTCCTGGCCAAGGAAGACCTGGCCCGGCTGATCGACAAGACCCGTTTCGCCGTCTCGACGGAAGAGACGCGCTACTATCTGAACGGCCTGTATCTGCACACGGTCGCCGAACAGGGCGTGCCGCTGTTGCGCGCCGTGGCCACCGACGGCCACCGCCTGGCCCTGGCCGAGACCCCCGCGCCGGAAGGCGCCGCCGGCGGTCCCGGCGTCATCGTGCCGCGCAAGACTGTCGATCAGGTCCGCCGCCTGCTGGACGACACGAACGGCCCGGTGGAGGTCCAGGTCTCGGCCCAGAAGATCCGCTTCCAGATGGGCGAGGCCAGCCTGACCTCAAAGGTCATCGACGGCGCCTTCCCCGACTATCTGCGCGTCATCCCGCGCGGCAACGACAAGCAGGCCGACATCGACAACAGCCTGTTCGCCAAGGCCGTCGACCGCGTCGCCACCATCTCGGCCGAAAAGAGCCGCTCGGTGAAGCTGGCCTTCGACAACGACCGGGTGAAGCTGACCGTGCGCAACATGGAGGCCGGCCAGGCCGAGGAAGAGGTCGAGATCGGCTATTCCGACGAGCCGTTCGAGATCGGCTTCAACGCCCGCTATTTGCTGGACGTCGCCGGCCAGATCACCGGCGAAAACGCCGCCTTCCGCTTCGCCGACCCGGCCTCGCCCACGCTGGTCCTCGATCCGGGCGATCCGGGCGTGCAGTACGTGCTGATGCCGCTGCGGGTGTAGGTGCGGATATTCCGTTCATCCCGGCGAAGGCCGGGATCCAGCACCGCCGGGATGAGCGGATAGATTTGAGCCTGATTTCCCTCGCCCTCACCGACTTCCGCTCCTATGCGAGCGCGCGGCTGGATCTGGCGTCCGTGCCGGTGGTGCTGCATGGGCCGAACGGGGCGGGAAAGACCAATCTCTTGGAGGCGATCAGCCTCCTGACGCCTGGCAAGGGGCTGCGCAACGCCACCGCCATCGAGATGGGCCGGCGCGAGCCGGGCGAGGCGACGGGCCGCCCTTGGGCCGTCAGCGTCGAACTGGACGACGAGACGCGGTTGGGTACGGGCGTGCCCGGTCCGGGCGCCGCGCGGCGCATCGTCCGCATCAATGGCGAGACCGCCCAGCCCGGACGCCTGCTGGACCATCTGCGTCCCGTCTGGGCCACGCCCGAGCAGGACCGGCTGTTTTCCGACGCCCGCGCCGAGCGGCTGAAGTTCTTCGACCGCCTGGTCTTCGCCGCCGATCCCGACCACGCCGCCAGCGTCTCGGTCTATGAGAAGGCGCTGCGCGAGCGGCTGCGGCTGCTGAACGACGCCCAGGAGGGCCGGGAGGCCGACCCCGTCTGGCTGGACGCTCTGGAGGCGCGATTGGCCGAGGCCGGGGCGCGGGCCGCCTTCGCCCGCGTCGCCGCGCTGCAAGCACTGCAGGCCGCCATCGACGCGCGCGGCGACCGGCCCTTCCCCCAGGCCGACCTGGGCCTGGACGGCCCCGCCGAGGCGATGGTGGAACGCGGCGCCGACGAGGCCGAGGTCGCCGCCGCCCTGGCCGACGGCTTCGCCCGCGCCCGCGCCCGCGACGGCGCCGCCGGCCGCTCCCTGTTCGGTCCGCACCGCACCGACCTGACCGCCCTGCACCGCGAGAAGAACCGCCCGGCCGCGGAAGGGTCGTCCGGCGAGCAGAAGGCCCTGGTGCTGAACCTGATCCTGGCCCAGATCGCCCGTCTGGCGGATCAGCCGGCGGCCCCGATCCTGCTGCTGGACGAGGCCCCCGCCCACCTCGACGAAGGTCGCCGCGCCGCCCTGTTCGACGAGATCGTCGCCCTGAACCTGCAGGCCTTCATGACCGGCACCGAACGCGCCCTGTTCGCCGGTCTGGACGGCCGCGCCCAGTTCGTCCGCGTCTCCGGCGGGATGCTGGAGGCCGGCTAGGATTCCGGCGCGGAAATCCTCGCTTTTTCCCCGAAATTTCCTATATGTTGGGGGCTTCGGCGCGGTGCGATCCCGTCGTCGATTCGAGCGTCCGCAGCGGCGCTCCATCCCCGTCCCGGTCGGGACTTCAGAGCCGACGATTTCATGACCGATCCGATTGCCGAACAGCCCGAATACGGCGCCGATTCCATCAAGGTTCTCAAAGGCCTGGATGCGGTGCGCAAACGTCCGGGGATGTATATCGGCGACACCGACGACGGCTCGGGCCTGCACCACATGGTCTATGAGGTGGTGGACAACGCCATCGACGAGGCGCTGGCCGGCCACGCCGACCTGGTGCAGGTGATCCTGAACGCCGACGGATCGGTGACCGTCACCGACAACGGGCGCGGCATCCCCACCGACATCCACGAGGGCGAAGGCGTCTCGGCCGCCGAGGTCATCATGACCCAGCTGCACGCCGGCGGTAAGTTCGACCAGAACTCCTACAAGGTGTCGGGCGGCCTGCACGGCGTGGGCGTGTCGGTGGTCAACGCCCTGTCCGACTGGCTGCAGCTGAAGATCTACCGCAACGGCAAGCGCCACGAGATGCGCTTCGAGCGCGGCGACACGGTCAAGTCGCTGGAAGTCACCGGCGAGGCGCCGCTGCGCGAGACGGGCGAGAAGGCCGGCCAGCTGCTGACGGGCACCGAGGTCACCTTCTTCCCCTCGATCACGACGTTCAGCCACATCGATTTCGACTTCAAGACGCTGGAGCATCGCCTCAGGGAGCTGGCCTTCCTGAACTCGGGCGTCGTCATCCGCCTGGCCGACCTGCGTCACGCCGAACCGATCGACGTCACCCTGCATTACGAGGGCGGGGTCGAGGCCTTCGTGCGCCACCTGGACAAGTCCAAGCAGCCGATCCTGAAGGACGTCATCGTCATTCGCGGCAAGAAGGACGGGGTCGAGCTGGACCTGGCCCTGTGGTGGAACGACAGCTACCACGAGACCATGCTGTGCTTCACCAACAACATCCCCCAGCGGGATGGGGGCACGCACCTGTCGGCCTTCCGCGCCAGTCTGACGCGGGTGATGGGCGGCTATATCGAAAGCTCGGGCCTGGCCAAGAAGGAGAAGGTCTCCGTCTCGGGCGAGGACGCGCGTGAGGGCCTGACCTGCGTCCTGTCGGTCAAGGTGCCCGATCCCAAATTCTCCAGCCAGACCAAGGACAAGCTGGTCTCGTCCGAGGTGCGCCCGGCGGTGGAGTCGCTGTGCAGCGAGGGCCTGTCGGAATGGTTCGAGGAGCATCCGGTCGAGGCCAAGTTGATCGTCTCCAAGATCATCGAGGCGGCCTCGGCGCGCGAGGCGGCCCGCAAGGCCCGCGACCTGACGCGGCGCAAGTCGGCGTTGGAAATCTCCAGCCTGCCCGGCAAGCTGGCCGACTGTCAGGAGCGCGATCCCGCCAAGTCCGAACTGTTCATCGTCGAGGGCGATTCCGCCGGCGGCTCGGCCAAACAGGCGCGCAATCGCGAGAACCAGGCGGTCCTGCCCCTGCGCGGCAAGATCCTGAACGTCGAGCGCGCGCGCTTCGACCGGATGCTGTCGTCGGACCTGATCGGGACGCTGATCCTGGCGCTGGGCACCGGCATCGGCCGCGACGACTTCAACGCCGACAAGCTGCGCTATCACAAGATCATTCTGATGGCCGACGCCGACGTCGACGGCGCCCACATCCGCACCCTGCTGCTGACCTTCTTCTATCGCCAGATGCCCGAGCTGATCGAGCGCGGCCATGTCTATATCGCCCAGCCGCCGCTGTATAAGGCGTCCAAGGGCAAGCAGAGCCGCTATCTGAAGGACCAGGCCGAGATGGACGCCTTCCTGATCGAGGAAGGCTCGTCCGAGGCCGAACTGGATCTGGCCACGGGCGAACGCCGCATGGGCCTGGATCTGCAAAGCCTGGTACGCGAGGCCAAGGCCTTTAAGGCGGGCGTCGACCGTCTGAGCCAGCGCGCGCCGGCCTTCGCCATCGAGCAGTCGGCCCTGGCCGGCCTGTTCGCCGAGGACGCCGACCTGGCCGCCGCCGCCGCCAAGGCCGCCGAGCGCCTGAACCTCTACGCCGAAGAGGGCGACGGCGACTGGACGGGGCAGCCGGGCGCGCAAGGGGCGGTGGTCTTCACCCGCACCCGCCGCGCGGTGCAGGAAACCATCGTGCTGGAAGAGACGCTGGTCCGCTCGCTGGACGCGCGCCGACTGGCCGAACGCGCCGCCGCCTTCGAGGGCTTCGACGCCCCGGCGACCTTCCGCCGCAAGGAAAAGTCGACCACGATCCGCGGTCCGATCGACCTGCTGAACGCGGTGCTGGACGCGGGCAAGAAGGGTCTGTCGATCCAGCGCTACAAGGGTCTGGGCGAGATGAACCCCGAACAGCTGTGGGAGACCACGCTGGACGCCAACGCCCGCACCCTGCTGAAGGTGTCGGTCGAGCACGAGGAAGAGGCCAACGACCTGTTCGCCAAGCTGATGGGCGACGTGGTCGAACCCCGCCGCGAGTTCATCCAGGACAACGCCCTGGACGCCGCCGTCGACGTCTGACGGCGGCTCTAGGGCCGGTCGCGGTCGGGCAGGGCGGCGATCTGCTCGGGGGTCAGCTGGCGCACGACCTGGATGCGGCACGGACCGTCGGCGAAGGCGCCGCCGCCGCGCGGCACGACGAAGGCGGTGTCGCCGGTGCAGACCGTCGACACGCCCTGGCCGGCCAGGGTGATGCCCAGCGTCCAGTCCAGGTCGCGGCAGGCGCCCAGCGCCCGCGCCTCGAACACGTCGCGCCGCGAGGTGCGCAGATACAGCGTCTGGTCCGCCGTGGCGCGGAAGTTCTGGACCCGGTCCACCTGGAAGCAGCGGCGCGGCGGCTCCGCCCGCGCGCTGGACGGGTCGGGCGCCGTGGCGGGCGCGCAGGCGCCGACGGCCGCGAGCGCGGTCAAGGTCGAGATGAGGATCAACGGACGCATGGCGGCATCTCCTGGCGGGACGCCGCCACGCTCGCGCGTTTTCGCGCCCGCGCCAAGCGCCGCCGTTCGTGTCCCTATTTCCGGCCGGCGGCGATGAAGGCGGCGATGTCGGGATAGGGCGTGCCGGCGGGGCGCCGGTCGCCGCAGACGAAGGAGACGACGTTGGCGTAGATGGTGCCGCCCGGCGCGCGCTCCCACGGACTTTCCTCGCTGTAGCGGTCCGTCTCGGCGCCGTCGGGACCATAGGAGACGCTGAGGCCCGAGCGCGACTGCTGGTCGCTGCAGCGGACCTCGACCTCCTCGGTGTCGTGGCTCAGGTCGCCGGCGTCGCCCGTGCGAGGCACGCGCGCCAGATGGGGCGTCGCCATGCCGTCGGTCGCGGCCAGGGTGTCGGCGTCCACCAGATAGGCCGTGCGGTCGGTGGTGGAGAACAGCGTCCAGGTCTGGGCCGCGACGGGCCCGGCGACGCTCAGGGCCGACAGCGCGGCGACGGTTGCGGCGGCGGCGATCTTCATCCTGCTCTTCATTGTTTTCCTCCCTAGAGCCGGCCGACTTCACACCCGCCGCGCGGAAAGTTCAATCCGTCGATCCGCGTTCGCCCGGCGGCTTCGCTTGACACCCCGCCCGGCTTCGCGCCTGAGTCCGTGACGATCGCGTCCAGGTTAGACTCCGTGCTGAAGCTTCCATCCGTCGACGACAAGGGCGCCGAGCCGCTGGCCGAGGCCTTGCGGGCCTGCCGGACGCATTTCGTCTGGGCCGCCGTCTTCAGCGCCCTGGTCAACATCCTGTATCTGACGCCGACCCTGTACATGATGCAGGTCTATGACCGGGTGGTGCCGACCGGCGGCCTGACGACCCTGGTGCTGATCAGCGTGGTCGCGGTCTTCGCCCTGGCGTCGCTGGGCCTGCTGGACTGGCTGCGGCAGCGGCTGCTGCTGCGGGCCGGGCTGCGGCTGGACCGCATGCTGTCGCCGCGCATCCTGTCGCGGGCGCTGGGCGTCCAGGGGCGTACGCTGAACAGTCAGGTGCTGCGCGAGTTCGACAGCGTGCGTTCGGCCCTGTCGGGGACCGGGGCGCTGGCCCTGTTCGACGCGCCGTGGACACCGCTGTACCTGGCCTGCTGCTTTCTGCTGCATCCGGCGATCGGGGTGCTGACCCTGGTCGGCGGCGCCGTCCTGTTCGCCCTGGCCTGGCTGAACGAACGCGACAGCCGCCCGCGCCTGGCCCGCGCCATGCAATCCAGCACGGCCGCCTACGCCGCCCAGGAAGGCGTGGCCGCCCAGGCCGAGGTCGTGCGCGCCCTGGGGATGCGCGCCGCCAGCGTGGCCCGCCAGATCGGCCAGCGCCGCACCGCCGCCGACGCCCAGGCCGACGCCCAGTTGACCGGCGGCAAATATTCCGGCGCCATCAAGTTCGTGCGGATGACGCTGCAGTCGGTGTCGTTGGGCCTGGCCGCCTTCCTGGTGGTGCGCGGCGAGATTTCCGCCGGCTCGATCATCGCCTCCTCGGTCCTGCTCAGCCGGGCCGTGGCGCCGGTCGAGCAGCTGGTCGGCGCCTGGCCGAACCTGGTGCAGGCGCGCGCCAGCTGGGGCCATCTGGTTGAGCTGTTCAAGCAGACCGCCGGGCAGGAGCGGCCCCGCACTTCCCTGCCGGCGCCCAAGGGACGCCTGCGGGTCGAGGGGGCGACGGTGCGCCTGGTCGAGGGCGGAGCGCCTCAACTGTCGGACGCCAGCCTGTCGCTGGAGCCGGGCCAGACCCTGGGCGTGGTCGGGGCCAGCGGCTCTGGCAAGACCACCCTGGCGCGGGTCGTGGCCGGCGCCCTGGCGCCCGCGTCCGGCGCCGTGCGGCTGGACGGCGCCGACTACGACGCGCGCGAGAGCGACGAACTGGCGGCCCATATCGGCTATCTGCCGCAGGTCCCCAGCCTGTTCGCCGGGACCATCAAGGACAATATCTCGCGCTTCGCCGCGGCGCGCGGCGCGACGCCGGATCAGATCGACCGCGACGCCGTGGCCGCCGCCCAGGCCGCCGGCGCCCACGAGATGATCCTGCGCCTGCCGTTGGGTTACGATACCGAGCTTGGGCCGTTCGGCCAGGGCGTCTCGGCCGGCCAGGCTCAGCGCATCGCCCTGGCCCGCGCCCTCTACGGCGAGCCGGCGCTGCTGGTGCTGGACGAGCCGAACTCGAACCTGGACCAGGAGGGCGAGGCGGCCCTGATGACGGCTGTGCTCCACGCCGCCCAGCGGGGCGCGGCGGTGGTCATCGTCGCCCACCGCGCCGGCATCCTGTCGCGCGTCGACCGGCTGCTGGTGATGGCCGACGGCGCGGTGCAGATGGAGGGCCCGCGCGAGGAGATCCTGGCGCGGATGCGGGCCGGCCGTCCGGCCCCGGCCGCCCCGGCCCAGAAGGACGCCGCGTCATGAGCGATCTCGCCGCCGGCGCCGCGCCGGCCCAGAGCGACTCCCCGCGCTTCGAATTGCGGATCGGCGTCGCCGTCATCGTCGCCTTCTTCGTCCTGTTCCTGGGATGGGCGGCGTTCGCGCCGCTGGATGCGGGCGCCTTCGCCCACGGGCGGGTCGCCGTATCGGGCAATCGCCAGGCCGTCCAGCACCGCGAAGGCGGAGTGGTCCGCAGCCTGCGCGTCGCCGAGGGCGACCATGTGACCAAGGGCCAGGTGCTGGTCGAGCTGAACGACGGAGAGCTGCGCGCCGCCGAACGCGGCCTGGCGGGCCAGGTTTTCGCCCTGCTGGCCCAGCGCTCGCGCCTGATCGCCGAGCGGGATCGGCTGACCGCCCTGCCCGTGCCGCCGGAGTTCGCCGATCTGTCGGCCGAGGATCGGGTCGTCGCCGACGAGGCGCTTCGCATCCAACGGCAGCAGTTCGCCGCGCGCGGGGCTGGGCGCTCGACCCAGACCGGCGTGCTGGGCCAGCGCGTCGGCCAGCTTCAGGACCAGATGGACGGCTACCAGCGCCAGATCGAGGCCAATGCGGAACAGCAGCGGCTGATCGGCGAGGAGCTGGAGGGCATCCGTTCCCTGGCCGCGCGCGGCTATGCGCCCCAGACCCGGGTACGCGCGCTGGAACGCACCGCCGCCGCCCTGGAGGGCGAACAGGGCTCTCTGCGCGCCCAGGTCGCGCGCACCCGCGAACAGATCGGCGAGACGCGCCTTCAGATGGCGGGCGTCACCACCACCCTGAACGAGGACGTGGCTGAACAGCTGCGTCAGGTGGAGGTACAACTGAACGACCTGCAGCCGCGCCTGGCCGACCTGCGCAGCCAGATCGCCCGCGCCGAGATCCGCAGCCCGGCGACGGGCCAGGTGGTTGGTCTGACGGTCTTCACCCAGGGCGGCGTCATCGCGCCCGGCCAGACCCTGATGGAGGTGGTGCCCGACGACGTCTCGCAGGTGATTGTGGCCGACGTCGATCCGTCCTACATCGACAACCTGCGCGTCGGCCTGACGTCGGAGATCAAATTCCCCGGCCTGCACGAGCGCAATCCGCCGCTGCTGCACGGGCGGGTGACGCTGATCTCGCCCGACGCGATCGCCGATCCCCAGACCGGCCGCACCCACTATCGCGTCGAGATCGTGGCTCCGCCGTCCGAACTGGCCAAGCTGGGAGCCGCCGCCGATCAGATCCGCGCCGGAATGCCGGCCGAAGTCGTGATCCTGACGCGCAAGCGCACGGCCCTGGCCTATCTGACCGAGCCCCTGACCCGCAGCCTGTGGCGATCGGGCGCCGAGCAGTAGCGGATGCGACAACGGCCGCCCCGGTGTCGGGGCGGCCGTGCTGGTCCGGTTCTGATCCGGCGCCGAGGGTCGATTACGTCAGGACGACGATGGCGACCCGACGGTTCTGCGCCCGACCCTCGCGGGTGTTGTTCGGGGCGACCGGCTGGGCCTCGCCGTACGAGATGGTGGCCATCCGATTCAGGGCGATGCCCTGCAGGCTCATGTAGCGACGCACGGCCTCGGCGCGCTGGGCGCCCAGTTCCTCGTTGTACTTCTCGTCGCCGGCCGAGTCCGTATAGCCCTGGATTTCCAGATAGACGTTGCGGTTCTCGGCCTTCAGGCGCTGGGCCAGTTCGCCGAGACGCTGCTCGGCCTCGGGCGAGAGGGCGGAGACGTCGGTCGGGAACTTCACCGAGTCGTCCGACAGCACCACCTGATAGAGGAACTTGCCTTCCGCCAGCTTGTGGGCGGCGTTGGCGCGTTCCAGCGCCTGGCCGGCCGTGCCTTCGACCTGCGTGACGCGGCCGTCGACCTCCATCACGCGGTTGTCCACCACCTCCACCTGATCACGCACGAAACGATGGCTGGCGCAGCCGCTGGCCGCAAAGCCGAGGGCGATGAGGGCGCCGCCGACGACCGCCGTCCTGAGTTTCGATTTGCTGCTCAAGTCCTGTCTCCTTCTGCCGGGGCGCCACTCCCAGGATCGCGCCATTACAGCTACGAGGGAGGAAAAGGCGGAGTAATGACGTGCTTTGGGCGAGAATCGTTCAGCTTGGCCGTATGATGAACGGCAAGGCTGCAAGAATATTGTTCGATGGGGAACCCAATTCGCGGCTGGAACGTTGAGCCGCGCCAGAGGGGCGCAGCTTGGCGCGGGCTCGCCTGATCTACCGGCGATACGACGTTCCTGCGGTTGCGTGCCGAGGTCGCCATTATACTGACGCGCGACGCTGATTTTCATCACGACATCGAGAGTCTTTTTCGGAGTCGGGATGCGGAAACCTTCCAGCCGGTCAGTCGGGCGCCGTCGCGGCCGCGGCAAGACCGCCGGATGGCTGGCGGCGGGCGGTCTGGTCGTGGGGCTGGAGGCCGCGCTGATCCTGGGCCTGGCCTGGGTTCCCGCCGAAACGTTCGATCTGCCCGCCGATCCGCCGATCCTAGTCAGCCTGGTCGACCCGCCGCCTCCGCCGCCGCCCGCCCCTCAACCCCAGCCTGCCGAAGCGCCCGCCCCCGCAGAGGCCGCGCCCGAGGCGCCGGCCCCGCGCGTCGCGCCGCCCGCACGCCCGGCCTCGCCGCCGCGTCCGACCCGCCGCCCGCCGCACCCCGAGGTCAAGCCTCTGCCGATCCCCGCGGCCGTCGCGCCGCCCGGTCCGCCGCTGCCCCTGATCGGGGCGACGGCGCTGGCGGGCGCGACCCGCGTCGGCGCGGGACCGGGCGGCGGGGGAGGGGGCGCGGGCACGGGCGGTGGAGGCGGCGGATCCGGCGGCGGCTGCGACATGCTCAAACGGCTGCAGGAGGCGCTGCGCGACGACGTCGAAGTGCGTGCGGCGATCCAGGCCGCTCACCGCGAGATGAACGCCCAGGGCAAGGCCATCCAGGTGTGGGACGGCGACTGGCTGCAGAGCCGGGGCCAGGAAGGCAAGGGTCTGGCCGGCGTGCGCCAGGCGATTTCGGTCGAGGTCGCCTTCGCCCCCGCTGAATGTCGCGCCCAGGCCATGCGCGGCCTGGCGGTCCTGGCCCTGGACGACCGCGCCGACGGCGCCAAGCTGGCCCTGGGCCGGGGCGCCTGGCGCTGGTCCGACCTGCTGGACCTGCGGCGTTAGGGGGCGGTCAGCCCCCGGTCAGTTGTCTGGGGCCGAGCAGGATCAGCGCCGCGCCGACCAGGCAGACCGCGCCGCCGATCAGGTCCCAGCGGTCGGGAAGGGTCTTTTCCACCGCCGCCATCCAGACCAGGGAGGCGCAGATATAGACCCCGCCATAGGCCGCGAAGGCCCGGCCCGCCGCATCCGCCGGAACCAGCGTCAGCAGCCAGGCGAAGGCGATCAGGCTGAGCACCCCCGGCGCCAGCCACAGTGGCGAGCGATCCAGCTTCAGCCAGGCCCAGAAGGCGAAACAGCCGGCGATCTCGGCCAGCGCGGCCAAGGGGTAGATGAGGAGGAGCTTCATTGTCCTTCGTATCCAGTTGCGGGCGGCTTCGTGAGTCCTGCAATAGTCGTCACTCCTGGGCCGCGCAGCGGAACCCGGAGCCCAGGACGGCCCCCCGGCCAGGTGATGCGGTGCTGGGTTCCGGGTTCTTCGCTGCGCGAAGCCCCGGAAGGACGGCTACGCCTTCTTCCCCGCACGCTCCGCCGCCAGCTTGGCCAGCACCCGGCCGCGGCCCCGGGCCAGGGCGTGGACGGCGCCGCGCATGGTGGCGACCTCCTGCTCGGTGAAGGCGGCGCGGCCCAGCATGACGCGCAGGTTCTGGCTCATCGAACGCTTCTTCTCGGGCGGATAGAAGAAGCCGCCGTT
>NZ_DLMO01000051.1 GCF_002479325.1 Brevundimonas sp. UBA7534
GGCGACGGCGGTCTTGCCGACCTGACGGTCGCCGATGATCAGCTCGCGCTGGCCGCGGCCGACGGGGATCAGGGTGTCGATGGCCTTCAGGCCGGTCTGCATCGGCTCATGCACCGACTTGCGCGGGATGATGCCCGGCGCCTTGACGTCGACGCGGCGGCGCTCGGTGAACTCGATCGGGCCCTTGCCGTCGATCGGCTCGCCCAGCGGGTTGACGACGCGGCCCAACAGGCCCTTGCCGACCGGCACGTCCACGATCTCGCCCAGGCGGCGCACGTCGTCGCCCTCGGCGATGGCGGCGTCGGCGCCGAAGATCACCGCGCCCACGTTGTCGCGTTCCAGGTTCAGGGCCATGCCCTTCACGCCGGCCTTGGTGAACTCGACCATTTCACCGGCCTGGACGTTGTCCAGACCGTGGATGCGCGCAATGCCGTCGCCGACCGACAGCACCTGGCCGACGTCGGAAACGTCGGCTTCGACGCCGAAGTTGGCGATCTGCGACTTGAGGATGGCCGAGATTTCAGCGGCGCGGATGTCCATGACGGGCTCTCTGTTCTTCAGTCTTGCGGTTGCGCCGTTCAGGCGCGCTTCATGCGTGTGGCGGGAGCGGGCTCAGGCCCGCTTGAGGGCGAATTTCATCTGGTCGAGCTTGGTCTTCAGCGAGGCGTCGAACAGCTTCGATCCGACCTTGATCTTCAGGCCGCCCAGGATGGCCGGGTCGACCCGCGTGGTCAGTTCCGGCGCCTTGCCCAGGCTTTTGTTCAGGGCGGCCTTGATGGCGGCCAACTGCTTGGCGTCCAGCGGCTGGGCCGAGACGACCTCGGCGGCGACGATGCCGGCGTGCTTGGCGTAGCGCGCCTCGAAGCCCGCGATCACGGCGGGCAGGTCCCGGGCGCGGCCGTTCTGGGCCAGCAGGCCCAGGAAGTTGGCGGTGGTCTTTTCGAATTTGGCCTTGGCGGCGATGGCGGTCAGGCCCTTGACCTGATCGTCGGCCGCGATGATCGGCGAGGTCGCCAGGCGGCGCAGGTCCGCGCTGTCCAGCCAGGCCGCCTTCAGCGACGTCAGGTCGGCGCGAACGGCGTCCAGGCGCCCGGTCTCCAGCGCCAGGTCGAACAGCGCCTGTGCGTAGCGATCGCCGACTTCCGTCGTTCTGAATTCATCAGCCACTGATAAAGGGTCCGAAGTCGTTGTGTCAGGGTCGCGACCAGCGACGGTGCCGCGCCGGCCAATAGCTTGAAATGCTTACGGAAAGCACGACAGGGGCCGTATCCGCAAACACGCCCCCCGCAAGCCGGGCGCCTGATAGCACGGGGTTTCGCCGCTCGCAACATTGTGTGATGCCCCCCAAAGGTCGCAGGCGCCGGAGCCAGCGCCGCCGTGGCGCGTTCACCGCCGCAAGCGCGACAGGGTGCGACCATCCGCCCCCGGCGGGCGCTTGATGGGGAACGACGACGCCGCTACGCCAGCGGCTTCACTTCATATACGGAATTTCCAATGTTCGACGGCCTTGGCGCCATCTTCGCCGACCCCGCCGCTTGGGCGGCCCTGATCACCCTGGTGGTCATGGAAGTCGTGCTGGGCATCGACAACCTGATCTTCATCTCGATCCTGTCGAACAAGCTGCCGCCCGAGCATCGCCAGCGCACCCGGCGCATCGGCATCGGCCTGGCCCTGATCATGCGCCTGGGCCTGCTGGCGACGATCGGCTGGATCGTCGGCCTGACGGCGCCGGTGTTCGACCTGGGCCTGTCGGGCTCCGGCTTCGACACCGCCTTCAGCTGGCGCGACCTGATCCTGATCGCCGGCGGCCTGTTCCTGCTGTGGAAGGCGACCAAGGAAATCCACCATTCGGTCGACACCACCCCGTCGCAGGACCTGCTCGAGAAGGACAAGAAGGACGTCGTCATCAACAACGTCGGCGCGGCCATCTTCCAGATCATCCTGCTCGACCTGGTGTTCTCGATCGACTCGATCCTGACGGCGGTGGGCATGACCGACCACGTGCCGATCATGATGATCGCCGTCGTCATCGCCGTGCTGTGCATGCTGCTGGCCGCCGACCCCCTGGCGAACTTCATCGACAAGAACCCGACCGTGGTCATGCTGGCCCTGGGCTTCCTCCTGATGATCGGCGCGGTGCTGATCGCCGACGGCTTCGGCGTCCATGTGCCCAAGGGCTACATCTATGCGGCCATGGCCTTCTCGGCCCTGGTCGAGGGGCTGAACATGCTGTCGAGGAACGCCCAGTCCAAGAAGGCCAAGGCCCAGGCCGCGCGGGCCGAGGCCGACGCCGCCGAAGCCCGCGCCGAGAAGGCCGAGGCCGAAGCGGCGGCCGAGAAGGCCTGATCCTTGGGCCGCCCGGCGAGGCGATTTTCCGTCTGGCCGGGCGCGCCTGTGCTGGCGCTGGCGCTCCTGCTGGCGCCGGCGGCGGCGGTCGCCCGGGTTCCGGTCCAGGACTACGAGGTTACGGCGACCCATCCGCACGATCCGACCGCCTTCACCGAGGGGCTGTTCGTGCACGATGGCGCCCTGTTCGAAAGCACGGGCCTTTATCCCTCCTTCATCCGCCAGGTCGATCTGGAGACCGGCGCGGTGGTGCGCCAGCGCGACCTGCCGACCGTCTATTTCGGCGAGGGCGTCGCGGCCATCGGCGAGCGGCTGTTCAGCCTGACGTGGCGCAACCATCTGGGCTTCGTCTGGCGGCTGGAGGACTTTTCGCCCCTGGGCGCCTTTTCCTACGCCGGAGAGGGCTGGGGCCTGACCACCGACGGGCGCCGGCTGGTGATGAGCGACGGCACCGACCAGATCCGCTTCATCGACCCCGACACCTTCGCCGAGACCGGGCGTATCGCCGTCACCGCCGACGGCCGGCCGCTGGACCAGATCAACGAGCTGGAATGGGTCGACGGCGAGATTCTGGCCAACATCTGGCAGGACAGCCGCATCGCCCGGATCGACCCGGAAACGGGCGTGGTCAGAGCCTTCATCGACCTGGCCCGCCTGGCCCCGACCGGCCCCGAGATCGACCCGAACGACGACGTGGCCAACGGCGTGGCCTGGGACGCCCAGGCGCGACGGCTGTATGTCACGGGCAAGCGCTGGCCGCATCTTTACGAAATCCGACTGAAGCCGCTCGCGACGGCTGGGCAATAGGTCCAGGCGATTGCTTTTGCGCTCTCGATAGAGAGAGCCTATGTGGCGGCCATGCTCCCCACCCTGCGCCAACTCCAGTATCTGAAGCTCCTGGCCGAGCACGGCTCGTTCTCGCGCGCGGCCGAGGCGGCCCATGTCAGCCAGCCGGCCCTGAGCGCCGGGGTGCAGGAGCTGGAGCGCATCCTGGGCGCGCCGGTGGTGGAGCGCGCGCGGGGCAACGTCATCATGACGGCGGTGGGCGCCGAGGCCGTGCGCCGCGCCGAGGACGTGCTGGCCCGCACCGAGGACCTGGTGGAGGCGGCCAAGAACGCGGGCCGGCCGCTGTCGGGCCGGTTCCGGCTGGGCGTCATCCCGACCGTCGCCCCCTTCCTGCTGCCCGCCAAGCTGCCCCATGTGAAGGCGGCCTATCCCAATCTGAAGCTGTTCATCCGCGAGGACCTGACGCCCCGGCTGATCGCGGCCCTGAAGTCGGGCCAGCTGGACGCGGCGGTGATCGCCCTGCCCTATGACGCGCCGGGCGTCGCCCACGCCCGGATCGGCGACGACGAGATCCTGGCCGCCGCGCCGCGCGACCATCCGCTGGCCGCGCCGGGGCCGATCCGGCCCGGCTCGCTGAAGGCCGAGGACCTGATCCTGCTGGAGGACGGCCACTGTCTGCGCGACCAGGCGCTGGCGGCGCTGGAGATCGAGGCGCCGCGCGGCGACGACGTCTTCGCCGCCACCAGCCTGCATACCCTGGTGCAGATGGTCGGATCGGGCCTGGGGGTCAGCTTCCTGCCCAAGATGGCGGTGCAGGCGGGCCTGGCCGACAATCCGTCGGTCGCCGTGCGCGCCTTCGAGCCCCAGTCGGACGGCGCCCCGCCCCATCGCGAGATCGTCGTCGCCTGGCGATCCGGCTCCAGCCGCGCCGCCGAGGCCAAGCTGCTGGCCGAGGCCCTGAAGCTGGATTGAGGCCGGGCGACTAGCCGCCGGTCCCGCCCCCCCGGGCGTCTCAAGTCCCGGGCGAAGGGGAACTGGAGGCGATGCGGGCGCCGTTCGGCCCGCACGCCAGAGCCGGGCCCGACCTCCTCAGTCCCCGTCAGCCCTCGGCGGGTTCGGTCGGCGCCGGTTCGGCGACCTGGGCCGGAGCCGGGGCCAGGCCGCATTGACGCCCCTGGTAAATGCCGCTGAGCAGGGTTCGGCGCTGGTCGGCGACCTGGATGCGCTGCGCCTCGGCCTGGGCGCGCGCCTCGGCGTTGCGGCGCGCGGTCGCGCCGGCGGCGTTGGCGAACATCCCCAGGCCGGGAACCCGCGCCAGCGCCCCCGTATGATAGGCCGCGTTCACCGCCATGCCGGCGACGCTTTCGGCCATTTGCCCTTGGCCGCGCGCGGCCTCGGCGTTCTGGGCGGACGCGCCGGCGATCTCCTCCATACGGGCGATCTCGGCCGTCAGCTGGTCGCAGGTCAGGGCCGCGTCTGTCGGATAGGAGACGTTCAGGGGCGGCTCCGCCCGTCTCTGGGCATGGGCCGCGCCCGGCATGGCCAGGGCCATTCCCACGCTCAAGGTCACGCTCAGGGCCACGCAGGCCGGCGTCGTCAGTCGCTCGCGCATTCGCATCGTTCGCCTCCTCAGGAACAGGTCTGGGCGCCGCGTGCGCCCCCTCGGCGTAACGGCGATCCGTGAGGAACAGTGGGCCAAGCCGGTCCCCCCGGCTTCATCCATATGGATGAAACGGCCGGCCTTTTGCGCGTGCGGCGCCGCTCAATGCAGGGCGAAGGTCGATCCGGCCAGGAGCGCGACCACCTCGGCCTGGCGCGAGCAGCCCGTCTTCTCCAGAACGCCGCGCAGTTGGGAGCGGACGGTGGTGATGGCCACACCGCCCTGTTCGGCGATCTCCTCGGGCGACTTGCCCGCCGCCAGACCGCCGGCCACCCGGGCTTCGGACGGCGTGAAGTCGAACAGGGAGCGCAACAGATCGACCGAGGGCCGGCGCTCGGCCGTCACGGGCGTGACCAGCATCAGCGCATAGCCCTGGCCGAAGATCTCGCGAGCGGCGCGCCGCACTGGAACCAGGTGGACGATGCCGACGGCGCGGCCGGCGACGTCGCGGCGGGAGGGCCCGTGGACCGTGTCGGGCTGGCGGCGGGAGCGGGGGTCCGGCACGGGGTCCGCCCCGTCCACGCGGTAGCCGTAGCCGGGGTCGGCCGGCGGTTGCGCGGCGTCGAGGCCGAGGGCGGCCAGCGGGTCCTCCGTGGGCGTCCACCAGCCTCCGGCGGCGGGGTCCATGGCCACGACGGCGGCGACGGGCCAGCGGTCCTCGGCGTCGTGCAGGGCGCCGGGCTCGGTGTCGACGAGGACGAGCTCGACGCTCTCGGCGTGCGGCGCCCACACGGCGTAGGGGACGGCGCGCGCGGCGTCGACGGCGGCCCGCTCGGCCGCGGCGGGGTCCACGGGGTCGGAGCCGATCGGGTGCAGGCCCGGGGCGGGGGCGTCGGCCGGACGGGGCTCGGTCACGGGGCGGTCCTCTCTCGGCGGTCGGATGGGGCGTGCGCCGGGACGAGCAGCGCGACGGGCAGGGTGCTGAGCAGTTCGTCGAGGCGCACGGCGCCGCGCGCGTCCGGGTGGACGGGGTGGCCGGTGACGGCGTCCTCCCACCGCCCGGCCGGCACGGTCACGACGGTCTCGCCCCAGCCGCCCGCGGCCGCGAGGCGGACGGGCCAGCGGCTGGCCACGGCGAGCGCCCCGCCCCGGTCGAACGCGATCGCGTGTTCGGCGGCGGGGCCGGAGACGTCGAGCGGGCGGTGGCCGGTGAACAGCTCGGGCCGGTCGCGGCGGGCGCGCAGCACCGCCGCGACGACGGCCAGCTTGGCGGCGGCGGGGTCGTCGAGGCCGGGTGTGTGGCCGGCGTCGAGGCGGTCCAGCAGGTCGGCCCGGGCCGCGAAGTCCACGGGGCGGCGGTTTGCCGGGTCCAC
>NZ_DLMO01000052.1:0-7314 GCF_002479325.1 Brevundimonas sp. UBA7534
CTGCTGAAGCAGCCGCAGTATTCGCCGCTGGCGATGGAAGAGCAGGTCGTCTCGGTCTACGCCGGCACGCGCGGCTACATCGACGGCATCGCGGTGGCCGACGTCGGCCGCTTCGAGAAGGAGCTGCTGGCCCGCATCCACGCCAACCACGCTTCGCTGCTGGACGGCATCCGCACCAAGAAGGACCTGACGCCCGAGCTGGAAGCCGAGCTGAAGGACATCCTGGCGGCCTTCGTCAAGACCTTCGCCTGAGCCCGACCGGAAAGCTGAGAGAGTAAAGCCGGATGGCCAGCCTCAAGGAAATGCGCAATCGGATCGGAAGCGTGAAAGCCACGCAGAAGATCACGAAGGCCATGCAGATGGTCGCCGCGGCCAAGCTGAAGCGCGCCCAGGACCAGGCCGAGAGCGCCCGGCCCTACGCGCAGAAGATGGCCTCGGTCATCGCCAACCTGGCCGCCGGCGTCTCGGGCGCCGACGCGCCCCGGCTGCTGGCCGGCACGGGCGATGACCAGCGTCACCTGATCGTGGTCGCCACGGCCGACAAGGGCCTGGCGGGCGGCTTCTCGACCAACGTCATCCGCGCCGCACGCGAGCGGATCAACAGCCTGATCGCCAACGGCAAGGACGTGAAGATCATCGCCGTCGGCAAGAAGTCGCGCGATCAACTGGCCCGTCTCTATGGCGACAAGCTGGTCCGCACCTTCGAGCTGAGCGAGCACAAGACCGTCGGCCTGCCGTCGGCCCAGCCCATCGCCGAGATGATCGCCACGGCGTTCGAGGACGGCCAGGCCGATGTGGTCACCCTGTTCTACAGCCAGTTCCGCTCGGTGATCTCCCAGGTCCCGACCGCCAAGCAGTTGATCCCGGCGGTGGTGGAAGGCGACGCCCAGCCCATCGACCTGAACGGCGCGGTCTATGAATACGAGCCCTCGGAAGAGGAAATCCTCGAGACCCTGCTGCCGCGCAACCTGACGACCCAGATCCTGGCCGCCCTGTACGAGAACCAGGCCGGCTTCTTCGGTTCGCAGATGGCGGCGATGGACAACGCCACGCGCAACGCCGGCGACCTCATCAACGCCCTGACGCTGCAGTTCAACCGCAAGCGCCAGGCCCAGATCACCACCGAGCTGATCGAGATCATCGCCGGCGCCGAAGCCCTTTGATCCCGACCGAACAGACATTCCGATACGGACCCCAGCCATGACCGACACCGTCGCCCCCAAGAAGCCCGCCGCCCGCAAGCCGGCCGCCAAAAAGGTTGCCCCCGCCGCCGCCCCGGTGAACGCCGCGGGCCAGGGCAAGATCGCCCAGGTCATCGGCGCCGTCGTCGACGTCGAGTTCGACGGCCACCTGCCGGCGATCCTGAACGCCCTGCACACCCAGAACATCGACCAGAAGACGGGCGAGCCCTTCACCCTGGTCCTGGAAGTCGCCCAGCACCTGGGTGAGAACATGGTCCGCACCATCGCCATGGACACGACCGAGGGCCTGACCCGCGGCCAGCCCGTGTCGGACACCGGAACCTCGATCCAGACCCCGGTCGGCCCGGGCGTGCTGGGCCGCATCATGAACGTGGTCGGCCAGCCGATCGACGAAGCCGGCCCGATCAAGACCACCGAATACCGCCCGATCCACCGCGAGGCGCCCTCGTTCGAGGAGCAGACCACCTCGTCGGAAATCCTGGTCACCGGCATCAAGGTCATCGACCTGATCTGCCCCTACACCAAGGGCGGCAAGATCGGCCTGTTCGGCGGCGCCGGCGTGGGCAAGACCGTGACCATGCAGGAGCTGATCAACAACATCGCCAAGGCCTACGGCGGTTATTCGGTCCTGGCCGGCGTGGGCGAACGCACCCGCGAGGGCAACGACCTGTATCACGAGATGATCGAGTCCAACGTGAACGTGGACCCGACCAAGAACAACGGCTCGACCGAGGGCTCCAAGTGCGCCCTGGTCTATGGCCAGATGAACGAGCCGCCCGGCGCGCGCGCCCGCGTCGCCCTGACGGGCCTCGCCCAGGCCGAGTACTTCCGCGACGAGGAAGGCAAGGACGTGCTGCTGTTCGTCGACAACATCTTCCGCTTCACCCAAGCCGGTTCGGAAGTGTCGGCTCTCTTGGGCCGCATCCCGTCGGCCGTGGGCTATCAGCCGACGCTGGCCACCGAGATGGGCAACCTGCAGGAACGCATCACCTCGACCAAGAAGGGCTCGATCACCTCGGTCCAGGCCATCTACGTCCCCGCCGACGACCCCACCGACCCGGCGCCGGCCGCCTCCTTCGCCCACCTGGACGCGACGACCATGCTGTCGCGTGACATCGCCGCCCAGGCCATCTTCCCCGCCGTCGACCCGCTGGACTCGACCTCGCGGATCATGGACCCGCTGGTCATCGGCGAGGAGCACTACCAGGTCGCCCGTTCGGTCCAGGAAGTGCTGCAGCAGTACAAGGGCCTGAAGGACATCATCGCCATCCTGGGCATGGACGAGCTGTCGGAAGAGGACAAGCTGGTCGTCTCGCGCGCCCGCAAGATCCAGCGCTTCCTGTCGCAGCCTTTCTTCGTGGCCGAGCAGTTCACCAACTCGCCGGGCAAGTTCGTCGAGCTGGCCGACACCATCCGCTCGTTCAAGGGCATCGTCGCCGGCGAATACGACCACCTGCCGGAAGCCGCCTTCTACATGGTCGGCGCCATCGAGGAAGCCGTGGCCAAGGCCGAGAAGATGGCGGCGGACGCCTGATCATGGCCGGCAAGCTGAACTTCTCCCTCGTCTCGCCGGAACGCGAGGTCTTTTCGGGCCTCGTGGACCAGGTGGACGCGCCGGGCGTCGAGGGCGACTTCGGCGTCCTGCCGGACCACGCCCCCTTCATGACCGCCCTGCGCGAGGGCCTGGTGAGCGTCTATAGCGGCGGCGCTGTGACCCGCTACGACGTCAAGGGCGGCTTCGCCGACGTCAACGGCGAGGGCCTGACCATCCTGGCCGAGGAAGCGACCGAGGTCGCCGCGGCCTGATCCTCTCGCGGGATCGAAACGATCAGAGGCCTCCCGCTTCGGCGGGAGGCCTTTTTCGTTGCCGGAACGGAAGGCGACGCGGCGGCGGCGATCGCAATCTTGATCGCCAAATCCTGTGGTTTCAGTCGCTTGGCGCCGCCGGCGGACAATCGACGCGCCTTGGTTTCGACCCGTGCGATCATCGCTGGATCGCGGACCCCTCAGGGGAGGAAAGCCACGGCTATCTCATATTCCACTCCCGTCACCCTCGGGCTTGTCCCGAGGGCCCACCGTTCCGCATCACCTGCGAGCGGCCGGTCAGCGGACAGCGAAACGCGGCTCGGTCGGACCCATCTCCGCCGTGGGCCCTCGGGACAAGCCCGAGGGTGACGGTGATGGGGCTCACGAATTCACGCCAGCGGCCCATTTCAGACGATTCAGACTATTCAGACTCTCTTTTCGCCCCCGAGTGCGAAATCGCCGACCCAGCACCTGACAGCCGATTTCAGACGATTCACACCATTCAGACTCTGTTTTTCGAGGCCAGGGTCTGAAATCTCGCCGCCGAGAGGCTAAAGACCGTCTCATGACCGACGCCATCGCCATTCACGGAACCTGCGACCCGCGCTTCGCCGCCGTCCGCAACGCTTTCGCCGCCAACTTCACCGATGCGCCCGAGGGGCTGAACGAACAGGCGGCGCGGTTCAGCGTGCTGATCGAGGGCCAGCCGGTCGTCGACCTCTGGGCCGGCCACGCCGACACGGCCCGCACCCATCCCTTCACCGAAACGACGCTGACGCCGGTCTTCTCCACCGGCAAGGCGGTCATGGCCCTGCTGATCGCCACGGCGGTCGAGGCGGGCCGGCTGTCCTACGACCAGACCGTCGCCTCGGTCTGGCCCGAGTTCGCGGCCGAGGGAAAGCAGGACGTCACCGTCGCCCAGTTGATGAGCCACCAGTCCGGGCTGCCGGGGTTCTCCGAGGCGGTCGATCCGGCGGTCTGGTTCGACGCCCCCGCCGTGGTGGCGAAGCTGGCGGCCCAGGCGCCGATGTGGGCGCCCGGCACGGCCTCCGGCTATCACCCGATCACCGTCGGCTATCTGGCCAACGAACTGTTCCACCGCGTCACGGGCCGCACGATGGGCCAGGCCCTGCGCGAGGATTTTCCCGACCTCGACCTGTGGATCGGCCTGCCCGAGGCCGAGCATCCCCGCGTGGCCCAGATGCGGAAGCCCACGGCCGCCCCCAGCCTCGGCCCCATCGACCCGATCAAGCAGGCCGCCTTCCTCGACCGGGGCTCGGCGCCCGGCGGCCGCGGCTCCAGCGAGTGGCGGCGGATGGAAATTCCCTCCGCCAACCTGCACGGCACGGCGCTGGGCCTGGCGCGCCTCATGGGCGTGGTGGCCAACGGGGGGCGGCTGGGCGACCGCGCGGTGCTGACGGATGCGACCCTGGAACAGCTGACCCGCGAACGCATCCACGGCCCGGACAAGGTGCTGCCCTACACCATCAGCTGGGCCGCCGGGCTGATGCGCAACGACGGCCTCAACGTCTTCGGACCGGGCGAAGCCTGGGGCCACTACGGCTGGGGCGGCTCCATGGCCATGGCCGACCCGTCGCGCCGCCTGTCGGCCGCCTATGTCATGACCCGCCAGTCGCCCCACCTGATCGGCGACCCGCGCGCCGTGCGCCTGCTGGAGGCGCTGTACGGAGCGCTCTAGGCCGGTTCCGCCGTCTCACGGATCGCCTGCCGGGCCGCCCGGCTGCGCCGGAAGGCGGCCAGGGCGAAGACCCCGGCGCCGGCCCAGATGAAGACGAAGGAGACGACCCGCAGCGGCGTCAGCGCCTCGCCCGTCAGGACGCCGCAGGCGAACTGGAGCGTCGGGGCCAGGAACTGGATGAAGCCCACCGTCGACAGCGGCAGCCGCCGCGCCGACCAGGCGAACAGCACCAGGGGGATGACGGTCGCCGGCCCGTTGACCAGCGCCCAGGCCAGCCCGGCCGGAGAGGAGAAGCCCGTCGCCTGCCCATGCGTCGCCAGCCACGCCAGGAAGACCGCCCCGACCGGCAGCAGCACCAGGCACTCGACGAACAGCCCCGTCTGGGCCGAGGCCGCGACCCGCTTTCGGATCACCGCATAGGCGCAGAAGGTCACCGCCAGCGTCAGGCCGATGAGGGGCACATGGCCCAGGGCCAGGGTCTGGATCGCCACCCCCAAGGCCGCCAGGCCGATGGCGACGCCGCTCAGCCGGTCGATCCGTTCGCGGAACAGCACCGCCCCCGCCGCCATGTTGAGCAGCGGGTTGATGTAGTAGCCCAGGCTGGCCTCCAGCGTCGCGTGGTGCGTCGTGGCGAAGACATAGAGGCTCCAGTTCGTCGCGATCATCACCGCCGACAGCACCAGCCAGCCGAAGGTGCGCGGCTGGGCCAGGACCGACCGCGCCTCGCCCCACTGGCCCGCCAGCAACACGAACAGGCCGGCCACGAACACCGACCACACCGCCCGGTGGGCCAGGATCTCGGCCGCGGCGAAGCCATGCGCCGCCATGGCCATGAACATCAGCGGCAGCAGGCCCCACAGGGTGTAGCTGGCGACAGCGGTCGCGACCGCGCGCGGGTCGGTCGGGCTGGGCGACATGGGAAAGGTCCTCGGTCCGCCGGGCAGGGGAGGCCCGCCCGGCGGCATATGGGGTCAGACCGTCAGGGTGCGATAGCCGGTCGACGACTTGATCGTGCCCGTCTCGTCCAGAAGCTGGGCGATCTGGACCGCGTTCAGGGCGGCGCCCTTGCGCAGATTGTCCGACACCACCCAGAAGCTCAGGCCGTTCTCGACCGTCGGGTCCTTGCGGATGCGCGAGACGTACACCGCGAACTCGCCCGCCGCATCGACCGGGGTGATGTAGCCGTCGTGCTCCTGCTTATCGACCACCAGGACGCCCGGCGCCTCGCGCAGGATGGCGCGCGCCTCGTCCGGCTCGATCGGGCGATCGAACTCGACCGTCACGGCTTCGGAGTGGCCCACGAACACCGGCACCCGCACGCAGGTCACGGTCAGCTTGATGTTCGGGTCGAGCATCTTGTGCGTCTCGTCCCACATCTTCTGCTCTTCGTCGGTGTAGCCGTCGTCCTGGAAGGCGCCGATGAAGGGGATGACGTTGAAGGCGATCTGCTTGGGGAACTTCTTGGGTGTGGCGTCGCCCAGGCCGTATATGGCCTTGGTCTGGTTCCACAGTTCGTCCATGCCCTCCTTGCCGGCGCCGGACACCGACTGATAGGTCGACACCACCGCGCGCTTGATCTTAGCCGCGTCGTGCAGCGGCTTCAGCGCCACGACCAACTGGGCGGTCGAGCAGTTGGGGTTGGCGATGATGTTCTTCTTCTTGGCGTCCTTGACCGCGTCCGGGTTCACCTCGGGCACGATCAGCGGCACGTCCGGGTCCTTGCGGAAGGCCGAGGAGTTGTCGATCACGATGGGGCCGGCCTTGCCGATCTTCTCGGACCATTCGCGCGACACCCCGCCGCCCGCCGACATCAGCACGATGTCGACCGTGGAGAAGTCGAACTGCTCGATGTCCTGGCACTTGACGGTCTTGTCGCCGAAGGACACCTCGACGCCCTTGGATTTTCGCGAGGCGATGGCGTGCAGTTCGTCCACGGGGAAGTTCACTTCCTCCAGGATGTTCAGCATTTCGCGGCCCACATTGCCCGTGGCCCCGACGATCGCGACGCGATAACCCATCTTTGTCAGTCCTTCGGACGCGCTATCGCTCGGCTCGCGGAGCCTCGCTGCTTCAGCGCGACGATTGTGTGTTTGGAGAAGCGCTCTGCAATTAGGCGTTCGCGGCCGTGAAGCAATCGCTTTTCGCTGCCCCGGCCTTTAAGCAGGGCTGCATGACCTCCCGCATCCGCAGCGCCTACGACATCCGCGTGGACGAAGGCGTGCTGACGCCCGACCCCGCCCAGCAGGGGGTGATCACGGCGCTGGAGCGGCTGGAGACCGATCTGGCCAAGCGCGGCCTGTTCGGCCGGCCGCCGGAGGTCAGGGGAGTCTATCTGTGGGGGCCGCCCGGACGCGGCAAGTCCATGCTGATGGACCTGTTCTATTCCGCCACGCCCGAGCCGAGGAAAAAACGCGCCCACTTCCACGCCTTCATGGCCCGGGTCCACGACCTGGTGCGTCAGTGGCGCGAGGGCGACGCCAAGGCCAGGAAGGCCGTGTTCGGCACGCACAAGGGCGACGACCCTATTCCGCCAGTCGCGAAACTGATCGCGTCGGAGGCGCGGCTGCTGTGCTTCGACGAACTGCAGGTCACCGACATCGCCGACGC
>NZ_DLMO01000052.1:7456-11541 GCF_002479325.1 Brevundimonas sp. UBA7534
CCCTTCATCGACATCATCCGCGAGCGTTGCGTGGTGGTGGAGACGGCGGGCGCGCGCGACTGGCGGCTGGACCGGCTGTCCTCGTCCCAGGTCTGGCACACCCCCGACGACCGCGCCGCCTTCGAGGAGCTGTGGCGCGAACTGAAGGGCGGCGAGCCCGAGGAGCCGGCGCATCTGACGGTGCTGGGGCGCGAGGTGATCCTGGCGCGTACGGTCGGCTCGATGGCGCGCGCGACCTTCGCCGAACTGTGCGGCCGCGCGCTGGGGCCGCAGGACTATCTGGCCATCGCCCGGCGTTTCCACACCCTGTTCCTGGAGGATGTGCCGGTGCTGGGGCCGGCCAACCATCACGAGGCGCGTCGGCTGGTGACGCTGGTGGACGCCCTCTATGAGGCCAGGACCAGGCTGATCGTCCTGGCCGCCGCCCGGCCCCAGGCGCTCTACACCGAAGGCGTCGGCGCCTTCGAGTTCGAGCGCACCGTGTCGCGCTTCAACGAGATGCAGAGCCAGGACTGGCTGGCCCACGTCCGCGAGGACGGCTGAGCCTCACACGCCCGCGGGCATGGTGCCGGCGGTGATGGCGATGCGGCCGACCAGTCCCTTCACGATCAGGTCCAGCGCCGAGCCCTCGCGGTAGTCGGCGGCGGCGACGAAGTTCACCCGGTCCTCCGAGATCAGCGAATAGACCTTCTTCTGGTCCTTCTCGTTTGAGCGGGGGTCGTAGACGGCGATCGAGAAGCCGCCCTTGGTGTGCATCATCTTCATGGTCGGCACGTCGGTGTCGCCGTCGCCGATGAAGATCATCCGCTCGAAGGGCACGGGGCGTTCGTCGTCGGGGATGAAATGGTTGATCCGCTCGTGCTCCCAGTGGTTTCGCACGCCCTTGTTGATGCGGAACAGGTACTGGGTCTTGGTGGTGTAGTTGACGCCCACCGCCGGCCAGGCGGCCTGGCCCTTGTCGTCATAGACGTAGTGGGAGGCGAAGACGTGGGTCAGGGCGGGGCGGATGGGCGTGCCCTCGATCATCTCCTCCAGCCCGGCGGAGACGATGTAATGCTCGATCTCCAGATTGTAGCGGCGGCCGAAGGCGTTCATCCGCTCGAACCAGCTGAGGTCCTTCAGGCCTTCGAACAGCGCCACCTCCCGGCCGTGGTCGCGCAGGGTCTCGCGTGTCACCGGGCGGCCGTTCTGCCGCGCATGGTGCAACATCAGCTGCATGTACATCAGGATGCCGTCGCCGTCGGCCTGGCGCGTCAGGCGCTCGGCTTCCTCCCAGAAGTCGCCGATCCCCATGCCCACCGAGGGGATGAAGCTGACCTCCTGCATGTTGCCGCGCGCCAGGGTGCCGTCGAAATCATAGATCAGGGCGGTCTTCAGCGGCGGGGTGTCGAAGGGGGGGGCGTCGTCCATGCGGCGGGATCCTGTGTCAGACCCCGCCTCTATATCAGCCGGCGTCCGCCGTCGATTGGCGACGCTGGCCGAAGGTCGGGGCCGCAGCCTTCTGTTCGGCCCAGTAATCGGCCCCCGTCGTCGGCTTGAACATGGTGCGCGGCGTGCCGTCGCGGGCCACCACCGCGAAGGTGTTGGTCGAGGCCTGGTACAGCAGGGTGTCGCCGTTCGGCCTCTTGGCCGTCTCGGTCCCCGACGGCGGCTTGGCGGTGAAGGCCTCCACCTTGGCCAGGTAATCCTCGGGCGAGCGGGCGGCGAAGTCGGCGCCGTTGCGCTCGTAGAGGCGGGCGATCTTGGCGTCGACGGTCTCGCGCCGGCTGGCCGTCAAGGCGGGCTTGGCCGCCTGGCCCGAGGCGGCCGCCGTCTCTGTCGATGCGTCGACCAGACCGACCGGCTGGGCCGTCTCGCCCTCGGCCAGGTCCCGCGTCTGGACCGCCGAGGCGTTGTCGCAGGCCGCCGTGGTCAACAAGGCCATGATCGCCAGCGCGGCCGATCCCGTCTTCAGCGTGTTCATTTGTCCCTCCATCACCCGCTGGACGCGACGAAAGCACAACTTTATTGTTCCTGCAATGTTCTGCGCCGTCGTCTCGACGCCGTCACGCGGGGGGGCTAGATCAGGCGTATGGACACGCGCCCGCTTTCCAACCGCAAGGTGCTGCTGATCGTCGGCGGCGGAATCGCCGCCTACAAGGCGCTGGAGCTGGTGCGGCTGATCGCCAAGGCGGGCGGCGAGACGCGGATCATCCTGACGGAGTCCGGGGCCCAGTTCGTCACGCCCCTGTCGCTGGCGGCGCTGAGCGGCCATCCGGTGCGCTCTGACCTGTTCCATCCCGACGAAGAGACGACGATGGGCCATATCGAGCTGTCGCGCTGGGCCGACCTGGTGGTCGTGGCGCCGGCGACAGCGGGGCTGATCGCCAAGGCGGCCAACGGGATCGCCGACGACCTGGCCTCCACCACCCTGATCGCCACGGACAAGCGGGTGCTGCTGGCTCCGGCGATGAATGTACGCATGTGGCTGCATCCGGCGGTCCAGGCCAATGTCGCGCGGCTCAGGAATTTCGACGGCTTCCACGGCGTCGCGGTCGTGGGGCCGGATGAGGGCGAGATGGCCTGCGGCGAGTTCGGGCCGGGCCGGATGGCCGAGCCGGCCGCGATCCTGGAGGCGATCGAGGGGCTGATGGCGGGCGTCGCCTGGCGGCCTCTGGCGGGGCGCAAGGCCGTGGTCACCGCCGGCCCGACGTTCGAGCCGATCGACCCGGTGCGGGGCCTGACCAACCGCTCCAGCGGCAAGCAGGGCTACGCCATCGCCGCCGCCCTGGCCGAACTGGGCTGCGATGTGACCCTGGTGTCGGGGCCGACCGCCCTGGGCGCCCCCGTCGGGGTAAGCCGGATCGACGTGGAGAGCGCGCTGGAGATGCAGAAGGCGACACAGGACGCGCTGCCCGCCGACATCGCCGTGCTGTCGGCCGCCGTGGCCGACTGGCGCGTGGACACCGTCGCCGGGGCCAAGATCAAGAAGGCGCCGGGCGGGCCGCCGACCCTGTCGCTGGTCGAGAATCCCGACATCCTGGCGGGGCTGTCGCGGCCCGGTCCGAACCGGCCCAGGCTGGTGATCGGCTTCGCCGCCGAAACCCAGGACCTGGAGGCCAACGCGCGCGCCAAGCTCTCGCGCAAGGGCTGCGACTGGATCGTCGGCAACGACGTCTCGGACGAGGTGTTCGGCTCGGACGGCAACGCCGTCCTGCTGGTCACGGCCTCGGGCGTCGAAAGTTGGCCGCGCCAGTCCAAGACCGCCATCGCCCGCCGCCTGGCGGCCCGCATCGCCGAACAGTTCAAGGACCCCGCATGACCGTCACCCGTGTCCAGATCCAGCGCCTGCCCCATTCGGAAGGACTGCCCCTGCCGGCCTATGAGACGGCCGGATCGGCGGGGATGGACCTGCGCGCGGCGGTGCCCGAGGACCAGCCGCTGACCCTTGCGCCGGGCCAGCGCGTCCTGGTGCCGACGGGGCTGAAGATCGCGCTGCCGCTGGGTTACGAGGCGCAGGTGCGGGCGCGGTCGGGCCTGGCGCTGAAGCACGGCGTCGTCTGCCCCAATGCGCCGGGCACCATCGACAGCGACTATCGCGGCGAGTGCGGCGTGATCCTGGCCAATATCGGCGCCGAGCCCTTCGTCATCCGCCGCGGCGAGCGCATCGCCCAGCTGGTGATCGCCCGGCACGAACGCGCCGACTGGCGCGAGGTCGAGGCGCTGGACGACACCGCCCGCGGCACCGGCGGCTTCGGCTCCACGGGGCGATAAGACTTTAGCGGAGGGGCAGGGCGCCCCGCGGCGCACGAACCGCCGCGCTCAAGCAGCGAGCCGCCGCGCGGCGAGCGATAGCGCCCTCAAATATGGATGGCGTGGCCCAGCGCCCGCAGCGACGCCTCGTGGAAGGCTTCGCCCAGGGTGGGGTGGACGTGGATGGTTCCGGCCACATCCTCCAGCACCGCCCCCATCTCCAGCATCTGGGCGAAACTGTTCGACAGTTCCGAGACGTGCTGGCCGACGGCCTGGACGCCCAGGATGCGGTGGTCGGACTTCGACGCGATGACCCGCACGAAGCCGCCGTCCTCGCCCGCCTCGATGGCCAG
>NZ_DLMO01000050.1:0-1077 GCF_002479325.1 Brevundimonas sp. UBA7534
GCTCAAGGACTTCCGGCGCGTCGCCATTCGCTATGACAAGCTCGCCGCAAACTTCCTCTCCGGCGTCCTCATCGCCGCAACCGTCGCCTACTGGGCCAAATGAGTCCGGACCCTAGAGCGCACCAGAAGCGTCGGCGGCGCGCCGTCGCCGGAAGCGGACGCCTGACGCGCCAGGACCGTCTGGCCCGCACCGATGACGATTGCAGCGGTCAGGAGGGCGCAGACCACCGCGACGGCCGCCAGCTTCAGTCCCTCGAACAGGCCTTCGTCTTCCGCGTCCACGCGCAAAGCTCCCTTGCGAAGCGAGAGGACCACGTTCGCCGAATCCCGGCAAGCGCCGCCGCGAAACCCGCACAAAAAAGGGCGACGCCGCCTGGCGCCGCCCTTCCTCTACGCTTCGGCTTGGATCAGCCCGTGAACGGGCGGATCAGGATTTCCACGCGCCGATTCTGCGCCTTGCCTTCCGGCGTCGCATTGGAAGCGACCGGATTGCGCGAGCTGTTGCCCGCCACATAGAGACGTTCGGCCAGGACGCCACGACGGACCAGTTCCGAAGCGACGCTGCTGGCGCGGCGTTCGGACAGCGGCTGGTTGATGGCGTCGCCGCCCGAGGAATCGGTATGGCCGATGATGTCGATGGTCGAGCGATCGTATTCCTGCAGCACCCGGGCCACGTCGTCGAGGACCGGCAGGAAACGCGGGTCGATGGACGACTGGTTGGTGGCGAAGGTCACGTCCGAGGGCATGCGCAGCACCAGATTGTCGCCCTGACGCGCGACGCCGACGCCGCTGCCGGACAGCTCGGCCTCCATGGCGCGTTGCTGGCGGTCCATGTACTGGCCGACCGCCGCGCCGCCCAAGGCGCCGATGCCGGCGCCGATCAGGGCGTTCTTGCGGCCCTGTTCGCCGTTCGAGGTGTTGGTCAGATAACCCAGAACGGCGCCGCCCAGCGCGCCCGCGATGGCGCCGGTGCCCGTGTTGTTGCGCACGGGGCCCGAGCGGTACGGGTCGGTCGTGGTGCAGGCGGCGGCGCCCAGCAGGGCGGCGATGACGACGTCGCGGCCCGTGCGCAGGCCG
>NZ_DLMO01000050.1:1239-1627 GCF_002479325.1 Brevundimonas sp. UBA7534
CGCCCAGCAGGGCGGCGATGGAAACGCCGGCGACGATGATCTTGGCGCGCATGGATGATGTCCTTCCTGTTATGCGGTCTGGCGCGAAAACGTATGCTTATGGTGCAGGTTCCAAGCTGTACCATTCCTGAACGCGCCGCTGAACTGACATGGTCGCGGAATAGGCGTATGAACGCCGCCGCTTCAGACACCGAGGACCCCGCCGTGAGTTCGAGCCCGACCGCCCCATCCGAAACCGCCCCCAGGGGGGTCCAGCCCGTGTCGATGGGCCTGTACGACACCGACTTTCAGGCTTTCAGCGATCGGCTGGGGGCCTCCTTCGCCCGTTACGGCTTCGCGGTCGTCGCCGACCACGGGTTGGACGAGGCGCGCATCACCGCCGCCATCG
>NZ_DLMO01000050.1:1801-6094 GCF_002479325.1 Brevundimonas sp. UBA7534
CATCGACGACGCCAAGGCCTTCTTCGCCCTGCCGGAAGAGGTCAAGCGCCGCTATCACCAGCCGGGCACGGGCGGGGCGCGCGGCCTGACGCCGTTCGGCGTGGAGGCGGCCAAGGGCGCGACCACGGTCGACCTCAAAGAATTCTGGCATGTCGGCCGGGAACTGCCCGAGGGCCATCCCTATCGCCAATATATGCGCGACAACGTCTGGCCGGCCGAGATCGAGGGGTTCCGGGATCATCTCTATGGGATGTTCGAAGATCTGGACGCCCTGGGCCGCAAGATCCTCAAGGCCATCGCCCGATACCTGAAGCTCGATGACGGCTATTTCGACGACAAGGTCGAACTGGGCAACAGCGTGCTCAGGATGCTGCATTATCCGCCGGTCCCGGCCGATGCGCCGGGCGTGCGCGCCGGCGCGCACGAGGACATCAACGTCATCACCCTGCTGCTCGGGGCCGAGGAGGCCGGCCTGCAGCTGAAGGAAAAGGACGGCAGCTGGCTGGATATCGCCCCGCCGCCGGGCGCCCTGGTGGTCAACATCGGCGATATGCTGCAGCGGCTGACCAACCACGTCCTGCCGTCGACGACGCACCGGGTGGTCAATCCGGCGCCCGAACGGCGCGGCTTCGCGCGCTATTCGACGCCCTTCTTCCTGCACTTCAACCCGGACTTCCCGATCGAGACCCTGCCCAGCGCGATCACGCCGGACAATCCGGACCGCTATGCGGGCAAGACCATCCTGGCGGAGGACTATCTGACCGAACGCCTGCGCGAGATCCGCCTGCTCTGACCAAGCGGGCGGCGACGCGGGATCAGCGGGTGATGCGCAGTTGGCTGATGCTGCGGCCGATGGCGCCGAAGGCCGACTTCAGCGAGGCGCCGTTTTCGGGCAGGTAGACATGGTCGCTGTTGGTGGCGCACTGCTGCATCACCTCCTTGGCCGTGTCCACGCCGGCGCCGCCGCTGCTGGAGCTGATGTCGAAGCCGACCGTATAGACGATCACGCCCGCGGCCTTCATCTGCTTGCACATCTCCACCGAGCGCGCGAACGGATTGCTGTATTGGCCGACGGGTTGGTTCCTGAGGTTGGATCCAGTGTATTGCGAACAGCCGATGTGCTGGTTGACGTCGCCGCTGCCTGAGATGGCGCCGGCGACCACGCCGTTGCAGTAGGGGGTGTTGAACTCCCCGTCCGTCATCAGGATCACGACCTTCAGCCGCTTTTGCGCGTCATACGGATCCGGGCGGTTGTCGCTGGGGAAGATGGCGCCGAACACGGGCGAGACCATGTACCAGCCCCATTCGACCCCGACTTGGCCGGCGGTGGATCCTACGGGCTGATAGCTGTTGATCTGGGTCTTCAGCACGTCCTTCTTATAAGTGAGCGGCAGTATGGTGGCGTCCAGACAGCGATTGTCCGACGAGGGATAGGTCAAGCCCACGGGAGCAGAGCCGGGCGCGGATTCGGCGTACATGCCCGCGCCGATGCGCTCGCTGACGCAGGTCTTCACCTCTTGTATGCGGGTCGAGCCGTAGTAGTTGCTGAACTTGTAGAACTGGCAGCCGAGCTCCAGGCACTGAACGTAGTCGGCGCCGGCGCTGCTGTAGGTCTGGCTGCCCACGCTGTCGGGCAGCAGGCCGTTGACGACGAAGGTGTCCTTGTCCAGCCGCGTGGCCGAGCGATTGTCGCTGTTCAGGACGGTCAGGCCGCGCACGTCGGCGATGCGGATGTTCTCGCCGGTCTGTAGACCGTGGTTCACGGAGGTGGCCACCACCTCGCAGGTCGAGACTTGGCATTTCCGAAGCGTGCCGCCCGACGAATAGTTGTTGTAGCCCGAGGTGCTGTATTCGACCCAGGACGAACCGTTCCAAGTCTGCAGTCGCACGTTGTTGGCGTCCACCCGCTGGACCCGGTAGGCCTTGTTGTTCACGCGTGAGGCCAGGCTGGAACCCCCGCCCGAACTGGAGACGCCCGTCAGCCAGACGTAGTCGTTGTTCTGGAAACCGTGGCTGTTGGCCTTGACCGTGGTCTGGGTTCCCTTGGTCACGCCGCTGACCGCCTTGGTCGAGCCCGTGCCCCAGTCCGCCGCGTCGATGTCGGTTCGACCGCGAATATCGCCGCGCGCGGCGGCGGCGTAGTCGCCGGCGTTCACTCCCATCGAATAGGGCACAAGAGCGATCCGGGTGCGTGTGACCGCCTGGCGGGCCTCGTCCTGCACCACGATATCCACCAGGTCGTTGGCGGCGGCCTTCAAGTCGCGGATGCGCGATCCCGACATGGAGCCGGTGATGTCGAGCACGAGGGCCACTTCCACATCCTTGGTCGAGCGGTTGACCTCGGAGTGGGCGCCCACGGGCAGGGTGTCGTCCAGGATCTTGCCGTAGGGCGGCAGGACGATGTTGGCCACCAGGGTCTTCACGTCGACCGTGGCGTTGGCCACTACGATCTCGCCGTTCTCCAGCTTGAAGCGGATGGCCGAGTCGTTGATCGTGACGCCCGGAAAGCCCTGCATGTTGGCCTTCAGCACGTTCAACCCGACTTCGGTCAGGTCATCGTCTTCGACATAGGGCGAACGCGCGGCGGCCAGGGTGGCGGCGTCCAGGGCGTCCTGGAGGTTCGCGCGCACGGTCGTCACCCGCTGGATGTCGATGCCGCCCAGCACCACCATGACCAGCGTCGGCAGGGCCAGGGCGAACAGGATGGCGACGTTGCCGCGCCGGTCGCCACGCAGCCTTGCGGCCACGGACGACAGGCGGGCCAAAGCCCCGGAAAGCGCGGTCAGAACCGTCAAGATCATCGATCCCCGTCGGGCGCGATCCGCCCGGCATGACGACAGTGTGGCGCCGCCCGGTTAAGGGAAGCCCCAACCGTGACGGTTAATCGCCGTTAGGTTTCGGACCAGCCGCACTGATGACCACGGTTCTGCTGGGTCAGCCAGGCGTTCAGAGGGGCGAAATAGTCTGCGACAGCCGAGGCGTCGTTGGTCGTCTCGCCGGTGAAGGCCTGCATCGCCTCGGGCCAGGGCCGCGACTGGCCCATCTCCAGCATGGCGTTGAAGCGCTGGCCGACCTGGGTGTTGCCATAGATGGAGCAGCGGTGCAGCGGGCCGGTCCAGCCCGCCTGCTTGCAGGCGGCGCGGTGGAACTGGAACTGATAGATGTGGGCCAGGAAATAGCGGGTGTAGGGCGTGTTCCCAGGCACATGGTACTTGGCGCCGGGGTCGAAAGCGTCGGCCGGGCGCGGTCCCGGCGGGACCAGGCCCTGGTATTTCAACATGTCCGCGCTCCAGGCGGCGTTGTACTGATCCGGCGTGGTCGCGCCCGAGAAGACGTCCCAGCGCCAGCGGTCGACCATCAGGGCGAACGGCAGGAAGGCGATCTTGTCCAGCGCCATCTTCAGCAGGAAGGGAATGTCCTCCTCGGCGCCCGGCGTGGTCTGCAACAGACCGATCTGGTTCAGATAGGTGGGCGTCAGGGCCGACAGGCCGACGAAGTCGCCGATGGCCTCGTGGAAGCCGTCGTTGGCGCCGTTCCGGAACAGCATCGGCTGGTTCTTGTAGGCGCGCTGATAGTAGTTGTGCCCCAGTTCATGGTGCACGGTGTAGAAGTCGTCGCCGTTGACGTTGGTGCACATCTTGATGCGGATGTCGTCGGCGTTGTCCAAGTCCCAGGCCGAGGCGTGGCAGACCACCTCGCGATCGCGCGGCCGGACGATCTGGCTGCGTTCCCAGAAGGTCTGCGGCAGGGCTTCCAAGCCAAGCGAGGTGTAGAAGCCCTCGCCCGTCTTGACCATTTTGACAGGGTCATAGTCGGCCGCCTTCAGCAGTTCGGTCAGGTCGTAGCTGGACGCCCCGCCCGTGGTCGGCGCGACCACGTCGTAGATGTTGCCCCACTGCTGGGACCACATGTTGCCCAGCAGGTCCGCGCGGATCGGCCCGTGGTCCGGCTGGACCGCGTCGCCGTATTTGGCGTTCAGGCGAGCGCGGACGTAGCAGTGCAGGTTTTCGTAGAAGGGCTTGACCTGATCCCACAGCCGGTCGGTCTCGGCGGCGAAGTCGTCGGCGGGCATGTCGTAGCCCGAGCGCCACAGGGCGCCGGTGTCGGAAAAGCCCAGCTCGCGCGCGCCCTCGTTGGCGATGTCGACCATGCGGGCGTAGTCGGCCTTCATCACCGGCGAGATGGTGCGCCAACCTTCGTAAAGGGCCTTGGTTTCGGCCGGGTCGCGGCTGTCGGCCAGGATCAGCGAGGCTTCGTCCAGGGTGATGAGCAGGCCCTGAGATCGGAAGAGCG
>NZ_DLMO01000049.1:0-7111 GCF_002479325.1 Brevundimonas sp. UBA7534
GACAAGATGATGCTGGTCGAAATCATCCTGGGCGAGAAGACCGGCGAGGCGGCGATCGCCAAGGCGCTGGACTATGTGCTGAAGATCAAGAAGACGCCGATCGTCGTCAACGACTCCAGAGGTTTCTACACCTCGCGGTGCTTCTCCACCTTCCTGATGGAAGGCATGGCGATGCTGGAGGAAGGTTATGGTCCGGCGCTGATCGACAATGTCGGCCGCATGACCGGCATGCCGCGCGGCCCGCTGGAGATGCACGACGACGTCGCCTTGGACCTGTCCTACAAGATCGCCAAACAGACCAAGGCGGACTTGGGCGACAAGTATGTCCCCAACGAGGGCGAGCAGATCGTCGCCACCATGGTCGAGGGCGGACGCTTTGGCCGCAAGAATGGCAAGGGCTTCTACGACTATGACAGCAAGCCCAAGACGATCTGGAAGGGCCTGGCCGAGCTGGCGCCGACCACCAAGGGCATCGACAAGCCGGAAGAGCCGAGCGCCTTCGGCCAGATCGACGAGTTGAAGACGCGCCTGCTGTATCGCCAGGCCGTCGAAGTGGCCCGCTGCTGGGAAGAGGGCGTCATCGACGATCCGCGCGAAGCCGATCTGGGCGCCATCCTGGGCTGGGGCTTCGCGCCCTGGACCGGCGGTCCTATCAGCATGATCGACGGGATCGGCCTGGCCAAGTTCGTCGAGACGGCGGACCGCTTGGCCCAGACCTATGGCGACCGCTTCAAGGTCCCGCAGCTGCTGCGCGACATGGCCGCCAAGAATGAGACTTTCTACGGCAAGTTCGCGCCGGAGAAGAAGGCGGCCTGATCGAAAGGCTGAGACTGAAGACGACAAGGGCCGGGAGCGATCCCGGCCCTTTCTGTCTGTCTCTCCTCCCATCGGGAGGCGGCGTCAGATTATGTCCAGCGGCGTTTCGTGCTTGGGAGGCGGGAAGGCTTGGTCCAGCCGCTCCAGGTCCTCGGCGTCGAACTGGACGTCCAGCGCGTCCGCGTTCGCTTCGACATGCTCGACCGACGACGCTTTGGGGATGGCGATGACGCCGTCGTGACGCAGGGCGGCGGCCAGGGCCACCTGGGCCGGCGAGGCGTCGTGGCGGTCGGCGATGTCGACGATCAGCGGGTGTTCCAGCAGCCCGCCGCGCCCCAGCGGCGAATAGGCCATCATCGGCATGTCGCGGGCCTGCATCCACGGCAGCAGGTCGAACTCCACGCCGCGGGAACCCAGGTTGTAGAGCAGTTGGTTGGCGGCGCAGTCGTTTCCGCCGTCGATGTCGACCAGCCGCTCCATCGTGCGAAGGTCCAGGTTGGACACGCCCCAGCGGGCGATCATCCCCTCGTCCACCAGCTCCTGGAAGGCGTCGACGGTCTCCTCCAGCGGAATGCGGCCCTCCCAGTGCAGCAGGTAGAGGTCGATCCGGTCGACGCCCAGCCGTTCAAGCGACTTCTCGCAGGCCAGCATCATCCTCATTTCGGAGGCGTTTTCCGGCTTCACCTTGGAGACCAGGAAGACCTCGTCGCGGCGACCGGCGATGACCTCGCCCACCAGGCGTTCGGCGCGCCCGTCGCCGTAAAGCTCGGCCGTGTCGATCAGGGTCATGCCCAGGTCGATCCCGCGCGCCAGCGCCGCCTGCTCGGCGTCGCGGCGGGCGGCGGCGTCGCCGATCTCCCAGGTGCCTTGGCCAAGGGCGGGGACGGTCGTACCGTCGGCGAAGGTGACGAGGCGGGTCATGTCCGTCCTAATGCATGAGCGGCGAAAAGGCCGCCGGGAGGGTGGCGATGCAGACACGGCTTATCAAGACCGAAGGCCTGTCCCAGCAGGTTCTGGAGGCGGGCGAGGGGCCGCTGGTGCTGCTGATCCACGGCTTTCCCGAACTGGGCGTCAGCTGGCGCGCCCAGGTCGAGGCGCTGGGGGCGGCGGGCTATCGCGCCGTGGCGCCGGACATGCGCGGTTATGGCGGGACCGAACGGCCGCAGGGCGTGGCGGCCTATTCGATCCTGAACCTGGTCGGGGACATGGTCGATCTGGTCCGGGCGCTGGGCGCGCGGACCTGCACGGTGGTCGGCCACGACTGGGGGGCGCCGGTCGCCTGGCATTGCGCGCTGCTGAGGCCCGACATCTTCACCGCCGTGGCGGGCCTGTCGGTGCCGTTCCAGCCGCGGCGTCCGGGCGGGCCGCCCACCCCCGCCATGGCCGCCCTGGCCAGGAAGGCGGGGCAGGGCGATCTCTACATCAACCGCTTCCAGGCGCCGGACGCGCACCGGGACCTGGAGGCCGATCCGGCGACGACGCTGAGAAAGCTGTTCTTCGCCTATGACGGGGCGACCCCGGCGGAGCGACGCTCCACAGGCTTCATGCCCGAGGGCGTCAGCCTGCTGGACAGCATCGACGATGCGGCGACCCTGCCGCCGTGGATGAGCCAGGACCATTTCCAGGAGTATGTCGACGCCTTCGCGGCCGCCGGATTCGACGGGCCGCTGAACTGGTATCGGGCGCTGGACCTGAACTGGTCCCTGACCGCCTTCGTGCAGGACCAGAGGATCGCCGTGCCCGCCCTGTTCGTGGTCGGCGAGAACGATCCGGTGCGCCACTACGCCGGGCGGCAGGAGGCGACGATGAAGGACTGGGTTCCGAAGCTGGCCCGCATGGAGGTGCTGCCGGGCGCGGGGCACTGGATCCAGCAGGAACGGGCGGACGCGGTGAACGCCCTGCTGCTCGATTTCCTGGCGGGGCTCTAGGCGGCCTCGGCCGTTTCCAAGGCTGAACGGGCGTCGGCGACGATCTCGAGGCTGCGGATGCGGGCGGCGTTGTCGTGCATCATGCCCGTGACCATCAGCTCGTCCACGCCGGTCAGGGCGATGAAATCGGCCAGCTTGCGGCGCACGGTCTCGGGGCCGCCGACGGCGGAATAAAGCAGACGCCCGCGGGCGCTCTCGATCTGCTGCGGCGTCAGGACGGCGGCGATATCATCGACGGGGGGCGGAAGCTTGCCGGGCTTGCCCGTGGTCAGGCGCGCGAAGCTCTGTTGCATGGAGGTGGACAGCCGCACGCCCTCTTCGTCGGTGTCGGCGGCGAAGACGTTGATCGCGGCCATGGCGTGGGGTTTGTCCAGGTGTTCGGACGGCTCGAACGACCTTCGGTAGAGGGCCAGGGCCTCCAGCAGAAGTTCGGGGGCGAAATGGCTCGCGAAGGCGTAAGGCAGGCCTAGCTGGCCGGCCAGCTGGGCGCTGAACAGGCTGGAGCCCAGCAGCCAGATCGGAACGCGCAGGCCGGCGCCGGGTACGGCGCGGACGGCCTGCCCCGGCGTTTCCGGCTCGAACCAGTGGATCAGTTCGGCCACGTCGCGCGGAAATTGGTCGGCGGCGTCGAAATAGCGGCGCAGGGCGCGCGCCGTCGCCCCGTCCGTGCCGGGCGCGCGGCCCAGGCCCAGGTCGATGCGGCCGGGGAACAGGGTCTCCAGCGTGCCGAACTGTTCGGCGACGACCAGCGGCGCGTGGTTGGGCAGCATGACGCCGCCCGAGCCGACGCGGATGCGCCGGGTCCCGGCCGCCACGTGACCGATCACGATCGCGGTGGCCGCGCTGGCGATGCCGGGCATGTTGTGATGTTCGGCCAGCCAGAACCGCTCGTAGCCCAGGCGTTCGGCGGCCTGGGCCAGGGCCAGGGTCTCGTCCAGGGCGCGGCGGGCGTCGCCGCCTTCGACGATGGGCGACAGGTCGAGAACTGAGAACGGGATCATGACGCCTAGATCGGGACGCCCGCCGACAGATCAAGGGGAACCGCAACCGAAGCTGCGGCTTTGAGTCTGCCGTAGCGAAGGAGCGCGCGATGACCGACCAGCCCCCCAAGCCCCTGCCGCCGAAGACCGCGGACGGCGAGGACGCCCGAGAGGCCGCCGACATGGGCGAGAAGCCGGACCTGGGCCACCGCGCCGACGCCCTGATCGAGGCGCTGGACGGGACCGACTCCGGCTCCGACACTCGCGCCGGATCGTTGCGGGGCGGCTCGGCCAGCGGTTCGGACGACGATCCCGATTCGGCCCGCATCAATCGCGCACTGGCCGAAGAGGGCGAGGCCTTGAGCAACGCGGAGAAGGGGAAGCGCGAGGGGGCGTGAGCCCTTCGCCTTGCCGCCGCCATACGGAGGCGCCACGGTGGCGCTTCGACCCTGCGCCCGGGATATTCCCTCGATGATGCGACGACTGGCGGCTTCGGCCGCTTTCATGGTTCTTGGCCTTGCCGGATGCGACCGGACCGCGCAACCGGCCGAGCCTGCGTCGGAGACGCCTGTGCTCGAGGCGTCCGAACCGGCGCCGGTCCAGGCTCCGACCGATGCGCCGACCCCGGCCGCCGCCTTGGGCGAGGCCGAGCCGGCGGCGCCGGGCGCGCCCGCCTTCGCCGCCCTGTATCCCGGCGCCACGGCCGAGGCGCCCGCCGTCATCGCCGCCGGCGATGCGGGGCAGGGCGGGCTGGTGACCTTCGAAACCAGCGCCACCCCGGACGAGGTGATCGCCTACTACCGCGACCGGGCCGCCCAGGCCGGGCTGCGGCCCGTCATGGGCATGAACCAGGGGGACGCGCGGGCCTACGGCGCCGCCGACGGAGAACCGGACGGAGCCAAGTTGTCGGTCGTCGCCGCGCCGGCCGAGGGAAACACCTCGGTGCAATTGAGTTGGAGCGAGGGCCGGTGAGGGCTGCGGCTGCGGGCGGCGCGCTGGCGGCGCTGCTGCTGGCGGCTTGCGCGCCCGGCCCTGCGCATCCCCCGGTCTTCCTGGAAAGCGGGACGGGTTATCTGGCGCCGGCCGATCTGGCGCGCCTTGCCCAGGCGGTCCCGCCCCCGCCCGCCCCGGGATCGGCGACCGACCGGGCGGACAAGGCGGCCTCTGCGCGCTATGCGGCGCTGCAGGGCGGGGACCGCTGGCTGCTGGCGACGGCCCACGCCGAACTGCGTCCGCCGCTGGCGCTGCAGCACTTCGATTGCGCCCTGGGGGTGAGGCTGGGATCGGCCCAAACCCCCACGCTGGACCGGATCATGGCGCGCGCCTTTCACGACGCCAACGGCGTGGCCGAAAGGGTGAAGGCGCGGGCCGCGCGCCCCCGGCCGGTCGGCGACGACCCCCAGCGTCAGGCCTGTCAGAGACTGGACGCCGCCGCGCGAAAGAGCGCCTCCTATCCGTCCGGCAGCGCGGCGGTCGGGACGGCCTATGCCGAGACCTTCGCGGCGCTGGAGCCGAACCGGGCCGAGGCCGTGCGCCGGATCGGGCGCGAGATCGGGATCAGCCGGTTGATCTGCGCCATGCACTACCCCAGCGACGTGTCGGCCGGAGAGGCCATCGGACGGGCGGTGGCCGCCGAGATCGCGGCGACGCCGGCCTTCGCCGAGGACGCCCTGGCGGCGCGGGCCGAACTGGTCGCCGCACGCGCGAGCGGCCGCACCAACCCCGGCTGCGCGGCCGAGCGGGCGGCGCTGGCGACGCCGCTGCCCTGACGATGATCGACGTGCTGGCCGCGCTGGCGATCCAGACCGGGACTCCGGCGGCGCGGGCCTGCACGAAGGCCGAGGTCGAGGCGCTGACGCAGCCCTCGGCGGAACCCTATCGTATGATGTGCCGGGCCGTGCTGTCCGGGCGCGACGTACGCCGGCCGGTGCTGATCGAGGGCTCCGAGGCCTCGGGCGCGGCGCTGGATTGCGGCGGCGGGCGGGTCGAGACGCCAGGCGAGGCGACGACGCGGATTCCGACCATCGCCATCTGGTCACGGCGAGAGAATGCGGGCTGGAGCCGCCCGTCCGGCGTGACGGTGCGTGACTGCGTGGTGGCGGGCAACATCCGAATCTGGGGCATGGGCGCGGGCGGGTCGATGCGCGACTTTCGGGCCTCGTCGCGCACGCCCGATCACACGCGCGCCGCCCAGGCCGCGGCCCCGACCCAGGTGCGGGTCGAGCGGGTGCGGTTCGAGGCGACGGGGACCATCCCCCTCTATGTCGGGCCGGGCGTGACGCGCACGACGGTGACCGGCTCGACCTTCGCCGGCCGATCGACCTCGACGGCCATCTATCTGGACGCCGAGAGCGCGGGGGCGGAGATACGGGACAACGAATTCGACATCCGCACCGGGCGCGAGCAGATCGCCGTGGACGGGTCGGGCGCCAACCGCATCGTCGACAACCGCTTCGCCCTGCACGGCCAGGGCGGGATATTCCTCTATCGCAACTGCGGCGAGGACGGGGTGATCCGTCACCAGACGCCGTCCTACAATCAGATCACGGACAATGTGTTTTCCGGCGCGGCCTGGTTGAGGCCGCGCACGGTCGTGGTGGGCGCGCGTGAAGGGCGGCGACGCTATTGCGGCGACGACGCCGGCTGGCCGTATGGCTCCAGCGCCGACGACGGCGACGGCGCGCGCGGCAATCGGGTGTCGGGCAATCGGACCCAGCGCGCCATCCGGCCCTGGGCGCGATGAGGCCGAATTGCACTGCACCGCGAAAAACGGTGCAAGGTGCAAAAAAGTGCAATTCGGGGCGAGGCTCAGGTCTCGACGATCACCCTAACACAGGCTGGAGGCGTGATAGGTCGATTGCGGTCCGTTGCTGGAAAACCGAGGGAAAACAGAGGTCGAACCAGCGTCAATGGGAGGGCTGGACCGCCCGGGCGTCAGCCGGCGGCCCGCACCGCGGTCGCGACATCGGACACGACCCGTCGCACCAGGACCTCGTCGTCGCCCTCGGCCATGACGCGGATCAGCTTTTCGGTGCCGGAGGGGCGGACCAGAAGGCGGCCCTGGCCGTCCAGGGCGGCCTCGGCCTGGACGATGGCGGCCTTGACGGCGTCGTTTTCCAGCGGCCGGCCGGCGCTGTAGCGGACGTTCTCGAGCAACTGCGGCACGGGCTCGAACTGCCGGGCCAGTTCGCTCATCGGCTTGCCGGATTCGACCAGGACGGCCAGCACCTGCAGCGCCGCCATCAGGCCGTCGCCGGTGGTGGCGTGGTCATGCAGGATGATGTGGCCCGACTGTTCGCCGCCGATGTTGAAGCCGCCTTGGCGCATCCGCTCCATGACGTAGCGGTCGCCGACCTTGGTGCGCTCCAGCGTCAGGCCCTCGGCCTT
>NZ_DLMO01000049.1:7159-14963 GCF_002479325.1 Brevundimonas sp. UBA7534
CAGGGCCATGATCTGGTCGCCGTCGACGACCTGGCCCTTCTCGTCGCAGATGATCAGGCGGTCGGCGTCCCCGTCCAGGGCGATGCCGATGTCGGCGCGGTAGCGCTTGACCGCCTCGGCCAGGGTCGCCGGATGGGTCGAGCCGCATTCGGCGTTGATGTTCAGTCCGTCGGGCGACACGCCCACGGCGCAGACCTCGGCGCCCAGTTCGAACAGGGTGGTGGGCGCAACCTTGTAGCCGGCGCCGTTGGCGCAATCGACGGCGATGCGCAGGCCCTTCAAGCTGAGGCGACGGGGAAAGGCCTGTTTGGCGATCTCGATGTAGCGCGCCTGGGCGTCGTCGATGCGTTTGACCCGGCCCAACTGTCCCGAGGCGGCCAGCCCCTGGTCCAGGCCCTGGTCCATCATGGCCTCGATCTTGAGCTCGATCTCGTCGGACAGCTTGTAGCCGTCCGGGCCGAACAGCTTGATCCCGTTGTCGGCGTAATCGTTGTGCGAGGCCGAGATCATCACCCCGAGGTCGGCGCGCATCGAGCGGGTCAGCATGGCCACGCCGGGCGTCGGCACGGGACCGAAGGTGCGCACGTCCATGCCCACCGAGGCGAAGCCCGCGACCAGGGCCGGCTCGATCGTATAGCCCGACAGGCGCGTGTCCTTGCCGATGACCACCAGGTGGCGGCGGTCGTCGCCGGTGTTGAACAGCTTGCCAGCCGCCAGGCCGACGCGCAGCGCCACCTCGGCGGTCATCGGATGGACGTTGGCGCGGCCGCGAATGCCGTCGGTGCCGAAGTATTTTCTGTCGCCCACGCGGTGGTCCTCAGTCTCGGGTAACGTTGCGAAACCCCAATTTTGATGCGGCCGGCCTTAAGATTGCATAGACGGCCGTTGGGGCATCGCTCGCGTGGCTTAGTCCCTGTTCGCCGCCAGTGCAAAGCGGCGCTTCCTGTTCCCCCTGGCGGAGTTCGCGGCATGTGCGGCATCATCGGCGTCACCGGCAACGGCCCCGTCGTCCCCCGGCTGATCGACAGCCTGAAGCGGCTGGAATACCGGGGCTACGATTCCGCCGGCGTGGCCTGTGTGGTGGACGGCCATGTCCAGCGCCGCCGCGCCCAGGGCAAGATCCGCAATCTGGAGGCCGTGCTGGCCGCCGAACCGCTGACCGCCACGGTCGGCATCGGCCATACTCGCTGGGCCACCCACGGCGCGCCGACGACGGCCAACGCCCACCCGCACAAGGCCGGGCGCGTCACCCTGGTCCACAACGGCATCATCGAGAATTTCGCCGAGCTGAAGGCCGAACTGGCGGCCGAGGGCCATATATTCGAGAGCCAGACCGACACCGAGGTCATCGCCCATCTGCTGGATGCGGAACTGAAGACGGGCAGGGCGCCGCTGGAGGCGTTCAAGACGACGCTGGACCGGCTGACCGGGGCCTATGCGTTGGCCGTGCTGATCGACGGCGAGGACGACCTGATCCTGGGCGCCCGTCGCGGCAGTCCCCTGGTCGTCGGCTGGGGCGAGGACGAGATGTATCTGGGCTCGGACGCCTTGGCGGTCGGCCCCTTCACCCAGAAGATCAGCTATCTGGAAGAGGGCGACTATGTCGCCGTGACCAAGGCCGGCGCGCGGATGTTCGACGCCTCGGGCGCGGCCGTGGAGCGCGCCGTGGTGCAGGTGTCGGCGTCCTCGGCCATGGTCGAGAAGGGCGAGTACCGCCACTTCATGGAAAAGGAGATCCACGAACAGCCCGACAGCGTCCAGCACACCCTGTCGGAGTATCTCGACCTGGTGACCGGCAAGGCCAAGACAAATCCCGTCGACTTCGCCGCCATCGACCGCATCCAGATCGTGGCCTGCGGCACCGCCTTCTACGCCGGCCAGATCGGCCGCTACGCCTTCGAGAAGCTGGCGGGCCTGCCGTGCGACGTCGAGATCGCGTCGGAATTCCGCTATCGCTCGCCGGCGGTGTCGAAATCGACCCTGGCGGTCGCGGTCAGCCAGTCGGGCGAGACCGCCGACACCCTGGCCAGCCTGACCTGGTGCAAGGCGCAGGGGCTGAAGACGGCGGCCGTGGTCAACGTCCACTCCTCGTCCATGGCGCGCGAGGCCGAGGTGCTGTGGCCCACACACGCCGGGCCGGAGATCGGCGTCGCCTCGACCAAGGCCTTCACCGCCCAGGTGGCCGCCCTGCTGGCGCTGGCGGTGGCGGCGGGCGTGGCGCGCGGGCGCATCGACGCCGCGGCCGAGGCCGAACTGGTCAAGGCCCTGTTCGAAAGCCCGCGCCTGATCGCCGAGGCCCTGCGGATGGACGCCTCGATCCGGGCGGTGACGCAGGACCTGGCCAAGGCCGACGACGTGCTGTTCCTGGGCCGGGGCGCCATGTTCCCGCTGGCCATGGAAGGCGCACTGAAGCTGAAGGAGATCAGCTACATCCACGCCGAAGGCTACGCCGCGGGCGAGTTGAAGCACGGACCGATCGCCCTGATCGACGAGGCGACGCCGACCATCGCCTTGGCGCCGCTGGACGACGTGTTCGAAAAGACCGCGTCGAACCTGCAGGAGGTCGCCGCGCGCGGCGGGCCGGTCATCATGATCGCGCCGGAAAGGGCGCCCGATCCGCATGGCGCCGGCATCCGCCGGGTGCACGCGCCGGATTGCCACCCGCTGATCGCGCCCTTGGTCTATGCGGTCCCGGTGCAACTGCTGGCCTATTACACGGCCGTGCAGAAAGGCACCGACGTGGATCAGCCCCGAAACCTGGCCAAGTCCGTCACGGTGGAGTGAGGCCGGAGGCGGTCGCCAGCGCGGCGACGTCGGCGACCTCGATCCCGCCACGATGCAGGCGCACGGCGCCGGCCGCCCGAAGCGCGGCGGCGGCGTTCGACACCCCCGCGCGGCGCACGTGCAGCAGGTCCGCCAGGTCGCTCTGGCGCAGGGCGACCCTATTCTGACCGCCGCTTCGATGGACGTCGTGCAGCAGGGCGGCCAAACGCTGGACCAGGGTCAGGCGGGCGTGACGCAGCACCTCCTGGCGCAGGGCGTCGGTCTTGGCCGCCAGATCCGCCATCCGCAACTGAGCCAGCAGACCGGGCTCGATCGCCAGGACATCGTGCATCGACACCCGCGCTGCGCGACCGGATGTCAGCCACACGGCGTCATCTTCCGGCCCCTCCAGGCCGACCGCCTGACCCGCGCCCGCCAGACCCATCGACACCGCCGACCCCGCCCGTCGACGCGCCAGGACGCCCTCGAGCACCAGCAACACGGCGGGCGGGCCTTCCGCGGCCATGGCGGGTCGCCCCGGAGAGCCGGTCAGGTCCTGGGCGGACACCCCGCGCACGGCGAGGTGCGACAGCAGCGTGGAGGCGACGTCGGAGATGTTCATGATCCCGCTCGACGCCGATCCGGGCGCGGGCGCGATAACATGGGTTAAGCGCTCAGACGGGTTCGTTGCTGAGGCGCAGGTAGGTGGCGTCGAATTCGGCGATCTCGGCCAGTCGGTGCCAGTCCGCGATTTCGATTCGTCGGCCCGACCAGTTGACCACGCCCTCGCCGCGAAGCTCGGTGATCAGGCGGCTGACGTGGACGGTCGACAGGCCCAGGGCGTCGCCCAGGACCGACTGGGTCAGCGGCAGGTCGAAGGTCATGTCGCCCGCCTGGCCCGCCGCGCGCAGGCGCAGATAGAGCTCGCAAACCAGATGGGCCAGGTGGCTCAGGCCGCTGCGTCGCCCCATCGCCACCAGCCACTGGCGGTGGATGGCGGCGTCGATGATGGTGTCCAACCACAACAGGCGGCCCAGGTGCGGATGGCGCTCGGTCAGTTCGATCAGCCGGGCGTGGGGCGCATTCGCGATGACGCAGTCCGTCAGCGCCAGGACGCCGTGGTCCATTTGTTTCATCAGAAGGCTGTGCAGGTCGATGAAATCGCCCGAGACGTTGATCTCGGTGATCTGGCGCCCGCCGTCCCTCAGGGTCGAATAGCGCGCGGAAAAGCCCGAGATCAGCAGGGTGCTCTGCAGGGGGTGGCTGTGCTCGCGCACGATGTCGGCGCCGGCGGCGACGGTCCGGCTGGGGCCCAGCACGGTTTCCAGGGCGGCGATCTCCTCGGCGGACAGGGCGTCGCGAAGGGACAGCTTCTCGACCAGGGTGGACACCTTGGCGTCGGCGGCGGGCGTGCTCATCCTTGCGTTTCCGGCAGGCCTTCGGAGGCTGCGGCGGTTATGCTGACGACCGTGCGCCCGCCGTCGTCGGTGACGATCACGCTGAACGAGCCGGTGTCCCAGAAGCTGGCGCCCCGATACCTCAGGATTTCGCCCAGCACCGTGACCGCCTCCTCGCGCGCGGCCTCGACCCCGGCCAGTTCTTCACCCTGGTCGTCGCGAATGCGATCGCCGTTTTCTGTGTGGAAATAGTAGCGGGGCAAGCCGTCCTCCAGCAGCGGGTGAGGAGGGAAGCGAGCGACGCCGATTTTGGTTCAGGTCAGGCCGCCGCGGCGCGCTTGCGGATGCGGGCGATGCGGCGCAGGCGGCGCCAGAATCGGCCGCGTTCGGGCTCGGGATAGGGTTGCAGGTTCTCGACGAACTGCTCGGCCGAGGCGCGCCAGCTGAACTTCTCGGCGTAGGCGCGCACATTCTTTCGATCCAGCTCCAGACAGGCCAGGCAGGCGGTCTTCAGGTCCTTGTCGATCGCGCCGGCGTTCGATCCGGGGATGATGTCGATCGGACCGTGCGCCGGATAGGCGGCGACCGGCGTGCCGGCGGCCATCGCCTCCAGGATCACCAGGCCGAAGGTGTCGGTCCAGCTGGGGAAGACGAAGACGTCGGCGTCGCGGAAGCAGCGGGCCAGGTCCTCGCCGAACTTCGCGCCCAGGAACTTGGCCTCGGGGTATTTTTCCTGAAGCTCGGCGCGGGCGGGGCCGTCGCCGACGATGATCTTGGTGCCGGGCAGGTCCAGCTCCAGGAAGGCCTCGATGTTCTTCTCCACGGCCACGCGGCCGACATTCAGGAAGAAGGGGCGGGGCCAGTCCTTGCCGCCCATCTCGTCGAAGATGCGCGGCAGGTCGGGGTTGAACAGTTCAGTGTCCACACCCCGCGACCAGGGCGAGACGTTCTTGAAGCCGTGCTCCATCAGTTCGTCGCGCAGGGTCGGGGTCGCCACCATCAGCCGGCCCGACGGCTTGTGGAACCACTTCATGTAGGCGTAGCCGACCTGAACCGGGATCGGGAAACGGGCCGACACATACTCCGGGAATTTGGTGTGATAGCTGGTCGTGAAGGGCAGCTTCCATTCCACGCAGATGCGGCGCGTGGCGATGCCGATCGGCCCCTCGGTGGCGATATGGACGGCCTCGGGCTCGAAGGCGCGCAGCATCTCGCGAATCTCCTCCTCGGCGCCCAGGGCCAGCCGGATCTCCGGATAGGTGGGGCAGGGGATGGTCTTGAACAGGCTGGGCTCGATGACCTCGACCTCGTGGCCCATGCCGCGGCATTCCGCGACGGTGCGCGTCAGGGTGCGGACGACGCCATTGACCTGAGGTTCCCAGGCGTCGGTGGCCAGAACGATGCGCATGGAGGCGGGCGGACCCTGAGCCGTGAACGAAGGGCGGAACTTCTAGACCGTTCGGATGACGATGGCGAGACGGATGCTAGAGCGGCAACACCGTCGTGGACTTCACCTCTTCGAGAACGGCGTAGGTTCGGGTTTCGCGCACCCCCGGCATCCGCACCAGCACGTCGCCCAGAAAGGCGCGATAGGCGTCCATGTCGCCGACGCGGGCCTTGATCAGATAGTCGAAACCGCCGGCGACCATGTGACACTCCAGCACCTCGGGCTGTTTGCGCACGGCCTCGGCGAAGGCTTCGAACACGTCGCCGGTGGTGCGGTCCAGAAGCACCTCGACGAAGATCAGCAGGTCGCGGCCGACGCGCGCCGGGTCGATCATGGCCGCATAGCCGGTGATGACCTTCTTCTCGCGCAGGCGACGCACGCGCTCGAAACAGGCGGCGGGCGACAGGTTGCAGCGCCGAGCCAGCTCGGCGTTGGAAATTCGCGCGTCTGTCTGCAACACGCGCAGGATGCGACGATCGACGGCGTCAATGTCAGACATCGGAAAGCGGCCCACTTCACCGAAGAATCGTCGGTCAGGAACACTATCATACGAAGCACATTCCCTGAACTCAGGAATATACGGCGGAAATCCACAGGACATGACGCGCCGATGACGCCCCCCGCCTTTTCGCCTTCGAGCCTGGCCGCATGGGACGCGCTGGATCGCGACAAATTCCGCGACGAACGCGACGCCGTGGCCGAAAACCTGCTGCTGGTCCCGCTTGATCCGGCCGAGCGGGAGGCGGTGACGGCCGAGGCCGTCGCTCTGGTCGAGGGCGCCCGCCGCAGCAAGAAGCAGCAGGGCGTGGTCGAGAGCTTCCTGCAGCAATTCGGCCTGGGCACGCGCGAAGGTCTGGCGTTGATGTGTCTGGCCGAGGCGCTGTTGCGCGTGCCCGACGAGGAGACACGCGACCGCCTGATCGCCGAGAAGATCGGATCGGCCGACTGGGCCGCCCATCTGGGCCGATCCGACAGCCTGTTCGTCAACGCCTCGACCTGGGGGCTGATGCTGACGGGCAAGCTGGTGGACGTGGACGACCAGGCGCGCAGCGATCTGCCGGGCTTCCTGAAGCGCGTCGCCGGCCGGCTGGGCGAGCCGGTGATCCGCCAGGCCGTGGCCACCGCCGTCAAGATCATGGGCGAGCAGTTCGTGGTCGGCCGCACCATCGAGGCGGCGCTGAAGCGGTCGAACCGCGAAGGCTGGCTGTGCAGCTTCGACATGCTGGGCGAGGGCGCGCGCACGATGGCCGACGCCGACCGCTACGAAACCATCTACGCCCACGCCATCGAGGCGGTGGGACGGACGGCGACGGGGCGCGGGCCCGAGCATGGCCACGGCGTGTCGGTCAAGCTGTCGGCGCTGTCGCCGCGCTACGAGCCGGCGCTGGAGGCGGGGGTTTGGGACACCCTCTATCCACGCGTGAAGCGGCTGGCGCTGATCGCGGCGCGCCACGACATCAACTTCACCCTGGACGCCGAGGAGGCGGACCGGCTGGCCCTGTCGCTGAAGATGCTGGACCGGCTGGCGCACGAGCCCGAACTGGGCGGCTGGACGGGGCTGGGCCTGGCGGTGCAGGCCTATCAGAAGCGGGGCCTGGAGACGATCCAGCGGGTCGCCGACCTGGCCCGCCGGTCCGGTCGTCGCCTGATGGTGCGGCTGGTCAAGGGCGCCTATTGGGATACCGAGATCAAGCGCGCCCAGGTGTCGGGCCGCGCCGACTATCCGGTCTTCACCACCAAGGCGGCGACCGACCTGAACTATCTGGTCTGCGCCCGGGCCATGATCGAGGCCTCGCCCGCCCTCTATTCCCAGTTCGCCAGCCACAACGCCCACACCCTGGCGGCGGTGCGCCACATGGCCCGCGACCGCGGCGTGACGATCGAGCACCAGCGCCTGCACGGCATGGGCGAGGCCCTGTACGACGCCGCCATCGAGGAGTGGGCGGACGAGACAGTGATCGTGCGCGCCTATGCCCCGGTCGGCGGCCATGAGGAACTGCTGCCCTATCTGGTGCGTCGCCTGCTGGAAAACGGCGCCAACTCCTCCTTCGTCCACGCCCTCTTGGACGAGCGCGTGCCGGCCTCGGCCGTGGCGGCCGATCCCATCTCCCTGGTCGAGGCCCAGCCCGACCGTCACCCCAAGATTCCGGTTCCGAAAGACATGTACGGCGATCGTCAGAACTCCCTCGGCCGCGAC
>NZ_DLMO01000046.1 GCF_002479325.1 Brevundimonas sp. UBA7534
CCGCTCATCCCGGCGAAAGCCGGGACCCAGTGCTTTGGGCGAACAAGTCCTAGCGTTCCGCGCCGACCTGGATCCCGAACCGCCTGGCCGCGAATGGCTGGGTCCCGGCTTTCGGAATTTAGGCCGCCATCCGCCATTCGGGCTGAACCTGGCCGAAGCGGCCTTCGTCCCACAGCGCGTCCTCGTCCGAGTAGCGGGCGCTGGCGGCGGCGGAGACGACATCCACCACCTGCTCTTCCAGCCGGTCCCAGATGACGGCCAGGTCGGCGCAGCCGTCGGCCTCGCACGGGACGATGATGTAGCGTTCGCTGTTGACGGCGGCCAAGGCGGGGGTCTGAGGGCGGAAGCGGGCCATGTGATGATCTCCTGAAGCGTTCGCCTCTTGTCGATAAGGACGTTATGGAGCAGCATTGCGCCAGAAACGGACGTATCATTTCGAGGGCGCGCGGTGCGGCACGACAAGGCGGCGATGGTGATCGAACTGGCGCGGCGCCTGGCCGCCAGCGCCGAAGGCCTGACCATCGACGAGATGGCGCGCGACATGCGCGTGGGCCGGCGCACCGCCGAGCGGATGCGCGACGCCGTCCTGATGCTGTTTCCCCAGGTGGACGAGGTGTCCGATCCGCCGACCAAGCGCTGGCGCATCCGGGGCGGACTGTCGGCCTTCGAACAGGCGCCGACCGCGACCGAGATGCTGGAGCTGACCAAGGCGGCGGCGGCCCTGCGCGCCGCCGGCGAACCCGCCCGGGCCGCCGCGCTGGAGGGGCTGGAGCGCAAGCTGAAGGCGGCCATGCGCTCGACCACCCTGAACCGGATGGCGCCGGACCTGGAGGCCCTGGTGCGGGCAGAGACCATCGCCGTCCAGGCGGGGCCCCGTCCCACGGCGGACGAGGCCATGCTGACGGCCATCCGCGCGGCTGTGCTGGCCCAGCAGCCGCTGGGCTTCACCTATTCCCGGCCGGGCGCCGAGCCGCGTCGGCGCAGCGTCGCGCCCTGCGGGGTGATGTTCGGCCGCGCCAACTACCTGGTCGCCGCCGACCGCGAGACGGGCCGCATCCAGACCTTCCGTCTGGACCGGATGAGCCATGTCGCCCCGCAGGACGGTATGGCCGCCCCGCCCGCCGACTTCGACCTGTCCGTCTTCGCCAGCCAGTCCTTCGGCATCTATCAGGACGAGATCGAGGACGTGGCCCTGCGCATCTCGCCCCAGGGCGCCGACGAGGCGCGGGGTTGGCGCTGGCACCCGACCCAGACCTTCGAGGACCAGCCGGACGGGTCGGTGATCGTGCGCTTCCGCGCCTCGGGCATGCGCGAACTGGCCTGGCACCTGTTCACCTGGGGCGAGCAGGCGACCATCCTGGCGCCCGAACGGCTGAAGGCGGTCATGGCTGGGGAACTGGACGCCGCCCGGCGCGCTCTGGACGCCGCCGGAGGATGACCAAGGCTTAAGGTGACGCGGGCGCGCCGCCGACCTAAGCCGTTGGGTCCATCCGTGTCAGTGGAGATCCGAATGCCCCGTCGCCCGGCCCTCGCCGCGTCCCTTCTGGTCCTGTCCGCCGCCCTCCCTCTGGCGGCCTGCGCGCCGGTCGCCTCGTCGCCCCCGCCGCCCGCCCTGCAGGAGCCGCGGGTCCAGGTCTCGGTGGTGCGCGACGGCGACGACTGGAGCGTGGACTATGTGCTGGACCGCGACGCGCCGGCCTGGGCCTTCTTCAACTCGGCCCTGCTGCGTGAAAGCCGCCAGCCGTGGCGGCCGGACTGGTGGACGGTCCAGACGCCGGGCGTCGTCATCGAGCGGATCGGAAACTACGACGTGCTGCGCGCGACCGACGGCGGCGCCGTGCCGCGCCACGTGCGCATCCGGATGCGGCCGCGCCCCGGCGACCTGGAGGCGGCCTACGACCCCGCGCTGGTCTTTTCCGACGGGACGGTCGCGCTCTATTCCGAACAGTTCGACCTGATCCCGCTGGAAGCCGCCGCCGCCGCCGGCGATCTGCCGCGCGATCTGAACGGCGTGGCCGTGCCGGGCGGTCCCGCGAAGGTGACCTGGCGCGACCGGGCGGGGCCGGTGCTGTTCAAGGGCGAGCGCCGGACCGAGGTCACGGCCGTCGAGGCCAGGACCTATGTCCTGTTCGGCGACGCGACGACGCGCCAGGGCGACGGCGTGACCACCGTGGTCGATCCCGGCCTGCCGCGCTGGCTGGGCGACGAACTGGCTGGCTTCACCCCGCGCGTCATGGGCTATTACGCCCGGCGGCTGGGCGCGGCGCCGGGGGATGCGCCCACCCTGATGGTCAGTTGGACAGGCCCGACCGAGCATCTGTCCAGCATGGGCGGCAGCGTCCTGCCCGGCATGATCTCCATGAGCTTCGAGGGGGAAGGGGTGCTGAACCCGGACGCCGAGGCCCTGACCCGCGCCCATTGGTTCATCGGACACGAGGGCGCGCACTTCTGGCTGGGCCAGGCGGTCCGCTACGAATACGCCCGCGACATGTGGATCACCGAAGGCGGCGCCGATCTGATGGCCGTGCGCGCGCTGAAGGCCCTGAACCCCGCCTACGACGCCCGCGCCGAACTGCAGACCGAGGTGGACGACTGCGTGCGGCTGACCCAGGGCCGCTCGATCGTCACCGCCGCCGACCGGGGCGAGCACCGCGCCCACTACGCCTGCGGCGCCGTGTTCGCGATGGCGGCCGAGGGCGCGCAGACGGCCCGCACCGGCGGCGACTGGTTCGACTTCATCAAGCCCCTGCTGGCCCAGCCCGACGGCGTCCTGACGCGCGAGGAATGGCTGTCGGCCCTGACCGGCGTGTCGCGCGACCCCTCGCTGCGCCTCGGCGTCGAGCAGTTGCTGGACAAGGGCGCGGCCGACCCCTCCGCCGTCGTCGCCCGCCTGTTCCAGCGGACGGGCGTGGCCTTCCGCCTGGAGAACGGGCGCGTCGTCCTGACCTGAGGCGACGCGAAGGATTGACGCGGATCAAGGCGCGCCGGCCTGGCCAGGCGCATCCAGGCTCTCGAACACAAGGAGCCTGGTCATGACCTACGCCAATCTGATGGTCTATGTGGACGACGAACCGGACAATGTCGCGCGCATCGGCTTCGGCTGCGACCTGGCGCGGGCGTTTGGCGCCGCCGTGATCGGCGTCTCGGTCAGCGAGGCCGAGCCGCCCCTGATCGACGCGGCGGCGGCCGGTGGAATGGCCGGCGAGATCCTGACCCTGCGGCGCGACCAGGCCGACGCCGAACTGGCCGCCGCCCGCGCCCGCTTCGAGGCGGTGGCGGCGGCGGCTGACGTGTCGCACTTCTGGCGCGCCGAGACCGGCTATCCGGCGGCCTGGCTGACGCGCCAGGCGCGCGCCGCGGACCTGGTGCTGATCGGTCGCGACGGGGGAAGGCGGCCCTATCGGGCGCCGGACGCCGGCGACCTGGTGATGGGCGTCGGCCGGCCGGTCCTGATCGCCCCGCCCCAGGCCGAGGCCGCGCCGCTGGACGGCGTCGCCCTGGTGGCCTGGCAGGACGGGCGCGAGGCCCAGCGCGCGACCGCCGCCGCCCTGCCGCTGCTGCGCCGGGCCCAGGCCGTGCGGGTCATCGAGATCTGCGCCCCCGGTCAGGCGGATGCGGCCCAGGCGCGGGTGAAGGACGTCGCCGGCTGGCTGAACCGCCACGGCGCGACGGCCGAGGGCGACGTCCGCGTCGCCGACGAGCGCCCGGCCGGCGACCGTCTGCTGGCCTGCGTCGAGGAGACCGCCGCCAATCTGGTCGTCGCCGGCGCCTGGGGCCATTCCCGGCTACGCGAATGGGTGCTGGGCGGCGTCACCCAGGCCCTGATCTCGCGCTGCCCCGCCTGGCTGCTGCTCAGCCACTGAAGGCGCGGGATCGTACCTGGGCCTCTCTAGCCTGCCGCGAACGGATAGGGGCTGACCGACTTGGACCAGTCGTCGACCGCAAGCGGGCGGTCGATGGGGGCGGCGGCGCGTTCGGCGCACGGATGGCGGTGGCACAGGCGGCAGGCCGGTCCGATCGGCGTCGCGTGCGGCTGCTCCAGGTCGAGGCCGCGCGCACAGGCCAGACGGTGGGCGTGACGCAGTTCGCAGCCCAGGCCGACGGCCAGGTCGTGCGCCTCGCCGTAGCCGTCATGGCCCTGGCGTTCGACGGTGCGGGCGAAGGTGAACCAGCGGTTTCCGTCCGGCGTCTCGATGATCTGGGTGACGATCCGTCCCGGCGTGCGGAAGGCCGAATGCAGCCGCCAGCGCGGGCAGGCCCCGCCGAAGCGCGAGAAGGGAAAGGCCCCGGCCGCATAGCGTTTGGAGATGTTGCCCGCTTGGTCCACCCGCATCAGGAAGAAGGGCACGCCCCGCGCCGAGGGCCGCGACAGGGTCGTCAGCCGGTGCGCCGCCTGCTCGTAGCTGACGCCGAACCGCGCCTGCAGCCGCACCATGTCGTAGCCGGTCTCCTCGGCCGCGCGCTGGAAGGCGACGTAGGGCATCAGGATCGCCGCCGCGAGCGTATTGGTCAGGGCGACCTTCAACAGGGACCGGCTGGCGGCGTCGGGCGCGTTCGCGGCCTCGGCCAGGGCGTTAAGCGCCGGCCCGTGCTCGGCCAGGGCCAGTTGATAGGCGATGGCGAAGGCCCGCGACGCCGGCCCCAGGGTGTCGGACAGCAGCAGGCGGCGCCGGTGTAGGTCGAAGCGGCGCGTCCACTCCACCATGACCTCCGCCGGCAGGGTGCGGACGCCCAGATCGTGCCGCGCGGCCAGCCGCTGGCGCGCCGCCGGCTCGAATCCGTCGCCATGCGCCGGGGCGTCGGCGGCCAGCAGGTCGGCCAGCGCCTCGCCCTGCTCGTCCAGTTCGGGAAAGTGGTTGTTGCGGG
>NZ_DLMO01000071.1 GCF_002479325.1 Brevundimonas sp. UBA7534
TCAGGGGGTCACGTCAAGGAAGGCCGATCTGCGAGCGCCACGGTTCGGGCATTTATTGTGCGTGCACGGCCCCTGCCATAGGGCTTTGGGGCGCTTGTCGCCATTTTTGTCGCGTAAGGTCAGCGCTTACGCGTTTCGGCGCCGGATCCCCCAAGCGCTTGGGCCCGACACGTCGCGAAGCAACGAGGCAGGGGCCAGCGGGGCTTGCGTTCTGCCTGATTGGGGCGCTCCTGCTGTATGGTCGTGCGCGCCGCCGTGCACGATAGAGGAGCTATTCCACCGCTTTGGCTTGGGCCGCCTAGGTCTGCTGCTGGACCGGGTGCGAATGTCGCTTCGCGACCCTCAGGTAAGTTCGCTTACCAACCCCTTCCAGACCCTCGGAACATCCGCTTGAGGGTAAGGAAGCGGCGCCGCCGCAGATTCGAACGGTCGCTGTCGCCGCGCCATGACCACCGTCGAGAAGGGTATGACCCTGCATCGCTATGTACCGGCTGTCGTCTGAAGCCGCAGTGCACGTCCAGTATCGAGCGCCGGATCACCCGTTGGGAGCATGAGGCGGTGATCGACGCCCTCCAGGCCCGGGTGAACCTGGCCCCGCGCGCGATGCGCACCCGACGACGGCTGGTCGAACACCCGTTCGGCGCCATCAAGGCCTGGAGGGACCACACCCACTTCCTGACAAGGCGACTACCCAACGTGAAAACCGAGATCAGCCTCCACATCCTGGCTTACAATATGAAGCGGGTGATGGCGGTGCTGGGCGCCAAGCCGCTGATCCAAGCCCTCCGAACCTGAAGAGCGCGCTCTGCGCGCCTCAGCCACAGCCCGCCGGCGTCAGCGCCCGGAGTTTTTACGCAGCCTCAGTCACAAGCGTCGCATGTTCGCGCCAGATTCGGATGCCGGATAGCGAGATATTTGCAGGTCGGAACAGACGCCTCCAGAGCGGTGATGGATCACGTTTGCTGTTGAGCAAGCGCGACATCGATCCGCAGCCCCGGTTCCGCGAAACGCCGCTTAGGCGCGACGTCCCGGTCCTCGCCGACCGATCAGACATTTGAAGGCGCCAATTAGGAGACAATGGGGCCCAGCCTGGCGGCAGACCTTCGCCTCGTTCCCTTGATGGAACGTTCAGAGATGAGGATCAGGCATTGCACCCGCGCAAATGGCCCCTCACAACAGGCGGACCATGATTTCCATGAAGGCCCGATACGCCCTTCAGGCGCTGATCTTTCTCGCCGAGCGCTCTCCCGTCGCGATTCCAATCGCGGTCATCGCGGAAGGCTCGAACGCGCCGCGAAAATTCCTCGAGGCGATCCTGCTCGAGTTGAAGATGGACGGTCTGCTGACGAGCCGGATGGGGCGGTCCGGCGGCTACGAACTGGCGCGCCCGCCGCACGGCATAAGCGTGGCGGACGTGTTGCGTTGCCTGGATGGTCCGCTGGCCCTGGCCCCCTGCGCCGCGCGCAATTCCACGCGCACCTGCCCAGGATGCGTGGACCTTCACACCTGCGCCATCCGGCCCAGCCTGACGGCAGCCCGCAGCGCCGTGGCGGAGGTGCTGGAGAATCGGACCATCGCCGATCTTGCGAAGGTTCCCGGCGCTCTCGAAGAGTTCAGCTAGGATCACGTTTCAGAAATCCTCTCCAAACTCCCCCTTGGCAGATAGGCGTTTCTGCGGTCCCTTGCGGATCACAGGCAGGGAGGACTGACCATGTTTCATCGTCGCGGACTGCTCACGGGTGCCGGCGCCCTCTCATTGGCGGCGTGCTCTCCGCGCGGCGGGGGCGAAGGGGGTGCGTCCCTGCTCAACGTCTCGTACGACCCGACGCGCGAGCTCTATCGCGCCTACAACGGACTGTTCGCCACCCATTGGCGAGAGACCGGCCAGGGCGCCGTCAGCGTGGAGCAGTCCCACGGCGGGTCGGGCAAACAGGCGCGCGCCGTCATCGACGGTCTTCAGGCCGATGTGGTGACCCTGGCGCTGGCGGCGGACATCGACGCCATCGCCAAGCGTGGCCTGCTGCGGCGCGGCTGGGCCGACAGCCTGCCCGACAACGCCTGCCCCTACACCTCGACGATCGTCTTCCTGGTCCGCAAGGGCAATCCGAAGAACATCAAGGATTGGCCCGATCTGGTGCGGGAGGGCGTCGAAGTCATCACGCCCAATCCGAAGACGTCGGGCGGCGCGCGCTGGAACTATCTGGCGGCCTGGGGCGATGCGCTGCGCCGGCCCGGCGGCTCCGAGGCGACGGCCACCGCCTATCTGACGGAGCTGTTCCGCCATGTGCCGGTGCTGGACACGGGCGCGCGCGGCGCGACGACCACCTTCGTGCAGCGCGGGATCGGCGACGTGCTGCTGGCCTGGGAGAACGAGGCCTTCCTGGCGGTCGAGGAGCTGGGGCCGGACAAGGTCGACATCGTCGTGCCCCCCTTCTCCATCCTGGCGGAGCCGCCGGTGGCTGTGGTCGACAAGGTCGTCGACCAGAAGGGCACGCGCGCCGTGGCCGAAGCCTATCTGAAGTTCCTGTACGAGGAGCCTTCTCAGGTGCTGGTGGCGCAGAACTACTATCGTCCGCGCAACGCTGCCGTGGCCCAGCGCTTCGCCAGCCGGTTCCCGCAGCTCGAGCTGGCCACGATCGGCGACTTCGGCGGCTGGCCGGAGGCGCAGGCCAAGCATTTCGCCGACGGCGGCGTGTTCGACCGGATCTACCAGCCGAGCGGCGCGTGACGGCCGTTCCGCTGTCCCGTCGATGGCGTTGGAAGGAGCCGAGCGTCCTGCCCGGCTTCGGCCTGACCTTCGGCTTCACCGTCCTGTATCTGTCGCTGATCGTGCTGATCCCCCTGGCCGCGCTGGTCGTGCGGCCGTGGGAGATGGGTCCGGCGGGCGTGTGGGAGGCCGCGACCAGCCCGCGCGCCCTGGCGGCGCTGCGTCTCAGCTTCGTCGCCGGCGGCCTGGCGGCCCTGATCAATGCGGTGATGGGCCTGGTGCTGGCCTGGGTGCTGGTTCGGTACGACTTCCCGGGCAAGCGGATCATCGACGCGCTGGTCGATCTGCCGTTCGCCCTGCCGACCGCGGTGGCGGGCATCGCCCTGACGGCGCTCTATGCGCCAAACGGTCCGATCGGGTCCGTCCTGAGCGACTGGGGCGTGCGCGTGGCTTACACCCCGCTCGGCGTGCTGATCGCCCTGATCTTCGTCGGTCTGCCCTTTGTCGTGCGGTCGGTCCAGCCCGTGCTGGAAGACCTTGACCACGAGATCGAGGAGGCCGCCGAGACCCTGGGCGCCACGCCGTTTCAGCGGGCGCGGCTGGTGGTCCTGCCCGCCCTGCTGCCGGCGCTGATCTCGGGCGCGGGCCTCGCGTTCGCCCGGGCGGTGGGCGAGTACGGCTCGGTCATCTTCATCGCCGGCAACATGCCGCTGAGGTCCGAGATCGCCCCCCTGCTGGTCGTCATCCAGCTGGAGCAGTTCAACTACGCCGGTGCGGCCGCGATCGGTCTGGCCATGCTGGCCCTGTCCTTCCTGATCCTGCTGACGCTCAACGGGCTCCAGGCGATCATCGCGCGGCGGGGCCGGGCATGAGCGCCGTCCGCCGTTCCCCGGTTCGCGGGCTGGCGCCGCTTCTGATCGGCGTCGCCCTGCTGTGGCTGGCGCTGGTCGTTCTGCTGCCGCTCGGCATGGTGTTCGCCGAAGCCTTCCGGCGCGGACTGGACGGGTTCCTGGATGCGTTCAGCGAGCCGGACGCCTGGTCCGCGGTGCGGCTGACCCTGCTGGTGGCCGCGATCTCGGTGCCGCTGAACGCGCTCTTCGGCCTGGCCGCCGCCTGGTGCATCACCCGTTACGAGTTTCGCGGCAAGGCCTTGCTGACCACCCTGATCGACCTGCCCTTTTCGGTGTCGCCGGTCATCTCCGGCCTGGTCTGGGTGCTGTTGTTCGGCACGGCCGGATGGTTCGCGCCGCTGCTGGACGCGCTGGGCGTGAGGGTCATCTTCACGGTCACGGGCCTGGTGCTGGCGACCATCCTTGTCACCCTGCCGTTCGTGGCGCGCGAGCTGATCCCGCTGATGCAGCAGCAGGGCGCCGACGAGGAGCTGGCGGCCGTGACGCTGGGCGCCGGCCCGTGGGCCATCTTCTCCCGCGTCACCTTGCCGAACGTGCGCTGGGCGCTGCTGTACGGCGTGCTGCTGTGCAACGCCCGCGCCATGGGCGAGTTCGGCGCGGTGTCGGTGGTCTCGGGCCATATCCGGGGCCTGACCAACACCCTGCCGCTGCACGTCGAGATCCTGTACAACGAGTACGACTTCGTTGGCGCCTTTGCGACCGCCACGGTGCTGGCGGGCCTGGCCCTGGTCACCCTGCTGATCAAGAGCCTTCTCGAATGGCGCTTCGCAGACGAACTGGCCGCCACGAGGCGACACTAGAATGCCCCTGTCCATTCAGAACCTGACCAAGACCTTTCGGGGTTTCACCGCCCTGGACGCCATCGACCTGGAGGTCGGCGAAGGCGAGTTCCTGGCGCTGCTCGGCCCCTCGGGCTCGGGCAAGACCACCCTGCTGCGCATCATGGCGGGGCTGGACCAGCCCGACGCCGGCGCCGTGGCCTTCGACGGCGAGGACTTCCTGGTCCAGACCCCGAGGCAGCGCCGCGTCGGCCTGGTGTTCCAGCATTACGCCCTGTTCCGCCACATGACGGTGGCCGACAACATCGCCTTCGGCCTGAAGGTGCGGCCGCGTGGACAGCGCCCGTCCAGGGCGGACATCGCCGCGCGGGGGTCGGAACTGTTGCGACTGGTCCAATTGGAGGGGCTGGAGAAGCGCTATCCGGCCCAGCTGTCCGGCGGCCAGCGCCAGCGCGTCGCCCTGGCGCGGGCCCTGGCCATCCAGCCGCGCCTGCTGCTGCTGGACGAGCCCTTCGGCGCGCTGGACGCCAAGGTGCGCCGCGAGCTGCGCCGCTGGCTGCGCCACATCCATAACGAGACCGGCGTCACCACCGTCTTCGTCACCCACGACCAGGAAGAGGCGCTGGACCTGGCGGACCGTGTGGCCATCCTGAAGGACGGCCGGATCGAGCAGGTCGCGACGCCGCTCGATCTGTATCAGCACCCGGCCTCGGCCTTCGTGCACGACTTCCTGGGCGGTGCGGTCCACCTGCCGGGCGAGGTCGTCGACGGCGTGCTCGCGGTCGATGGCTGGCGCGCGCCCGCGCCCGCGGGATCGCCGGTCGGCCCGGTCGTGCTGGCGGTTCGCGGCGAGGACCTGATCCTGTCGGACGAGGGGTTGGAGACCCGGGTTCTGACCGTCAGCCCCCGCGGCCCCCGCACCCGCATCGGCATCGAGATCGAGGGCCAGGCGCTGGATCTCGAGCGGCCCGCGCACGACCCCATTTCCCAGCTCGCCGCCGGCCAGACCGTGCGGCTGCGACCCGACCTCATCCACCTGTTCAAAGACTGAAGCGTGCGACGGCGCGCGAAGCCGCGCCTTAATCTCCTACAAACGATAGATCACGAGGCCGCCATGCGTCTGTTGTCGGTCACCATGTCCGCCGCCGCCGTGCTGGCCGCGCCCGCCCTGGCGCAATCCGAGGACGGCCTCCTGAGCTTAAGCGGCAGCGCCCGTGTGCGTTATGAAAGCCTCGGCGGCCAGTACCGCCCAGGCCGCAGCGCCACGGACCAGTTCCTGTCGACCAAGCTGTCGCTCGGCGCCGAGCTGGACCTGGGCGCGCTGTCGCTCGTCGGCGAACTCACCGATGCGCGAGGCTGGAAGGCCGATGACGGCTCCAGCCTGTCGACGTCCGAGGTCAACACGTTCGAAGTCCCCGTCCTCCATCTCCGCTACGATGCGAAAGACTGGCTGGGCGACGGCTCGGAGACCGAGGTCCACGTCGGCCGCTTTTATCTGAACCAGGGGTCGCGTCGGCTGGTCGCGATCAGCGCCTATCCGAATGTCACCACCGCCTTCACCGGAGCCTCGATCGACTGGAAGCGGGGTGACGACGCTTTCAGCGCCTTCTACACCCTGCCTCAGAACCGTCTGCCGTCGGACCTGCCGGCTCTGCTCGACAACGACCACGACTGGGACGAGGAAAGCGGAGACCTGCGCTTCTGGGGCCTGTTCTACGCCCGCGGCAAGGCGATCGGCGACGCGACGGTCGAGGCCTATCTCTACGGCCTGAACGAGGAGGACTCCGCCGATCTGCCGACGCGGAACCGCGACCTGTGGACGCTCGGGGGCCGCATCGTTCGCGCCCCGGCCAAGAACGCCTGGGACGCCGAGCTGGAAGGCGCGTGGCAAGGCGGCGCATCGCGCAACTCCACCGCCGCCGCCGACGTGACCGACCTCGACGTCCGCGCCTGGTTCTTCCACGCCGAGGCGGGCTACACCTTCGACGCACCCTGGAGCCCACGCCTGGCGCTGATCTACGACGTCGCCAGCGGCGACAAGGATTCGACCGACGACGAGGTGAACCGCTTCGACCCGCTGTACGGCTCGCGCACCGGCGACTTCGGCCCCAGCGCCCTCTACGGCCCGCTGGACCGGTCCAACATCAGCGCGCCGGGCGTGCGGGTCCAGGTCAAGCCCAGCGAGCGGCTGGACAGCTTCGTCTCCGCGCGCGGCCTGTGGCTCCAGGAAGCCCGCGACAGCTTCGCGCGCACCGGCGTGCGCGACAGCGCGGGCGGCTCCGGCCGCTTCGCCGGCTATCAGCTGGAGACCAAGGCGCGCTACTGGCTGGTTCCCCGGTCGCTGCGGCTAGAGGTCAGCGGCGCCGTCCTGCTCGACGAGGGCTTTCTCCGCGACGCGCCGAACGCCACGGGCCTGGGCGACACGGTCTATGGCGCCGTCGACATCACCAAGACCTTCTGATCCAAAGCGCAGATGAGCGTTCGCCCGCCCCATGTGATCGTGATCGGCGCCGGCTTCAGCGGGCTACTCACGGGGATCCACCTGCTGCGCAGCTCACCGGCCGTTCGCGTCACCCTGATCGAGCGGCGCGACGCCTTCGGTCCAGGCACGGCCTATGACACGGGGAACGCCGACCATCTGCTCAATGTCCGCCTCGGCAATATGAGCGCCTTTCCCGACGAGCCGGCGCACCTGTCGGATTGGCTGGCGCAGCAGCCCAGTTGGCAGGCCAGCGGCGAGTTCATCACGCGGGGAACCTACGGCGCCTATCTGCGCTCGCTTCTGGACGCGGCTGTCATGGACAATCCGGGTCGTCTGGACCTGATCGCCGGGCAGGCCGTCGCCCTGGATCGCCAGAACGACGCCTGGGCGGCTCGCCTGGAGGACGGACGCTCGCTGGCCAGCAAGTCGGTGGTGATCGCTATCGGCAATCAGGAGCCTTCAACCCCGCCCGGCGTCGATGAGGATTTGCGGCGCTCGCCGCTTTACGTTGAGAACCCTTGGACCGGAATCGCGCAGGTTCCCGGCCACGCGCGTGACGTGCTGTTGATCGGCACGGGTTTGACAGCGGTTGACGTCGCGATCGCTCTGGACCGACCCAGTCGGACGGTGACGGCCCTGTCGCGCCACGGCCTGCTTCCCCGCGCCCACGCCACCGTCGCCACACCGGCTGCGGACCTGACGTTTTCAGGCGGCCCAGCCCAAGTGCTGCATGAGGCGCGAGAAGCCTCACGCGATCGGGACTGGCGCGAGGTGTTCGACGCGCTGCGTCACCAAGCCATAGCCCTATGGCGCAGCTGGAGTCTGCCGGAAAGGCAACGGTTCATCCGTCATGTCCGCCCAGTCTGGGACGTACATCGTCACCGCCTGGCCCCGGTCATCGCGCGACGACTCTCTAGCCTGATCGCCGACGGTAGCCTGACCGTCATCGCCAGAAAGATCGTCGAG
>NZ_DLMO01000162.1:0-36988 GCF_002479325.1 Brevundimonas sp. UBA7534
GAACACGCCCAGCGTGCCGGTGCCCGTCCGGTCGTCGCGCCGCACGCCGTTGTCCAGGATGTCGCGCAGCAGGTTCAGATACTGCCATTCCGGGTGATCGGCCGGCGCGGCCCCCGTGCGGGCCTGAAGTTCAGCGATGGCGACCTGAGCGTTCATGACGGCAGATTGACCCCCGAATCACCCGAACGCCAATCGCTGTTGCGATCCTCTCTTGTGGATCGAATCAGCCGCCGAAGCCGCCTTCGTCGAGGAAGGCCTGTTCATCCGGCGTGGTCTCGCGACCCAGGACGGCGTTCCGGTGCGGAAAGCGGCCGAAGCGCACGATGATGTCGCGGTGGATGCGGCCCCATTTCTCCAGTTCGGGATCGCCGGCGGCCAGTTCCATGTAGCGGTCCTGATCCTCGATCCGCTCGGAATGCTCGAACGGCAGCAGGACGAAGTTCTTCATCTCCGGCGCGACCGCCAGGTGATGGCCGCGCGCGACCGCCATCCGGGCGAAGCAAAGGGCCAACGGATCGGTCGCGAACTGGTGCGCCGTGCCGCGAAAGCTGTTTCGCGGATACTGGTCCAGCAGCAGGATCAGGGCCAGCGCGCCCTCCGGCGTCTCCATCCAGTCGTCCAGCTCGCGCCGCGCAGCGGCCCAGTGCAGGTCCCCGCCGCTGTCGCGGAACAGGGTGTCGAAGGCGGCGTCCTTGGCGAACCACTTTTCGGGCCCGGCCTCTTTCCAGAAGGCGACGACGGCGGATGGGGTTATGAGAACGGTCATGACCCAGACCCTAGCCAATCCCTTGCCCGTCTTCCATGACCGCGACTGCGACCTGTCGATCCTGCGCGGTCGCCGCGTGGCCATGATCGGCTATGGCAGCCAGGGGCGCACCCATGCGCTGAATCTGCGCGATTCGGGCGTGTCCGACATCGTGGTGGGGCTGAAGCCCGAATCGAAGACCCGCGAGCAGGCGCGCGCCGACGGCTTTCGCGTCATGACGGCGGGCGAGGCGACCGCCGGCGCCGACGTCGTGGCCGTCATGGTTTCGGACGAGGCGCATCGCGACCTGTGGCGCGACGAGCTGGAACCCAACATCCGGCCCGGCGCGGCCCTGGTCTTCGCCCACGGCCTGTCTGTCCGCTTCGGCCTGGTCCGGCCGCGCGCCGACCTCGACGTCATCCTTGCTTCGCCAAAAGGCATCGGCCCGCGCATCCGCGACCTGTATGAGGCCGGGGAGGGGGTCTTCTGCCTGTTCGGCGTGCAGCAGGACGCCACGGGCGGCGCCCATGCGCTGGGATTGTCCTATGCCGCCGCCCTGGGCTGCGGCCGCAAGGGCATCCTAGAGACCACCATGAAGGACGAGTGCGAAAGCGATCTGTTCGGCGAGCAGGTGGTGCTATGCGGCGGCGTGGCGGAGCTGATCGACGCAGCCTTCATGAAGCTGGTCGACGCCGGCTATCCGCCCGAGGTCGCCTGGTTCGAATGCTTCTACGAGACCAAGCTGGTCACCGACCTGATGTATCAGCGCGGCGTCGCCGGGGCCTTCGCCCGTATCTCCAACACCGCCGAATACGGCGCCTATCTGACGGGTCCGCGAATCATCAACGCCGCCTCGCGCGCGGCGATGGATCAGGTCCTGGCCGAGGTGCAGGGCGGGGATTTCGTGCGTCGGCTGATGGCCGACTACGATGCGGGCTCGCCCGATCTGCTGGCGCGTCGCCAGGCCCTGGGCCAGCGTTACATCGAGCAAGTGGGGGCGCATCTGAACGCCGTCGCCGACGCCGCGAACGACGCCTGAACCCAAGTCTCTGAGGAAGAAGAGAGAATGGTCGGAGTGAGAGGATTCGAACCTCCGACCCCTGCGTCCCGAACGCAGTGCTCTACCAGGCTGAGCCACACTCCGACCGTGGGGACGGGCCGCTTGGCGACGCCCCGAAGTGAGGACGCGGCTTATAGCGACGGCCGTCAGACCCCGCAAGCACCCTTTTCACCCATCTTTCGCGCCCGCGAAAATTGTCCTCCGAGAGGGTGTTGCATCCGAAAACGGCTTGGCGTATCTGACCGCCTCCGCCGGGCCACGGCCCTGCGGATACGCCGATCCGCTGGGGAATGGTGTAATGGTAACACTACGGTTTTTGGTACCGTCATTCTAGGTTCGAGTCCTAGTTCCCCAGCCACCGCCCTCACTGCATTTGAGCCCTTTTGACCTCTCCTGAGGGAGGTGGGTTTTACACTGGGTTTTACAGTTGGCCTTCTGTTCTGCCCTTCCTGAAGCCGGGCGATCATACCCAATCCGATAGCTTCCCCTGTGACGTAGCGCCGGGCGATCTCCTTCACACGCTGCAACTCCCACCCCAGGATCGTGGCCACGTCGTCGAGCGGCAGGCCGGCGAGGATGTAGTTCGTCGCCGCGGTGCCTCTCAGGTCATGGAAGCGCAGTCCATCCAGACCGGCGGTCGCTTCCGATCCTGAACGCGTCTGCGCCGCTTCCTCAGCATCATTGCGGGCGCGTTGTACGCCGCTGTCCAGACCGCGGCCTGGCGGTGTCCACGGTTCACCGTCGGAGGTGGACAGCACGGTCGGGCAACTGCCGCGCTCAAGGGAGCCCAGTACCTCCCGGACAGCGTCCGTGATCGGAAGGACCACGCTCTTTCGGCCCCGGCTTTTGCCGGTTTGCCAGATGATGGCGTTCTCCTTCACCGCCGCCCAAGGCAGGGCGATGAGGTCGTTCTTGCGCAGACCCGTGACCGCAGCCAGTCGGATCGCCGCCGCGATTGGCGGGTCAGCGTAGGCCAGGATGGTCTCCAGATGCTGCGGCTCCCAGATTATGTCGGCCCGGTTGACCTTGTAGATGCGCGGGAAGTTCGCGACGGGATTCGTAGCCAACTCACCCCGGTTCACGGCCCAGTTCAGAACCAGTGACAGCGCGCCCAGAAGCTCGTCGGCGGTCTTGGGCGTGTTCGCTCGCTTGTCGCGCCAGGTGAGCAAGAAGGATCGCGCCTTAGGTGAGGTGAGGGCGGCCAGCGTTAGATCACCCAATTCCGTCCGTACGAGGTCAAGATGTTTGCGGCGATCCGTCTTGGTTCGAAGAGCCAGTGATTTGTCCTGGTTCATCAGGTCGAGGTAGCGCGTGATCAAGCCGTAGAGTGTCGGCTCGTCGGTCGCGCTTTTCTCGGTCTTGATCTGCGCGCGATAGGCCTCCATCGCCGCCGGCGCCTTTCGGGCGACCTCTCGCGCGAGGGAGCGCAGGCTGGAAGCTTGCGCCGCCAGGATTTGCGGACCGCCGCGCCACGCGTACCAGTATTCAAAAACCCGGTTCGCCTTGGCGCGCTTGATCCTATGGACCCCGGGCAGCATCCGGGTGATCGGCAATGAAGCGGGCGAGTTCGGCATCGGCCTTGTTCACGTTCAGTTCCGCAGAAGAATCCAGTCCGGCCAGCCGGTCAAGATGGGCGTCCAGAACCTTGCGGTCGTATCGATGTCGTGTTCCGAGCCGCACGTGCCCGAACGATAGTTTGCGGACGCTGGCCGCTGGCAGGCCCAGGTACTCTGCGGCCTCCTTTTCAGTGAAGAGCCGAGGCTCGGTCATGTGACGCCTCCTGAGCCGCTGCGCGAGGATCGCGAGAAGCTGAGTCGAGCGCGATGTGCAGACAAGCGCTACCCGTAGGTTTCCGGTAGCCACAGACTTTTACGAGCCTGACCGTTTGACGCGTGCAGCCAGACGCCTTCCTTGCGACCTGTGGTGACGGGACTGAGCTTCGGGTGATCGTCGCGTTTTAGGCCTCGTCGAACCCGCCGCGCAGAATGCTACAGGCGCCAGACGTCACTCCGCGTTGACTGGTCGTCCGATGGCGGGCCGATCGGCAAGCAGGACTTTCGGCGCTCTGCCTTCTACAGCCGGACGCCCTTAAGCCGTAGGGCGTTGGAGATGACGCTGACAGACGACAGCGACATGGCCAGGGCGGCGATCATCGGACTGAGCAGCAGGCCGAAGGCCGGATAGAGGACGCCCGCCGCCAGAGGCACGCCGAGCGCATTGTAGCCGAAGGCGAAGCCGAGGTTCTGGCGGATGTTGCACACCGTGGCGCGCGACAGGCGTCGCGCCCGGACGATGCCGTTCAGGTCGCCGCTGAGCAGGGTGACGCCCGCGCTCTCGATCGCCGCGTCCGAGCCCGCGCCCATCGCCACCCCGACGTCTGCGGCGGCCAGGGCGGGCGCGTCATTGACCCCGTCGCCGGCCATGGCGACGCGACGGCCTTCAGCCTTCAGGGCTTCGACCACGGCGGCCTTGTCGGCGGGGCTGACGTCGGCGCGGACCTCATCAATGTTCAGGCGGGCAGCGATGGCACGGGCCGTGGTTTCGTTGTCACCGGTCAGCATCAGGATGCGAACGCCCTCGGCGTGCAGGGCCGCGACCGCCTCGGCCGTGGTCGCCTTGACCGGGTCGGCCACAGCCAGCAGGCCCGCGGGCGCGCCGTCCACGGCCACGATGACCACGGTCGCTCCATCGGCGCGCAGGGCGTCGGCCGGGGCGGACAGGCCGGAGGCGTCGACGTCTTCGTCCTTCAGGAAGCCGACTGAACCGATCAGCACGCGGCGGCCCTCGACCAGGCCCAAGGCCCCGCGCCCGACGGGGCTGTCGAAGTCCTCGGCGGCGGCGGGCGTGATCCCGCGCGCGGAAGCGCCCTCGGTGATGGCGCGGGCGATGGGGTGCTCGCTGGCCCGCTCGACCGCGGCGGCGAGGCGCAGCAATTCGGCCTCGTCGAAACCGGGCGCGGGCTGGACGGCGGTCAGGGCGGGGCGGCCCTCGGTCAGGGTGCCGGTCTTGTCGACCACCACTGTGTCGACAGAGGCGAAGGTTTCCAATGCTTCCGCGTCGCGGATCAGTATGCCCGCCTGGGCGCCGCGCCCCACCCCGACCATGATCGAGATGGGCGTGGCCAGACCCAGGGCGCAGGGGCAGGCGATGATCAGCACGCTGACCGCCGCGACCAGCGCATAGGCCAGACGCGGCTCCGGCCCGATCACAGACCAGACGATGAAGGCCGCGACCGCCGCCAGCACCACGGCGGGCACGAACCAGGCGGAGACGCGGTCGGCCAGCCGCTGGATCGGCGCGCGGCTGCGCTGGGCCTTAGCCACCAGGGCGGCGATCTGGTTCAGCAGGGTGTCGGCTCCGACCTTCTCGGCCTCCATCACGAAGCCGCCGGTGGCGTTCAACGAGCCCGCGATCAGATCGTCGCCGACCTGCTTCGTCACCGGCAGGGATTCACCGGTGACGAGCGACTCGTCCAGCGATGCCCGGCCTTCGATCAGGCGGCCATCGACCGGGACTTTCTCGCCCGGCCGCACGCGCAGGCGGTCGCCCACGGCAATGTGTTCGACGGCGATCTCCTCGTCCGTTCCGTCCAACCGGATGCGCAGGGCCTGTTTTGGCGCCAGGTCCAGCAGGGCTCGGATGGCGCCGGAGGTACGTTCGCGGGCGCGCAACTCCAGCAGTTGGCCCAAGAGCACCAGGGTGACGATGACGGCGGCGGCCTCGAAATAGAGGGGCGGCTGGCCGTGCATGTCCTTGAAGGCGTCGGGGATCAGGTCGGGCGCGACGACCGAGGCCGTGCTGAAACCCCAGGCGACCAGGGTCCCGAGCGCGATCAGGGTGAACATGTTCAGGTTCCAAGTCCTGACCGAGGTCCAGCCGCGCGCGATGAACGGCCAGCCCGCCCACAACACCACCGGCGTCGCCAGGGCGAACTGGACCCATCCGCTCCAGCCGTGGGGTAGGGGAATGTGCAGACCGAGCAGGTGCGAGCCCATCTCCATCACGAACAGGGGGACCGTCAGGACGGCGCCGACGACGAACCGGTGGGTGAAGTCGGCGATCTCGGGATTGGGGCCGGCGCCGGCCGTGGCGTCTTCCGGCTCCAGCGCCATGCCGCATTTTGGACAGGCTCCCGGGCCGATCTGGCGCACCTCGGGGTGCATGGGGCAGGTGTAGATGACGCCGGGCTTGACGGGTTCGGGCGCGGCGGGCGTCAGGTATTTCGCCGGATCAGCGACGAACTTCGCTCGGCAACCGGCCGAGCAGAAGTGGAACTCGTGCCCGTCGTGCGTCGTATGGTGGGTCGTCTTCGCCGGATCGACCGTCATGCCGCAGACGGGATCCTTCGCTGTGGCGTTGGTCGAGGATTGGGCGTCGGGGCCCTGGGAATGACGGTGATCGTGCGGGCTATGGTCATGCGACATGGGCGATCCTCGACCTTAACTATGGACCGCAATTATACCCCCATAGGGTATTTTGCAAATGGGTGATCCACGCTATGATCCGACCATGCATCACCACGACAAGCCCGCGCTGACCAAGCGTTTGAACCGCATCGAGGGCCAGGTGCGCGGCGTCTCGCGTATGGTGGAGGACGGCCGCTATTGCATCGACATCCTGACCCAGGTCCGGGCCATTAAGGCCGCCTTGGGCCGGTTCGAAAACGAGATGCTGAAGGGGCACCTCAGCCACTGCGTCGAGGACGCCATCGTCTCGGGTGACCCAGCGGAGCAGCGTCGCAAGATCGAGGAGATCATCGCCCTGTTGGATCGGGTAGGTTGATTGGCGCAATGCGCGCCGTTAGCGCACACTTTGTTCCGGCTCGGCTGTCTTCTGACGCATCCGATACGAGCGCACTTTTCGAATGCCGAAAGCGCGCGACCCGGATGTTTTCCGACGGTCACTGAGGTCCTGAAGACGGAGATATCGGCCCCTTAGAGCCGATATCCGATCCGCAGGGCTATCAACAGGGATGTGAAATGCCGGGGTCAGCCTTGGGGAAATCCCCTGGCACGCGGGCAATCACCTTTATCTCGAAATCGAACCCTGCCAGCCAAGTGGCTCCGATGGCGGTCCAGTTGGGGTAAGGCGGTCCGCCGAGAAGCTCTGCTCGGACAGCCATCACCGTCTCCAGTTGGGCGTCTGGGTTCGTGTGGAAGGTGGTCACATCGACGATGTCGTCGAACCCGCAGCCGGCGGCGGTCAAGACTCCTTCGAGATTTGCGAACGCCCTTCTGACCTGATCCTCAAACGAAGGCTCGGGCGAGCCGTCTTCGCGACTGCCGACCTGTCCGGACACAAAGACGAGGTCACCGGACCGAATGGCGGCGGAATAGCGATGAAGATCGTAAAGGGCGTGACGATTGGGTGGGAAGATCGCTTCGCGGTCAGACATTGGAGTTACGTCTCGGTTGTTGAGGTTTTGCGCCGAGCTTGTCGGGGCTGATCGAAGGTAGGAGACGTCGATTTGATCGGTTAGACGTTCAATTCCGCACGAGTTGATGAAATAATCCCACGAATGGCCCGCCCGTCGCTAAACGATCTGATGACCTTTGCGACGGTGGCCCGCCTTCGCAGCTTTCGGCGGGCGGCGGATGAGCTGGGCGTGGCTCCCTCGACGCTCAGCCACGCCTTGCGGACGCTCGAGACACGTCTCGGTGTGCGCTTGCTGAATCGGACAACGCGGAGCGTCTCACCCACTGAGGCGGGAATCCGTCTGCTCGAAGGCCTGGGCCCAGCATTCGACCTGCTTGACGACGCGTTGGAGAGCGTCGCTCCATTCCGCGGGCAGGTGCAGGGCGTGGTCCGTCTGAATGCACCGCGTCTGGCCGTGGCGATGTTTGTCCGCGACATCCTGCCGAAGATGGCCGAACGGTTTCCCGAGGTGACCGTGGATATCGTCGCGAAGGATCGTCTCGTCGATATTGTAGAACAGGGTTTCGATGTCGGCGTACGGCCGCATGACATGATCCCCAAGGACATGATCGCGGCGCCCATGCCTGCCGGGCTTCGATACGTGTGCGTCGCGGCTCCGGCTTATCTCGAGCGCGCCGGCACGCCGGACACGCCGGAAGCTCTGAATCGCCATCGCTGCATCGGCCACCGATTGCCGAGCGGCAAACCCTATCGCTGGGAGTTCGAGCGCAACGGAACTCCGCTAGCGCTCGCTATCAGCGGCCGTCTGGTCCTTGATGACGAGGCGCTGATGGTGGACGCCGCCGTCGCTGGTTTGGGCATCGCCTACGTTCCAGAGTTTGCGGCGTCCGGTGCGCTGACGCGGGGACGTTTACGCCAGGTCCTTTCGGACTGGATGCCGGGCGAAGAGAGGCTGGCGCTCTACTTCCCTGGGCATCGGTCTATCCCCCCTGCGTTGCGCGCTCTGCTGGATGTCGTCAGGGATGTCGGAGCCAGCCGAAAGCCTGGCGCGGCCTGGGCTTCAGCCCGCGATTGATGCGACGGACCATGGGGATCGTGCTCGGTGATGATCGGCGGATCCCTCAGCTTTAATGCGGTGCGTCCGGGCCAATGATCTCATGGGGCGCTGGCCGACATGCCGCCTCCGGCTGCAAGAACCGGAGGCGTCTTAGGGATCACGCTGTGGCGCCGCCGTCTGCGGTCAGGACGGAGCCGGTGATGACGCCGGCGGCCGCACTGGCCAGGAAGGCCACGGCGTTGGCGATCTCGGCCGGCTCGGCGAAACGTCCCAGCGCCGTCAAACCACGCTGGAACTCAGCGCTCTCGCCGTCCGCCGGGTTGGCCTCGGTATCCGTCGAGCCGGGGGCGACCAGATTGACCGTGACGCCCTGTGGCCCCAGTTCGCGGGCAAGACCACGCGTCAAAGACAGAAGCGCCGACTTCGACATGGCGTAGGCGGTCACGCCCGGGAACGGGACGCGATCCCCCAGGCTGGAGCCGATAAAGATGATGCGTCCGCCCGAGGTCAGATGCGGGATGGCGGCCTTGGAGAACAGCACCGGGGCCCGGACGTTGATGTCCATCATCGCCTGGTAGGCGTCCACATCGAGATCGGCGATCAGGCCATTGAAGCCCACTGCGGCGCTGTTGACGAGGATGTCCATCCCGCCAAGTGCTGTGACGGCCTCCGCGACGGACCGTTCAATCGCCTTGGGGTCGGCGCTGTCGGCCTTGATGGCGAAAGCCCTGCGCCCCTTGACTGCGATCGCGCCTCTGACGCCCTCTGCGCGATCGGGGGAGTTGGCGTAGGTGAAGGCGACATCGGCACCGTTCTCGGCCAGGGCCAGAGCGATCGCCGCCCCGATGCCGCGAGAGCCGCCGGTGACGAGGGCGCGTTTCCCACTCAGATCAATCATCGTCTCATCCATTTATGCAGTGACTGGTGCATAATTAGGTAGGGACGTTGAAAATGGGCGTCAACGGAATTATACATCATTCAATGCAGAATTTAGATTCACCCCTTTCCGAGGCGCTTCCGGCGCGGCGCGGCCGCGGCCGACCGCGGGCGTTTGATCGTGACGCCGCGCTCGACACGGCGACCACCCTGTTCTGGTCCAAGGGTTATGAAGCGACCTCCATCGCGGACCTCACCCAAGCCATGGGCATAGGCGCCAAGAGCCTCTACGCGGCCTTTGGATCGAAGGACGACCTCTTCACCCAGGCGCTGCATCACTACGTGCGGAAATATGAGGGTCTGGCCTGGGATCGCGCCCGCCAGGCGACGACAGCACGCGAGGCGACCGCCGCCTTTCTTCACGATTCAGCCGCCGCCTTCTCAGGCGCGGTCTTCGACATCCCGCGCGGCTGTATGGCCACGATCGCCTCCATGGGGTGCGAGGGCCTGCCCGCGCTTCAGGCCTTCGCCAAAGACGTGGAGACGACGTTCAGCCGATTGAAGGCCCGCATCGATCGAGGCGTGGCGGAAGGAGATTTGCCGCAGGATCTCGACACCGCGCGACTGGCGCGCTTTGTGGAGACCGTCCAGGCGGGCATGTCGATCCGGGCCCGCAACGGCGCCGACCGTTCCGAACTCGACAGCGTCGTCGATGTCGCGATGGCGGGGTGGGACGGCATTGTCAGCGCGGCCTCCGCTGCCGGTCGATCATAGGCGACATGGTCTGTGATCAACTCAGGACCTCTGCGAGTTCGATGAGATTGCCGAAGGGGTCGCAGAAGAACGCGAGCTTGCGGTTGATCGCGGGGACGACGAAGGGATCTGTCACGATCGTCACCGCGCGTGCGCGCAGTCGCTCGATGGTCGCGTCCACGCTGGCGACGGCGAAACAGAGGTGATGATAGCCGCGATACTGCAGGCTATCGCTCAAATCTGCGTAGGGGCGAGTCTCGACCGGTACTGGCGCGCCGCCTCCCAGAATCTCGACGTAGAAATGGTCGTCAGCGGGCGGGGCGATATAGGCGAGCAGGCTGTCGCCGTGAGGCCAGGTCGCAACGATGCGGAAATCCAGAACGCCGACGTAGAAGTCGAGAGCTTGCTGCAGATCGGGCGTGCGGATGGCGACGTGGTGGGCGCGCATGTCGGCGAAAACGGAGCCGTGATTCACAGCGGGCGGCGCGAAGTCAGGCATGGAAGACCTCCTTTTCAACGCGCAGCGACGGCGGGACGTGGGTGGGGCATCGGTGGCTCGCTCGCTCCCAAGGGCAGGGCTCGGGCTGGCCAGCCGGGGGCTCGCCGAGGCGGGGTCTAGACGTCGTCGGACAAGGGCTGAGCGGCGACGACCGCGATTGTGGATTTCGCCTGGTTGATCGCCGCTTCTCGGGCGTCCGGTCCAAGGCTGATCCGCTCAGCCTGGACGAACGCGACATCGCTGATCCCGATGAAGCCGAGCAGGAGGCGAAGATAGGGTTCCTGAAAATCCAGGCTCGCCAAGGGGCCTTCGGTATAGAGGCCGCCGCGGGACTGGATCACGATCGCCCTCTTGCCCCTGACGAGGCCCTGGACGCCCGCCTCGCCGTAAGCGAACGTGATCCTCGGCCGTATGACGTGGTCGAACCACGCTCTCAAACCGGTGGGTATGCTGAAGTTGTACATCGGCGCGCCGATCACGATGACATCGGCGGCGAAGACCTCGCCGATCAACTTGTCGGAGAGCCGACGCGCCGTCAGCTCCGGCGCGGTATTGGCCACGGCGCGCACGCCCGCGACGGTCTCGGGCGTCAGATGAGGGATCGGGTCCTGGCCGAGGTCGCGTCGCGTGACCGCCCCGCCGCTGTGAAACTCCACCAACTGTCGAACGGCGTAGTCGACCAGGAGGCTCGAGACCGAGGCGTCGCCCGCAACGCTGCTGGTGAGCGCGAGAATATTGGGCACGTCGGGCTCCGGGCTGCTGCGAGAAGCTCGACTATCCCTGTTCCGATCGGGGATGAGTAGTCGCGCGGCGAGCGCCTCGGTGTCGCCATTCCGGCAACGCGGGGCGTCGGCTATCTGGGGCTCAAACAGCCCGACTGGAGTTGGCTCCGGCCGTGCGACCCTTCAGAGCTAAACGCACATCTCGATGAGCAACTCGGTCAAGACGCGAATCTTGCGGGACGGATGCTGGCCGGGCGGCCTGAGGACGTAAGCCCCGCCCGGCGGCACCGGAAACTGCGGCATCACCTCCACAAGTCTGCCGGCCTCCACGTGGGGCCGGGTGAAATCGTCCGGCAACCAGGCCAGCCCGAGCCCAGCCAGGGCCGCCGAGACGAGCGCGGTTCCGTTGTCAGCCTTGAACCGGCCGCGGGGACGGATCGAGACGGTTCGGTCGCCATCGATGAACTGCCAGGTCTCGGACCCCTGCATCAGAGCCTCGTGGTCCATGATGTCGTCCGGCGCCTGTGGCGCGCCATGGAGGCGGATGTAATCGGGGCTGGCGACGAGCTTGCCGTACACGGACCCGAACCTGCGGGCGATCAGGGTGGAATCCTGCAGATAGCCGACCCGAATGGCGCAATCGAAACCTTCGGCCACTAGGTCGACGAAACGATCCGAGTAGCAGGTCTGCAAGGTGAGCTTGGGGTGCCGTCGCGCCATTTCAGCGAGGGCAGGCGCATAGTGGGTCGGGCCGAAGGTGAGGGGCGCGGCGACACGCAGACGGCCCTGAAGCTCCCCCTGTGGCGCGATCGTCTCCCGCGCCGTGTCGACCTCAGCGCAAATCCGGGCCGCATGGTCCCGAAAGGCCGCGCCCGCCTCGGTGAGGACGGCGCCGCGCGTGGTTCTCGACAGGAGTTGCACGCCCAGATCCGCTTCCAGCCTGAAAAGGCGGCGGCTGACGACGGACTTGGCGACGCCCAGCCGCCGCGCAGCGGGCGAAACGCCGAGGGTGTCCGCCACCTCCACGAAGGTGCGCAGTTCGTCGATGTGCATGATTGTTCCTCCTTGGGCGACACTGCGTAGCCCCATGGGGCCATACCGCATCGAAATCGGAACTGCCAATGTCGCAAGGGTCGGCGCTGTCGGCGTCTGCTCCACCTCCAACAAGAGAGATTCGGCATGGCGTCCCGCCACCCCTTCGACCCGACCAATCCCTCTTCCTTCCTCGCCATGGCCGGGCGGCGCAGCGGGTCGCTCCGTCGCGGGGCCGAGAAGCCCTTCGCGCGTCGGCTCTGCTGGAGAGGATGTCTGACGGGGATCGCGGCCATCGCCGTTTCGGCGCCGGCTGCCTGGGCTCAGGCGCCGGCGAGCGTGGGCGGCCCCGGCATCACCATCGAGCGATACAGTGAGGATTGGTCGGTTCTTGCGGACCCGCGGAGGCGCACGGGGCGCTGGACCGAACCGTTCAAATACCTTCCGCTCAACGACGCCGGAGACCTGTATCTGACCACCGGCCTTGAGGCGCGGACCCGATATGAATCCTACCAGCACGGGCAATGGGGGCAGCAGCCACGCAACGACTATCTCTGGAACCGTGTGATGCCCTACGCGGACCTGCATATGGGTCAGCTGCGCGTGTTCGCCCAGCCGATCATCTCAGACATTTCCGGAGCCGATCGCGTCGAGACGCCTGTGGATACGACGGGCGTCGATTTCCTGCAGGGCTTCGTCGGCCTGGAGATGGAGATTGCGTCGGGGACCACATTGGATCTAGCCGCTGGGCGGCGGCTGCGATCCTTGGGCGGCGGGCGTCTGGTGGATACGCGCTACGGCGTGAATGTGCCGTTGGCGTTCGATGGCGCCGATGTCTCCCTGACCCGGGGAACGCGTCGGATCACCGCCCTGGGTCTGCGGCCCGTCGAAAACCGTGTTGGCGACTTCGATGACCGGTCCTCGGACCAGAAGGCGTTGTGGGGGCTCTATGGAACCCAGTGGCTTGCCCAAGACCGCCGGACCGGCGTTGATCTCTATTGGTTGGGATTCCGGGATCGTAACGCGGTCTATGACCAGGGCTCGGGTCGCCAGACCGTTCACTCCTTCGGCATGCGCTGGTTCGGGGTCGAAGGCGGATGGCGATGGAACGTCGAGGGCGTCATCCAGCGCGGCGAGTTCAACGATGCCGCACAGCGGCCTGGGGCGTGGGCGGCGAAATCCGTCGCCGATTTGCGACAGCTCCGCTCAGTCCCGAAGTCGTTATGATGATCGACTACATCTCCGGCGACGACGACCCCGACGACCCCGAGCTGAACACCTTCAACGCCCTGTTCCCCCGTGGGCGGTACTTCGTCGCCCAGTCGCCGATCGGTCCTCGCAACCTCATTCACCTCCAGCCTTCGGTCACCCTTCGTCCCCGTGACGACCTGGACGTCACCTTGATGGGGGCGGCCTACTGGCGCGAGAGCACTCGCGACGGAGTCTATTCCATTCCAGGAGCGCTGGTCCGCAGCGGCCGCGGCAGCAACGCTCGCTATATCGGCACCCAGATCGAGCTGTCAGCGACATGGCGCGCGACACAGGAGTTGGCGCTGGCGGTTTCGGCCGGCGCCCTCGGGGCCGGTCCCTTCATCCGCGAGACCGGATCATCGCAGACCATCTTTCTCGCCAGCGCCATGGCGACCTTCAAATACTAATAAGCGCCGCCCTGGTCGGAAGCGGCTCGGATTCCGGGCGCATCGGCATCCGTCGCGTCCAGCCGCCGCGCTCGTCGCGTCTTCCTCACCAACAAGGCGCAGGGCGACCCTGGCGGGATCGGGGATCATCTCGAGGAACGGTCCCGGCCGTCGGGAATTTGCGTTGCAGACGAACAGACGGAAGCCGCACCATGAAGATGCAGGGATTCATATTCGCCGACGCCGCAATGGAGCGCTCGCCCGGCCAGAAAGACGAGATTGAAACCGGCGATGTCGTTAATGACGCCGACGGCGCGCCGATCAGCATCGGCTACGGGCGTTGGGGGGCGGGATCGAGACTGACCGAAACCATGCGGGTTGATGACGTCATGATCGTGCTGGAGGGCGGACTTGAAGTAACGTCAGAGGGGAAAACCGTTTCGGCCGCGCCCGGCGCAATCGTGCACATGCCCAAGGGGGTGGAGGTGACCATCACCGCCGGGGCCGACGGCGCCAGGACGGCCTATGTGACCTATCCCAACTGGCGCACGGCCCGCAGTTGAACGGGACCGTATCAGGGCCTCTTCCCCGCTCATCGGTCCGTCTTCAGGGTGGTGGAAGGCCGGCTGGTGAACCGTCAGGCCCAAGCCTGCCCCAAACCGCCCCGATCAGGGCGCCGAGGGCCAGGAACTCCAGCAGGAATTGGCTCCAGCTGAACAGGCCGATCCAGGGGTTGTCGCCGGTGAAGACGCCATAGAGGACGGTCCCGCCCACGACGCCTTTGATGAGGGCCGTCAGGAGCGCCAGCGAGGCCAGTCGCGCCCATAGCCGGGCCGGCAGACGATCCCAGATCAGCGCGGTCAGGATGACGGCGCCGACGACGGCCTCGATGAAGCTGACGTAGGCGGCGACGGTGACATGGAAGGGATAGGGGAAGACGAACAGGGGGGCGCGCGACAGATGATCGAAGGTGTCGAGCCAGGGGTTCAGAAACGGATGGATCAGGCGTTGGGCGCCGGTCGCCACGGCCGCCGCCGCGAGCGCCGCGGCCATCGCCGAGATCGGTCCACGCGCCCAACGCACCGCCACCGCGCAGAGCAGTGCGAGGATCAGGGACCGGAGCAGGGGCTTGATGAGGCCGATCGCGCCATAGGCCCAGCCGCCGGTGACCACGCCGTTCATGACCGCGACCCTGAAGGTCTCCTGCAGCAGCACCAGTATGGCGAAGGCGAGCAGCGTCCGGCCCGCCAAAGATCCACCAAGTCCCCGCGGTCCCGCGGTTGCAAGCGCCATGATCAGGCCGCCCGCGACCAAGGCGGTGTGCAGCCATGTCGCCCACAATGGCGGGGTCGGAATGGGGAAGGGGACGCCTGCGGCGAGCAGGCCGACATGGATGCTCAGCGCGATGAAGCCGGCGACGAGACAGGCCGCCGCAAGCACGCCCGTTCGGCGGAAGTCGGAAACTGAGAAAAGCATATGGCCTCGCCGTGCGTTGTTTCCGCCCGCGCACCGAGTTGAGCCTCGCCTTCGCCCGACGCTAGCGCCTTTTCGTGCGCCACCGCGTCTCCATTCGGGGAAGGTTGGAAAGGCAAGAGAGTGAGGCAAGCCGCCTGAGGGCGCCGTCGCAAACGCCGTCCGTAGCCGGAGGCCGGACCGATTGGCCCCTCCATCCGGGCAGACGCCGCCCGAGCCGACGCGAACAGCCGCCAGGGGCAAATCCGGTCGCTACAGCCTCTGTCCTGCCAAGCTGACGGTTGGATCCCGGGGGGCGAAGCGCTGGAACGGCGTGCGCCGGCAGGCCAGCTTGCCCGGTACGTCCACAGAGGGGAAGGCGAGGCGGCTCTAGATCGTTTCGCCGCCACCGTACGCGTTCCTCGCACGGCGACACAGTGTGCCGGTGTCGCGGTCTATCCCGGAGGGAGGAGGCTGCGAGAACCTGTGCATTGGGGCTGCTCAAGGCCTCGCACCGAACTTCGGCGCTCCGGCTCGCGCCGGACCGGCGCCCCTTGCGAGTGAAACGAGGACAGAATGATCAGGACACTTCTCATCGCCGTCGTTGCGGCGGTCTCGTTCACCACTGCGCACGCGCAGACCGCGCCGGTCGCCGGCGCGGGCGCGGACCTGATCGTGGTCAATGCGAAGATCTTCACCGGCAATCGGTCTCAGCCGGAAGCGTCGGCGCTCGCCGTCCGAGGCGGGCGGATCTATTCGGTCGGCTCCGACGCCGAAATCCGCGGCCTGTCGACTGCGCAAACGACGGTGATCGATGCGCGCAGCCGCAGGCTCATTCCCGGCATCGTCGACGCTCACACCCACGTCCTCAATGACCTGGCCTACAACTACAATGTCCGTTGGGACGGCGTGCCGACGTTGCGGCAGGCCCTCGACATGCTCAGCGAGCAGGCGCGACGCACGCCGGAGGGCCAGTGGGTCAAGGTCATCGGCGGATGGTCGCCCTATCAGTTCGAAGAGAACCGCTTCCCGACGATCGATGAGCTGCGCGCGGCGGTTCCGGATCGTCCCGCGATTGTTCAGTACGCCTACAACCGGGCCCTTTTGAACGACCAGGCCATGGCGGCGCTCAACGTCGGCTCCGAACAGTTCGCGCAACTCCCGGATATCGAGATCGAGCGTGACAGCCGGGGAAATCCCACCGGCGTCATCCATGGCTACACATGGCTGTTTCTCGCGCTGGAAACGATGGTGCCCCAACCCAGTGTCGAGGAGCAGGTCAGCTCGATCACCTACAGCGTTCGCGGCCTGAACCGTCTGGGGGTGACCTCGATCATCGACAACGGCGGCCGGTGGCCGTACCCGGAAGCGCAAGCCCGGGTCGATGTGCTGGCCCGCGACAATCGCCTGAATGTGCGCATGCCGTTCGTGGACCTCCAACTCGGCGACGGCGGTCCGGTCAATATGGTCGATCTGGAGATCGAGGCCATCACGAGGACCGCTCCGATCAGTCCGGGACAGAACCTGCATCCCACGCTCCAGCACGGTCATGAGTATCGCGGGGCGGGCGAGGTGCTGAACGGAGCGGTGCACGATCACGAGAATTTCGATCGGCCGGCGGTGATCATCGATCCTGACACGATGCAGCGCTTCGTCGAGGAGGACGTCTCTCGGCTGATCGCGCGACGCATCCCCTTCCGGATGCACATCTCCTACAACGAGAACATTACGCCCTTCCTCGACGCCTTGGAGCGGGTGAATGAGACTGTGCCGATCGACGGCTTGCGCTGGAGCCTGGAGCACGCCGAAACCATCAGCCCGGAAAACATCGAGCGCGTCAGGCGACTGGGCGGCGGTATCGCCCTGGACGCCAAGATGGCGCTGCATGCCGATGGCTTCATCAAGACGCACGGGCGGGAAGCGGCCTTGCAGACCCCGCGTCTGCGTATGCTGGTCGACAGCGGCATCCCCCTGGCGATGACGACGGACGCCTTCCGGGCCGCCACCTTCAACCCTTGGGTCGGCATCAGTTGGATGGTGACCGGCAAGTCCGTGTCCGGCTCACAGGCGCTCGCCGATGACAACCGGCTCACGCGGGCCGAGGCGTTGAGGCTGTTCACCCGGGGCGGCGCCTGGTTCATGAATGCCGAGGCCGAGCTGGGCGCCATCGCGCCCGGGAATCTGGCGGACTTCGCCATCCTGGACAGGGACTACTTCTCCGTCTCGGAGGATGAAATCGAGGCCATTTCATCGGTCCTGACGGTCATGGACGGCAGGGTCGTTTTCGGCGTGGAAGACTACGGTGATCTGACGCCGGCCTTGCCGGCAGCGCTCCCGGCGTGGTCGCCATCCAACCATTTCGGCAGCTACTACGGGGACAAGTGACGGCGAGCCGGGCCCCCTCTTAAGAGGGGCCTTGCTTTCATCTGATCATCCGACCGGACGTTTATCCTCTTGATAGGCCGTCCGCCCATGGCTGGCGGCGTTTTGTCCTCGCGTTGCGCCGCCTGCATCGCGGTCGTTGCCGAAGGCGGAGGCGAGCGGGCGGCGCCACGCTCATCACGCGTCGATGACGGACCTTGAGACCAGAAACTCGGCGAAGAGGGCGAGCAATTCCCCGTCCTTGATTGCGGATGGTTCCAGCAGGCGCTGGAACATGGCGCCTTCGTGGACCGCCAGAATGAGACGAGCGACGCGAGAAGACGCGTGGGGGCGGCCGGGCTCGATTCCGCTCCAGACGCGGCAGACGGCCTCTTCGATAACCGAGAGGATGCGAGCCTGCCGTGCGGCGTAGTGGCTCGCCACTGCGGGGTTGCGCAGGGCGTGCAGGCCGAACTCCGCCTGCAGCAGATACCAACTGCGGTCGAAGGCGTAGCCGGCGATGAACGCCCTGACGAAGTTCTCCACCGCCGGTCCCGGTCCGGACAGGGCCGATGCGATCGAGGTTTCGAGATGCCGTTCAAGCCGTTCGATCGTCCGATCGTAGATGGCGAAAAACAGCTCCTCCTTGGACCGGAAATTGGAGTTGTACGCCCCCCGGCTCAATCTGACCCGTTCGCAGATGTCCTCCTGTGTCGCCCCCTGGAAACCGCGTTCGGCGAAGGCTTCCAGGGCGCCGTTGAGGATACGCTCGCGCGTCTGGGCACGCGTGGGACGGCTCCGGACAGGCCTTGGGCTCAAGAGAGCAGTCTTCTGGATCATTCGATACAGGTATGTATTGAGATGGATCGATGTCAACGCTACGGTCGGCCAAGGAGAACCTCGCTCATGACCTTGCGACCTTCCATCCTGCTGATCCTGCTGATCTCGTCGACCTGTGCGGCCGCCTACGCTCCCGCATCCAAGGCCCAGATCTCTGACGCCGAAACCTCCGGCCTCCAGACCGTTGGTCCTTTGCCCCTGACCTATCCCGACGCGCAGGCCAGGCTCCTGCAACGCTCGGACGCCATTGAGGCGTCGGACGCCGATGTCCGCAGCCGGGAAGCCCAGGAAAACGCTGTAAGGACGCTGCGGCTGCCCACGGTGGAGTTCGAGGGCCAGATGATGCGGTATCAAAAGACCCTCTATCTGCCGCTGGGGCCCTTGGCGGATGTCGCTCAGGACTACGCCATCAGCGATCCGTTGCAGTTCCAGATGGAACGCGACAGCACGCGGCCGATCATCACCGCCACCGTCCCGCTTTATTCCGGCGGCCGGATTCCGGCCGCCCAGGCGGCCGCTGAGGCTCAACTCGGCCAGTCCCGGGCTGAGCGCCAGATCGTCGTCGATAACGCCCTGTTGCAGATGACCGAACTCTATTTCGGGCAACAGTTGCTCACCCGGGTTCGGGACGTCCGCCGCGACGTCCTGGCGGGCCTCGAACGCCACCTGGCCGATGCGACGATTCTGGAGCGCGGCGGGTTCATCAGTCGCGCCCAGCGCCTGCAGGTGGAGGTGGCGCGTGACGACGCGGCGCGCGAGCTGGAGACGGCCGAAGCCAATCTGGCCAGCGCGGACACGGCGCTCTCTGGGACCTTGAGGGCGCCGTCGGGGATCGATCCGGCTACGTCTCTCTTCGTGCTTCTCCGGCCGCTCGAGCCGCTGGAGACCTATCTGCAAGCCGCCTATCGCGCCCACCCGCAGCTGGAGCGGCTCCAGGCCCTGGAAGACCAGGCGGAAGCCGGGGTCACCGCCCAGCGCGCCGAGCTTCTGCCGACGGTCTATGGCTTCGCCCAGTACAACTTTGATCGTCAGGACACCTTGTTGACCGATCCGGACTGGTCCGTGGGGGTCGGTCTCCGTTACACCCTCTTCTCCGGCGTCGATCGCTCGCAGAATGTCCGCGCCGCGCGCGAGAAGGTCGCCCAGGCCCAGGCGGGGCTGCGCGAGGCGCAAAGCCAGATCGAGATCGGCGTGACCCGATCCTGGAACGACGCGGAAGCGGCCCGGCGGCGGTTCCAGAGAACCGACAGCGCCATCGTCGCCGCCGAGGAGAACCTGCGCGTCCAGATGGTCGGCTACCAGGTGCAGCAAACCACCTCGCTCGACGTCATCGACGCCCAACTCGGCGTCGGACGCGCGCGGATCCAGCGCGCCCAGGCCGCCCATGACTTCGTGGTCGCGCTCGCCCGCCTTCTTCATGTCAGCGGCCGGATCGAGGACATGCCCGACTATATCGACCAGGGCGAAAGGATCGCGCCATGACCGACACCCAGGACACGCCGACGCCGAACACGGAGCCGGGCGGGGAACGGGGCGACGCCGGACCGTCTCGACGGCGCCGAAAACTGCTGCCCCTCGGCATCGGGGCGCTGATCGTGGCGGGGCTCGGCGTCGGCCTCTGGCTCAGCTACCGACCCGTTCCCGATCAGCTTCAGGGGATGGTGGATGCGCGGGAGCTTCGGATCACCAGCAAGGTGACGGGGCGGATCGCCGACTTCCATGTGGAGGAGGGGCAGCCGGTCCGGGCCGGCCAACTGCTCTACACCCTCGACAGTCCCGAGGTCGCGGCACGTTCAGAACAGGCGGGCGGCGCCCTCGTCGCCGCCGAGGCCACGGCCGACAAGGCCGACGAAGGTGCGCGTCCGGAGGATATCCGGGCCGCGGAAGCGCAATGGCGGCGCGCGCAGGCGGCGGCGGATCTGGCCCAGACGACGTATGCCCGCACCCAGGAGATGTACGATCAGGGCGTGATCGCGGGGCAGAAGCGCGACGAGAGCCGGGCCAATGCGGTGGCCTCGACGGAGGCCGCCCGCGCCGCTCGCGCCCAGTATGACCTGGCGCTGGCCGGGGCGCGCCGACAGGATCGCCAGGCGGCCGGGGGACAGGTGCGGCAGGCGCGCGGCGCCGTGGCGGAGGTCGAGGCGGCGGAGCGCGAAACCCGGGTGCTGGCGCCGTCGTCCGGCGAGGTGGGCCGGCGGCTCGCCCAGCCCGGCGAACTGGTCCCCCAAGGGTTCCCGGTCTTCATGCTCACGGACATAGAGCATCCCTGGGTGACGCTCACCCTGCGCGAGGATCAGTTCAGCGGGATTCGACGCGGACAGACTCTGACGGGTCGTATTCCCGCTCTGGAGAACCGCACGGCCCGGTTCCGGGTGACCTTCATCGCTCCCGCCGGAGATTTCGCTACCTGGCGTGCGACCCGGCAGTCGAGCGGCTTCGACGTCAAGAGTTTCGAGGTGCGCGTCGCACCGGTCTCGCGCGTCGACGGGCTGCGGCCGGGCATGACCGTCCTGTTCGACTGGCCGCAATGATCGCGGCGTTTCTCGCCGGCGCCCGACGCGAGATCGCCTTTCTGCGCGGGAGCTTCTGGGATCTGTTCCTCGTCGTCTGGCTACCGCTGGCGCTTCTCGCCCTCGTCGCCGTGCAGATGTCGGCGGGGGTTATGCGCGATCTGCCGGTCGCCGTCGTCGACGCCGACGGCGGAAGCGTCGCTCGCGATCTGGTTCGTCGTCTGGACGCCTCGCCCGGCCTGCACGTGGCGGCCCGCCCCAAGGATATGGCCGAGGCCGAGAGCGTGGTGCGGTCCAACCGCGCCTATGCGATCGTCATGCTGCCGCAAGGGCTCGAACGCGCGGTGCTGCGCGGCGAGGCGGGCAGGGTGCTGGTCTTCTACAACGCCAGCTACTCCACGCCCTCGGGGTCAGTGCTGCGCGAGGTCGGCGCCGTGATCCAGAGCCAGGCCCGGACCCTGGCCGCGCAACAGAGCGCGGCGATCCTCGGCCCGGGCCGGGTGCGGCCGGCGCCGATCCAGGTCCAGAGCCGCATCCTCTACAATCCCCAGGCCAGCTACGAGCTGCAACTGGTCGCCCTGATCCACCCGGCCTTGCTGCATCTGCTGTTCATGGTGGCGGTCGTCAGCGCCCTGGGACGCGAACTGCGAGACGGGACGATCGGCGGCTGGCTGGCCGGGCCGCCGCGCGAGGCCGCTGCGGCGGTCGTGGGCAAGATCGCGCCCTATGTGGCGATCTTTCTCGTCTGGGGCGCCCTGGCGACCATCTATCTCGCGGCGTTTCGCGGCTGGCCGGTTGAAGGCAGCGTCGGCCTGCTCCTGGCGGGCTATGTCGGCCTCTATCTCGCTTATGCGGGTATGGCCACGCTGATCGTCGGCCTGACGCTGTCCATGGGGCAGGCGCTGTCCATGACCGCCCTCTATGCGGGCGCCTCCTTCGCCTTCGCCGGGGCCGTCTTTCCAATCGAATCCGCTTCGGCCTTCGCGCGCGTCTGGAGCGCGCTTCTGCCCTACACCACCTTCGCCCGTCTCGTCGCCGAACAATGGATGATGGGCGCGCCCGCGGCGATGTCGGTCAACCTGCTGCTGATCCTGATGACCTTCGCGGTCGTGGGGTTCGGGCTGGGCCTGCCGCAATATCTGGCCGCCTCCCGCAAACCCGATGTCTGGGGGCGACGTTGATCGGCCGGGCCTTCATCGCGACGTTTCGCGCGGTCCTCGCCGACCGGTCGGCCTTCATGCTGATCGTGGTGTCGACGATCCTCTATTCCTTCTTCTACCCTTCCGCCTATTCCGGCGAGGTCGCCGTCCGGATCCCGGTCGCCGTGGTGGATCTGGACAACACCGGGGCCAGCCGTTCGCTGGTGCACAAGCTCTCGGGTCTGCAGCAGGCGGATCTCGTCGCCCGCCTGCCGTCGCCCGAGGCGGCGGACGACTGGTTGCGGACGAGAGGGGCGGGGGCGATCGTCGTCGTGCCTGCGGGGTTCGAACGTCGCATCCTCACCGGCGGGCAAGGGACGGTGGCCCTCTATGGCAACGGCGCCTATCTGCTGCGCAGCAGCACGGCGCTGGCCGGCATAGGCGCGGCGATCACGGCCGAGGCGGGCGAGGCCGCCGTCGATCAGGCGATGGCGCAGGGCGCGCCGGCGCCGCCGGCCCTGTCGGTGATCGCGCACCCGCTGTTCAACACCCGCGAAGGATACGGCAGCACCGTCTTTCCGGGCGTCGGCTTCCTCATCATTCATCAGACGCTGCTGATGGGACTGGCAATGCTGGCGGCCACCCTGCGTGGCGAGGGGGAGCGGCTTCGGTTTGCGTCCCGTCGTCTCCTCGGCGTCGCGCTCGCCTTCTTCGTCATCGGCTGGATCGATGTCGCCTACTACGCCGGCTTCGTCTTCTGGTTCCAAGACTATCCACGGGCCGCCGCCGCGCCCGGAACGCTGATCGTGGCCGGCAGCCTCTTCGTGGCGGCGACGGTTGCAGCGGCGCTTGCCCTGGCGAGCGTCTTCCGCACCCGCGAGCGGCCCCTGCAACTGCTCATGGGCACCTCCCTGGTCATCTTCTTTCTCGCTGGACTGTCCTGGCCCGCGGAGGCGACGCCGACCTGGCTCGCCTTCCTCGCCCGACTGCTGCCCACGACGCCCGGAATCCATCTCATGGTCGGGGTGAACCAGATGGGGGCCAGCCTCGTCGAACAGGGGCGCGAGGTTCTCAACCTCCTGGGCCTCATCCTCCTTTACGGCGGCGTGGCGTGGTGGCGCTTCACCCGGCCGTCCGGAGCGCCCTCGACCGGAGCGTGAACTGCGGCTGGGAATGATCGCCCGCCGCAGCCTAGGCCGGCGCCGGGCGTCCCGGACCGATCGCGAGGGCGGCGTCCTGTCCGCTGGCGACCGGCCTTCGGGCGACGAAGCCGGAGGCGACCAGATCTTTGAGAAGCGCCTCCAGGAAACCGCGCCCGTGAGGCCGCTCGCGGGGGAGGGCGACGGCCTGGTCGATGGCCTGGAAACTGTCCGGGAGCAGGCGGACGCCGGCCCGGTCGCGCGCCGCCGCCTCAAGCGTCTGGCGCACACCGGCGCAGACATCGGCGCCGCCCTCCAGGAAGAGGGCGACGGCTGCCTGGGAGGAGGGCGTATGAATCCGTCGGGCCTGTTTCAGCGAACGGTTGAGAAAGAGGTCGTAGGCGGTGTTCAGGCCCGACGCGATCGTCACGTCCGCAACGTCCACGTCGCGGACGGAGCGGAAGCGGGACTCGGAGGGGACCAGATAGGAGGCTTCGATCCGGACGTAGGGCGCGGTATAATCCAAGACGGTGCGACGATCCGGATCGATCGCGAGGAAGGCGAGATCGCAGGCCTGATCCTGAAGCGCCGCCACCGCCGCTCCCGCCGTGGCGAAGTTCGACAGCTCCATCTCCACGCCGAGGCGCACAGCGATCTCCCAGGCGAGATCGACCGACACGCCAGCGAGAGTTCCGTCCGCCGCCCTCTGCGCCAGGACCGGATTGCCGAGATTGATCGCCACGCGCAACCGCCCCAAGGGCGCCAGTTCGGACCGGATGATGTGCATCGACACGTCCATTCCCTTCTCTTGGAGGGAACTGGACGGCGCTGCGCCGTCCAGCCCTTGAGAAAGCCGTTGCCGTCGGCCTGCGGCGGGTCCGCTTCGGTGATCGTCGTCAGCCATCCTTCACCTTCCTTCGGGACGACGTCGCGCTTCGCTCACTCCGATATCAGGTGAAACTCCTCGATCAGTTTCGCAATCTCGGTGCCTTCAAGCTTCTTCATCAGCAGTTTGCGCAGGAAGGCGGGGCCGGGGACTTCTATGCCTTCGCCATCCCGCAGAGGCGTGACGGCGGCCAGCAGGGTGCGGATGTCATAGGTGGAGTTGAACACTTCCGGCACGCCGCGTTCCACATTCATCAGCGTATAGACGGCCTCCATCGGCGTACGCACCGAATATTCGGTGGTGAAGATGCAGTCGCGTTGTTTCGATTCCGCGAACTGCCCGATGAAGGCGAAGTTGACGGCGCCTTCAGGCACCACGTCCGGCCGGTCGCCGGCTTGGCGCGGCATGAAGAAGGCGGTGATGTAGGGCATCATGGTCGGGACGGTGCTGGCGCCCTTGGCGGCGAGTTCCGCAATCTCCTCCACCGGGACGCCGAGGTGATAGAGCCATTCCTGGGTGATCTCCTCGCCGGTGCAGTCCTGCATGGGCTTCTTCACATAGTCGCCGGGGGTGTCGACGAAGAGGGCGTAGAACCAGGCGATCATCTGGTCCTTGGGCTGTTTCTTGAAATGCGGCTGGCGATGCACCGTCCAACTGAGCAGCCAACTGGAATCCTTGACCGTGACGATGCCGGCGGAGACGATCTTGCCAGTGAACGGGTTCCGCTTGGTGATCTTCTCGACATAGTGGGCGATCCGCGGATCGAAGGCGGTGATCGAGGCCGAGGCCCATTTGGTCTCGGGAATATGGGCGCCGAACACGTCCGGACGTCCGAAGGACGGATCCTTGGCCGCGATGCGTCGCCACAGGTCCCAGGCGGGAGCAGGGCCTTCCTTCAGCTTCGCCGGCGTGTGATGGTCGCCGTTGTCCGAGTTTTCCGTCAGCGATCCGATGGTGATGAAGACGAGATCGTCGTCGCCGAGATCGACCCCGCCCTCCTCGCCCTTCTCGATCCAGTGAATGCGGGTGGCCTGTTTGCGTCCGTTCTGGATGTCGAAGTCCACATCCGTGACCTCCACGCCGTAGCGGAACCGGACGCCACGTTCGGTCAGCCATTTGACCAGCGGCAGGACCATGGATTCATACTGGTTGTAGCGGTTGAACTTGAGCGAGGAGAAGTCCGCCAGGTTGGCGATGTGGTGGATGAAGCGGTGGAGATAGAGCTTCATCTCCAGCGCCGAGTGCCATTCCTCGAAGGCGAACATGGTGCGCCAGTAGAGCCAGAAATTGCTCTTGAGGAAGTCCTCGCTGAAGACCTCGTTGATCCGCTTGTTCTCCATCTCCTCGCGGGTCGCCAGAAAGATGGAGATTAGATCCTTCTGCGCCCGGTCATTCAGCGTCAGCAGATGCTTGTCCGGGACGTCCTGGCCCTGGTTCTGGGTTGTACGCTGCAAGGAGAAGTTCGGATCGTCCCTGTTGAGCCGGTAGAATTCGTCAAGAACGCTGGCGTCCTCGATTTCTAGCGAGGGGATCGAGCGATAGAGATCCCACAGGCACTCGAAATGCTCCTCCATCTCGCGACCGCCGCGGATAACGAAGCCCTTTTCCGGCACGTCCAGCCCGTCGAGCGCCCCGCCGGGAATCTCCAGTTCCTCAAGGATGGTGATGCGATCACCGGGCACGCCGCCGTCCCGGATCAGGAACGCGGCCCCCGCGAGACCGGCCAGCCCCGATCCCACAAACCACGCCGTCTTCCTGTCGGCGCCCTCGGGTTTGCGGGGACGAACAAAGGCCTCATAGTTTCCACTGCTGTAGTGCACGGCGAACTCCTTCGGTTGGGCGTGGGGGAGGATTTGGTCAGGGCTCAGTCGGTGGATTTGTAGCTGTAGAAGCCTTCGCCGGAGGCGACGCCCAGCCTGCCCTTGTCGATGTAGTTTTCCTTCAGCCAGGCGGCGAGCGCGCGGGCGCGGGCGTCGCCCTGCGACAGGATGTTGTAGGGCGTGTTCAGGCCGATGACGTCGTACATCTGGAAGGGGCCCATCGGCGCGCCCGTCGCGATCCGCCAGACCTTGTCGACATCGTGGGGATCGGCATAGCCGCCCGCCGCCAGATCGGCGGCGGCGTTCAGGAATGGTGCCAGGAGGGAGTTGAGGATGTAACCGGCCTTTTCCTTGCGGATCGGGATCGGCTCCATGCCGATGTCCGCAGCGAACTTCAGGACGGTCTCGAACACCGACGGATCGGTGTCGTCCGTTCCCATGACCTCCGCGGTGTTGAACTTCCAGATGTTGTTGGCGAAATGCAGCGCGAGAAACCGGTCGGGTCGGCCGGTGAACGCCTTTAATGCGCTCGGCAGAAGGGTGGAGGAGTTGGTGGCGAAGATCGTCCTGGCCGGCGCGAGCGTGGCCAACTGTTCATAGACCGCCTGTTTGAAAGCCAGAACCTCGGGCACGGCCTCGATCACGAGATCCGCATCGGCGACGGCGGCCGCCAGATCCGTCGACAGCGTCAGACGCCTTATGGCCTCCGCCTCCTTTCCGCCGACCGCGCCCGGAACCTCCTTCCGGTACGTCTCGACCAAGGCCGCCAGTCGCAGGCGCGCCTTGGCGAGGACGTCGTCGCTGACGTCGCAGGCAATGACGTCGAAGCCGCTGTAGGCGGTCTGAAAAGCGATCTGGCTTCCCAGGACGCCCGTCCCGATCACGACCACCTTCTTGATTTCGCCCATCGTCGGATTCCTGTTTCAGTTGTCCTGGAGAAGGAAACGGCGCCGCCATGTCAGGCACGACGCGAACAAGCTTGTGGGTGCATCGATCGATCACGGCCCATTCGGCCAGGCCCGCGACGACGACCCGGCCCTTGACGTCAATGAAGTCGATCCGGCGCCGGTAGCGCGCGCCGCGGAGCGAGTCCTCGACCCAGGTGACGGCGGTCACCGCCTCTTCGGCCGCGATACTGCCGCGGTAATCGACCTGATGACGCAGAACCACCGAGACGTAGCGGTCCACATCGCCCGGGGAGGCCATGGCGAACCAGTGCGCCACCGAGGCGTCCTGGATCCAGACGATCCAGACCGCATTGTTCACATGGCCGAGTTCGTCGATGTCCTCGTCCTGCGCCTGGAAGCAAAGGTGGAACCGCCGCTGTTCGTCCACCTCGCCCTTCAGGGGCGCGCCGGACGGATGACAGCCGATTCGACGATGCCTCGGCAGGACGGAGGTCATCCCCGGACGCTTTCGAGAGGGCTGGCCTGCAGGCCCGCGGTGGCGCGAAAGAAGGCCAGCAACATGGCGTCCCGGGCGGCGGCTCCTTCGATATCCCCCTGGACCGCCAGCCCCATCCAGAGGCCGTAAAGACCGATCCCGGCCTGGAACGGCGGCAGGAGAGGGCGCAGGTCGAACCTTTGAGCCAGTTCCTCTATGAGGTCGCCGAACAGTCGATAACAGGACGCCTTGCTCTCGCGATGTCGTTCGGCGAAGTCGGGATCCCGACGGGCGTGTAATTGCAACTCCACGGACAGCAGGGACCATTCGGGTTGGGCCGCCAGATCGGACAATCGGCCCGCCAGACCAAGCAGGGTCCGTTCGATGTCGTCTCCATCGGCGCGGCGGATCAGATCGCGGAGGAACATCACCTCGTCATGGATGTGCGTCTCCATGATCTCGACGAGCAGGTCGTCCTTGGTGGCGAAGTTGGAATAGAAGGCGCCCTGGGAATGACCGGCCGCGCCGCAGATGTTGCGGATCGACAGGGCGGCTACGCCCTCCTCGACGATCGAGGCGTGGGCGGCCGCCAAGAGGCGACGTCGGGTCCGCCCTTGCGCTTCCTTCCGGTTGACCCTCATAGCGTCGTGACCTTTGCCGTCGTCGTGGAACATCAACTCACATATCACACGATATTCGAGTCGCATATCGTGTGATATTTGAAATATGGCAGCCAGGAGAGTGTTTCGCCCGGCGTCCGGGCCGCCGGGCCTGGACAGGTTCAGGCGTTCCTGCCGGCGGCTATTCATTCATCGATGAACGAAGCTTGCACGATGCTGCGCTGCAACATAAGTTCGGTGTCGCCCTTCCTGGGGCGTTTTCCTCCCTATGAACTTCGGGGCCGCATGACGGCCCCTTTTTTCTGCCGAGAAACCATCGCGGGCCTGTCCGCCTGCTCCGGACGTCGCCTCCAGGCCGATCGGGCTCGCGCCGATTGGCGGCGGTTACTGGGGCCGCCTGACGAGCGCCACTTCCATTCCGCGTCGCGTCACCAGGATGCTGAACAGGTCCGGACTGGCTGCGAAGCGCAGTTGCGCCAGGAGTTGCGCTTCTGCGGGGTCGACCGCCTCAACGGTTTCGGCCATCAAGTCGGTGCTGCGTCCGTCGTCTAGGATGAGTTGATATTCAGCCATCCGCCCCCTCCATCGCCTTCCACGGTCATCCAGGCGAACAGCCTATGAAGAGGCGCGGCCGGTGTCTTTGACTTTTTTGAACCGAGAGGGCGGCGCTCCTGTTTCGTCATACCCGGACATCTGCGGTAAGCATCGCCGCGGGCTCCTCAGTTGGACCCGTCGGCCCAGGCGGAGAGTCAGGGAATGATTCAGAGCTTTCGGTGCCTTTCGACGCCACTTCCGAATCTACCACTAAAACACTGACTTACAAGAAAAATATGTTCGCTGCCTCTCGGTATCTATCGAGGGGCAGCGAACCCGTGTGTCGGTATGCCAGACGGTCTTTCTCCCGTTGCCTCTCGACCCCCCGATTCATACCCTCATAGGGCTGAGGGCGTCCTGACGGTCTTTTTTCTGAAACAAGCCTATGAGTTTCTTGAAGAAATCGCTGCCGAAGACCCCGAAAACGCCTGACGGTCTTTTGGAGTAAAATTCGCATGCTAACCGACGCAGAATTGCGAAATACGCGAGGGAAATCAAAAGCGTACAAAAAGACCGACAGGGACGGTTTGTACGTGCTCGTAACACCGACAGGCGGCATCGCTTTCCGGTACGACTATCGCTTCAACGGGCGGCGCGAGACGGTGACCTTCGGTTCCTACGGTCCGGCGGGACTCTCCCTGGGGGAGGCGCGGGAAAAGCTGCGTGAAGCGAAGCGCCTGATCGCCGAGGGCGTTTCACCGGCGCTGGACAAGCAACGCGTGAAACGCAGGCTGAGAGAGGCCCAGCGGTTTGAACAGGTGGCGATCCGGTGGATGGACCACGCTCCGATGGCCGACAGCACGCGCCAGATGCGACGGTCGATCTTCAACCGAGAGGTTTTGCCCGAATGGCGAAACCGGCTCCTGAACGAGATCACGCCGAACGACCTGAGAGCGCACTGCATGACCATTGTGGATCGCGGCGCCCCGGCGACGGCCATCCATGTTCGCGACATCGTCAAACAAATCTACGCCTACGCCATCCTGCACGGCGAGAAGATCGACAATCCCGCCGACGGGGTCGGGCCGGCGTCCATCGCGACCTTCCGGCCGCGGGACCGGTCGCTGTCGCCGAGCGAGATCCGGATCGCGCTGAACCTGCTGGGGGAGGTGGCCACCCTGCCGACCATCCGTCTCGGGCTGAAGTTCATCCTGCTGAGCATGGTGCGGAAGAGCGAATTGCAGGACGGGACCTGGGACGAGGTCGATTTCGAGAACGCAGTTTGGTCGATCCCGAAAGAGCGGATGAAGCGGTCGCGGCCGCATAACGTCTACCTGTCGACCCAGATGCTCGACATCCTGATCGCGCTGAAGACCTGCGCCGGGAACTCTCGCTACATCCTGCCGTCGCGCTATGACGCCGACGCGCCGATGTCGCGGGCGACTTTCAACCGGGTGACCAGCGCCATCGCCGAGCTGGCGCGCGAGCGCGATCTGCCCCTGGAGCCCTTCACGGTTCACGACCTGCGCCGGACGGCCTCCACGCTCCTGCACGAGATGAGTTTCAACTCGGACTGGATCGAGAAATGCCTCGCCCACGAAGAGCGATCTTCCCGCGGCGTGTACAACAAGGCCGAATTCGAGGCCCAGCGGCGCCACATGGCCCAGCAGTGGTCAGACGCCGTGGACGCCTGGGAGGCGGGGCGCGGATTCACGCCGGATCTGACTATCCCGGAAACGGCCGGCCCTCGTTTCGATCCGCGGCTCTGACCGGGCGGGTGATCCGCTTGCGGACATCGGGCGGCGGCGCCCGGCGGATCGGCTTGGCCCGCCGAAGCGCCAGCCAGGCTTCCACCTCGGCCAGGTCCCAGACCACGCAGCGCGGGGTCAGCAGGAAGCGCCGGGGAAACTGGCCGCGCTGCTCCATCTCAGATGGTGCTGTCCGCCAATGGCACCATCTGACGGAGCTGCGGCTTCTTGATCGTGCGCCTCAGCGGCGGGTCGGCCTGGGCCATCGAAGATCTCCATGTTGTCATGGGAATCGAACTCGAAAGGCTGCGGCAGGCCAACCCGCCAAACTCTCCACCGTAAGCTTACGGCCGGCTGCAGAGCGGGGATTGCACATTTCTATAGTTCGACTAGTTCGGAAATATGGAAACCGCAGCCTCGATTCTTGCTCTCGCCGCCCTGGCGCAGTCGACGCGGCTGGAGGCGTTCCGACTTCTCGTGCGGCACGAACCGGCCGGTCTGCCGGCCGGTGACATCTCCAACCATCTGGCGATCCCGGCCAATACCCTGTCGTCGCATCTGGGGGTGCTGTCCCGAGCGGGACTTATCAAATCGGAGCGTCGCAGCCGGTCGATCATCTACCGGGCCGATCTGGACCGGCTGCGCGACCTGGTCCTGTTCCTGCTCAAGGACTGCTGCGGCGGCCGGGCGGAGCTATGCGAGCCTCTGCTGGCCGAACTGACCCCCTGCTGCGCCTGAGGATCCCGTGGACGTCATCATCTATCACAACCCGGCCTGCGGGACGTCGCGCAACGCTCTGGAGCTCATTCGCCACGTCGGCATCGAGCCGCACGTCATCGAGTATCTGAGGTCGCCGCCATCGCGCGTCATGATCGCCTGGCTGGCCGAACGAACCGGCAAGCCGCTGCGCGACCTGTTGCGCGACAAGGGCACGCCCTTCGCCGACCTGGGCCTCGGGGACCCGGGCCTGACAGACGATCAGTTGCTCGATGCGATCGAGGCCCATCCGATCCTGCTCAATCGCCCGATCGTCGTCAGTCCTCTCGGCGTCGGCCTGTGCCGACCGTCCGAGGCCGTTCTGGACCTCCTGCCCGCCGATGATCTCAAGCGGTTCACCAAGGAGGACGGCGAGGTCGTCATCGAGGCGGCTGGCCTTCGGGTGGCGCGATGATCGATACGCCGGTCACCGACGCGGCCCCGCCGCGCCGCCTGTCCTTTCTCGACCGCTGGCTGACGGGATGGATCTTCGCCGCCATGGCTTTGGGCGTCGCACTGGGGACTCTGGTTCCCGGCCTGCCCGCCTGGGTCGACGGCCTCTCGGTCGGGACCACCAACATTCCGATCGCCATCGGCCTGATCCTGATGATGTATCCTCCGCTGGCCAGGGTCCGGTACGAGGAACTGCCGCGCGTCTTCGCCGACAAGCGGGTGCTGGCCCTGTCCCTGTTCCAGAACTGGGTGCTGGGCCCTGTGCTGATGTTCGCCCTTGCGGTCATCTTCCTGCGCGACCAGCCGGAATACATGACCGGCGTGATCCTGATCGGGCTGGCGCGCTGCATCGCCATGGTGCTGGTCTGGAACCAACTGGCGCGGGGCGACGACCAGTATGTCGCCGGTCTCGTCGCGTTCAACTCGATCTTCCAGATCCTGTTCTTCAGCCTCTACGCCTGGGTCTTCCTCACCGTCCTGCCGCCCCTGTTCGGCCTGCAGGGCAGCGTGGTGGACGTCAGCGTCTGGACCATCGCCGGCGCCGTTCTCGTCTACCTCGGTCTTCCCTTCCTGGCCGGCTTCCTGACCCGGCGCAGCCTGATCGCCCGCCGCGGGGCCGACTGGTACGAGCGGCGCTTCCTGCCGCGCATCGGACCGATCACCCTGATCGCCCTGCTGTTCACCATCGTGGTCATGTTCAGCCTGAAGGGCGGCGAGGTGGTGGCCCTGCCGCTGGACGCCCTGCGCATCGCCATTCCCCTGACCATCTACTTCCTCGTCATGTTCGTGGTCAGCTTCCTCATGGGCAAGCTGATCGATGCCGACTACCCGCGCACGACCGCCCTGGCCTTCACCGCCGCCTCGAACAATTTCGAGCTGGCCATCGCGGTGGCCATCGCGGCCTTCGGGCTGACCTCGCCGGTCGCCTTCGCTGCGGTCATCGGTCCGCTGGTCGAGGTGCCGGTGCTGATCCTTCTGGTCTCGGTCGCGCTGTGGATGGGCCGACGCTGGTTTCCGGACACGGCCCCGCCGGCGGACGCCGCCTGATGGTCGTGCTGCATCTCCTGGACGCGGATGACGCCGGCCTGATCGCGGCCCTGCAGGGCGAGGGCCTGCCGGAGCCCGGGGCCGGCCGCTACTTCCGAGCCGACGACGACAGCGCCCTGGCCGGCTACGTCGGCCTGGAAGGAGAGGGGCGGGACCTGCTGCTGCGCTCCCTGGTCGTACTCGCTGGCCTGAATTCGCGGGGGCTCGGGAGCCGGATCCTGAGCGCCGCCGAGGCCGCGGCGAGCGAGCTGGGCGGAGAACGGCTCCACCTGCTCACCACGACGGCCGAGCCCTTCTTCGCCCGGCGCGGCTTCGCCGCCGCAGATCGGGCGGCCGCGCCCGCCGCGATCCGGCGAACCCGCGAGTTCGCAGACATCTGCCCGGCCTCGGCCGCCTATCTGACCAAGGATCTCGGATGATCTTCGCCCGCCTGCGGCCGCTGCCGGATCCCGATCATCTGCCGGCCCTGGACGCGGCCTATCTGTCGAGCAACCCGGCCGCCGGCCTGGGTCCGCACGACCACCCGCCACGCATCCTTCTCCTGTACGGGTCGCTGCGCGAGCGCTCCTATTCGCGGCTCTGCGTCGAGGAAGCGGCCCGCTTGCTGCAGCGCATGGGATGCGAGACCCGCATCTTCGACCCCTCCGACCTGCCTCTGCCGGGCTCGCCCGGCGACGACGACCATCCGGCGGTGCGCGAGCTGCGCGAGCACGCCCTGTGGTCGGAGGGCATGGTCTGGTGCAGTCCGGAACGGCACGGCCAGGTCTCCGGACTGATGAAGCTGCAGATCGATCACCTGCCATTGAGTTTGGGCGGCATGCGCCCGACCCAGGGCCGCACGCTCGCGGTGATGCAGGTGTCGGGCGGTTCCCAGAGCTTCAACGCCGTCAACACCCTGCGCCTTCTGGGCCGCTGGATGCGGATGATCACCATTCCCAACCAGTCGAGCGTGGCCAAGGCCTTTCAGGAGTTCGACGAGGCCGGCCGGATGAAGCCTTCGGCCTACTATGAGCGCATCGTCGATGTGATGGAGGAGCTGGTGCGCTTCACTGTCCTCACTCGACCGCACGCCACCCAGCTCGTGGACCGCTACTCCGAGCGCAAGGCGGCCGGCAGTCCGGTCGAGGCCGCAGCGGATCTCTCCGCCATCGCCATCGCGCGTCAGGCGTGAGGCCGCGTCGGCGGCGCCTTGCGGCGTCGCGCGCCTGGCAAAGGTGGTAATTCGCCACTTCTGGCGAATTAGGCGGGTTGTTGGCGGTAACTCGCCAGATGTGGCGAACTGCGATCCTCCCTGTTGAGGCTCGGGTCTTGAGCGACCGACCTGGCGAAGTGCCGTGCCGGCGTCGTGCGGTCCCGCCTATCCTCGATCGACCAGCGAATAGCTTGTGCTGCGCCCGCCGCCTTCATCCTTCACGAGGATGCCCCGCCCCACCAGATCGTTGATGTCGCGCAGGGCCGTGTCGGGCGAGGACCTCGTCAGCGCCGCCCATTTGGTCGAGGTGAGCTTGCCTTCGAAGCCGTCGAGCAGCCGGTTGATGACCGTGCTCTGGCGCTCGCTCAACGTCTGACCTGCTAGCGCCTCCCAGAAGCGCGCCTTGCGCATGACATGCGTCAGGGTGGTTTCCGCGCCATCGAACGCGCGATCGAGGCAGCCGAGGAACCAGTCCAGCCAGAGGGACACGTCCAGAGCGCCTTTCTGGGTCGCCTCCAGGGTGGCGTAGTAGTCCTTGCGCTCCAGCCTGATCTGGGCGGACATGCTGTAGAAGCGTTGAGCGCTTTTCTCGGAGCGGGCGAGCGCCATGTCGGCGATCGCCCGCGCGATCCGGCCGTTCCCGTCGTCGAACGGGTGGATGGTCACGAACCACAGGTGGGCGATCGCGGCCTTGAGGACCGGATCCGTCCGCGGCTCGTCATTGAACCAGTCGAGGAACGCCCGCATCTCGTCCTGCAGACGGTCGGCAAGGGGCGCTTCATAGTGCACGCGCTCTCGTCCGAAGGGGCCCGAGACGACCTGCATCGGGCCGGAGCTCTCGTTGCGCCAGGCGCCGACGACGATCCTCGTCATGCCGCTGCGCCCGGTCGGAAACAGGGCGGCGTGCCAGGCGAACAGCCGTTCCTCGGTGAGCGGAGACGCAAAGTTCTGGGTCGCGTCGAGCATCATTTCGACGACGCCTTCGACGTTGCGATCCGCGTCGGCGAGGGCCCCGATATCCATGCCGAGGCGGCGGGCGATGGAGGATCGCACCTGATCCTTGTCGAGCAGCTCGCCTTCGATTTCGCTGGATTTCAGGACATCTTCGGTAAGGGTCTCGAGGACGGCTTCAGCGCGGAGGTCGAAGCCGAGCGTGTGCATCCGGCCAAGCAGAAGGCCCTGGCGATGACGGACGGCTGCGAGGCGATCGGCAAGCGCGTCAGCGCGCCAGTCCAGACGCGGCCAGCCTTCGATCTCATGGATGTATTGCGCCATTCCCCGCACTCCTTGCGGAGAATATGGGCGCTATTCGCCGCAAGAGCAAGGTTATTCTCCGCGCGAAGTGCGGAGAATAGGGCGCCTAATCTCCGCACCAAGGGTGGTCTCCGCACGCTATCGGCTGCGGCCCCGCACCTTGGGTATCCGCGGACTGCGCGGCTATCGGCGCCCAAGCAGCTCCGAAACCCTGCCAACGGGTCGCAGTTGAGGGCCTCAGACGCCCGCTCAAGAGGCTGGGCGCGCGCCTTTCGGCGCCGCATGCCGGGAGAAGCCGACCACGAGGATAGCGATCGTCAGAAGCTGAACGGCGACGCCTTCGACCGTCGGATAAAGACCGAGGATCTCGATGCGGGGGATCCACGCCAGCGGATGGACATCGAGCCAGCCCGCCTCCTGCAGCGCCGCCACCCCCTTGCCGACGAGGACGACCGACAGGATGGCCATCAGGATCGAGCTCAGGGAGAAGAACCGGCCGATCGGGAGGCGCTTGCTGTAGGCCAGCAAGGCCCAGGCCACCACGGCCAGGATCGCCACCGCCGTAAGGGCGCCGGCCAGCATGCCGAGATGGCCGCCCTGGCTCCAGATCGCCGCATAGAACAGGATGGTCTCGAACACCTCGCGGTAGACCACCACGAAGGCCAGCAGGAACAGGAACCAGGCCGACCGTTTCGACAGGGCGTGAGAGAGCTTGTCGCGGATATAGGTCTGCCAGGCGTCGGCGTGCGACTTGCCGTGCATCCAGATGCCGACCGAGACGAGCACGACGGCCGCCAGAAGCGAGCCGAACCCTTCGGTCAGCTCCCGGCTGGCGCCGCTGATGGAGATGAAGAAGGTCGCGGCCGCCCAGGTGGCGCCGCCGGCGACCAGCGCGGCCACCCAGCCGCCGTGGACGTAGCGCAGCACCTCGGGACGTTCGGCCTTCCTGAGGAAGGCGATCATCGCCACCACGATGAAGATGGCTTCCAGACCTTCGCGCAGCAGGATGGTGAAGGCGCCGAGGAAGCTGGCGAGATTGTCCGCCTCCTGGGGCGCGAGTGCGCGTTCGGCCGTGTCCAGCAGGGCGTTCGCGCGGGCGACCCGGTCCGCGACCTCCTGGGCCGGCGCGCCCCTGCTGATCGAGACGCGCAGGTCGGTCATGGCCGTCTCGACCCGCCGCAGCAAGGCGCCGTCGCGGGCGCCCAGCGCCGGCTCCATCGGTTCGACGCCGTCGAGATAGGCCGACAGGGCCAGGTCGGTCGCGGCCCTGCGATCGCCCCGGCGATAGGCGGCCTCGCTTTCGGCCAGTCGCGTCCGGGCCAGGGACAGGGTCGATCCCTCGGCGCGGACCGTCGCCTCCGGGTGGCGGCGCAGGTAGGCCGTGACCGCCCGTGCCTTCGTCTCGCCGATCCTTGTCGCCAGCTCGGCCGGCGTCGCCTGGGTGAGGGCGGCCAGGTCCGGGAAGACGGCGCGGATCGCCGGGTCGCTCTCCCAGAGGCGTCGACCTTCGGCGGCTTCGGCGTCGGTGAAGGCGAACCGGCCCACGTAGAAGGCCAGGGCCCAGCGGTCCTCGGCCGGCAGATGGGCGAAGCTGGCCATCGCCGTGCCCTCCAGCCCCTGATCGATGACCTGGTAGAGGCCGAACACGCTGCGCTGACGGGCGCGCTCCACATCCGCGAAGGCGATCGCGGGCGGATCAAGCCCCTCGGCGCCCGGGCCGTCGGCGCGTCCGGTCACGCCATGGCAGACCGAGCATTGCTCGGCATAGAGCGTCGCGCCGCGGGCCAGATCAGGCGGGAACGAAGGCGCCAGCGGGCTCGGATAGGCCGTCAGCACCGCGCCGGCGAGCGCCTTGGCCCGGTCGCCAACGACGCGCGGATCCGCCTTGTCCCTGATGGCCGCCTGCAGGGCCTCGGCGTCGCGGACCAGACCGGCCTTGGCCGGATTCGGCGGCAGGGCGTCCAGGCGGGTCCGGATCTGGCCGCCGAACTCGATCATCTCCCCGTATTCGGCCGGATTGGTCACCTGACCGTCGGCCACCGCGCCGGCGTAGTCGACCGCTACATAGTCGAGCAGCCGCCAGGCGACCTGGGCCTC
>NZ_DLMO01000162.1:37195-69739 GCF_002479325.1 Brevundimonas sp. UBA7534
AGCAGACGGAGCAGAGGACGCATGGTCAATCCAGATGTGAACGGCTCGCATTAGCATTCAGGCGGCGACGCTGTCGCGCTTTATTCGCGACGCGGCCGGGCTCGTAGGCGGCTACGGGTCCTCTACGCCCGCCGGGACGCCTCGGCGCCGCGCGGCCAGCCCGGGCAGCCACGCGACGGGCGGTCGTTACAGGTGGATCGTGCGGTCGGCCACAGCCAGGCATGCCTCGCGCAAGGCTTCCGGAAGCGTCGGATGCGCATGGCTCGTCCGCGCCACGTCTTCGGCCGCCGCGCCGAATTGCATGACGGCGACCGCTTCATGGATCAGGCTGCCCGCGTCCGGCCCCAGGATGTGCACGCCGAGAATCCTGTCCGTGCCGGCGTCCGCCAACACCTTGACCAGCCCGTTCTTCTCCAACCGCGCCTTGGCCATGGCGTTTGCCGAGAACGGAAAGCGCCCGACGCGATAGGCCACGCCGGCCGCCTTGAGGTCGTCCTCGGTGCGCCCGACTGAGGCCAGTTCCGGCCAGGTGTAGACGACGGCCGGGATCGTTCCGTAGTCGACATGGCCCGCGGCGCCGGCAAGGCGCTCGGCAAGGGCGATCCCTTCTTCCTCCGCCTTGTGGGCCAGCATGGCGCCGCCGATGACATCGCCGATGGCGTAGACCCCTTCGGCGCTGGTTCGAAAGCCGTCGTCGACCGGAATATAGCCCCTTGGGTCCGGCTTGATGCCGACCGTCTCCAGATCGAGTCCGTCGGTGGCGGGACGTCGGCCAATGGACACGAGCACGACATCGGCCTTGATGGTTCCTCGCGCGCCGTCTCCCATGGGCTCGACCTCAAGGACGACGTCGTCCGCCTCCATTCGCGATCCGACCACCTTGTGCGCCAGGCAGAATTGGAAGCCCTGGGCCTCGAGCACCTTGTGCAGCGCCGTCGACATCTCTGAATCAACGCCGGACGCGATCCGGTCGAGCACCTCGACGACGGTGACCTCGCTGCCGAGACGGCGCCAGACGGAGCCCAGCTCCAGTCCGACATAGCCGCCGCCGATCACCGCCAGATGGCGCGGCGCCGCCGTCAAGCTGAGGGCGCCCGCCGAGGTGACGATCCGCTGCTCGTCGATGGGCAGGTCCGGCAACGTCGCCGCTTTCGATCCGCTGGCGAGCACGATCGCCTTGCGGACCTGCACCTCGAAGCTGCCGTCCGGGGCGCTCACTTCCACACGGTCGCGCGACAGCAGCCGGCCGCGGCCCTGCAGGCGGGTGACCTTGTTCTTGCGCAGGAGGTAGGCGACCCCTTCACCAAGCTCCGTCACGACCCTGGCCTTGTGCCGCATGACGCCTGCAAGGTCGGCCCGCACATTGTCGACCAGGACGCCGAAAGCCTCGAGATTGCGGGCCATCTCCAGCCGCTCTGTGGCCTGCAGCAGCGCCTTTGACGGAATGCACCCGATGTTCAGGCAGGTTCCACCGAGGAGTTCCCGGTCGTCGATAACCGCCACCGACATGCCGAGCTGGCTCGCCCGGATGGCGCAGGGGTACCCGCCCGGCCCGCCGCCGATTATCACCAGGTCATAGGATGTCATCGAAGCCATCGCGTCAGCCTTCGCTGTAAGTGAAAGAGGGACGAAGGCGCCGGCCACCCGCATGAGCAAACATCAGGCGCCGCCCTCACGCGGGGAAGTCCGACGCGTCATCATTCGGAACCCGCTCCTGGGGAGGGCCGGAAGGCGGCGGAAGTCGATCTCCAGATCCTGAGCCGGCAGCCGGTAGTTCAGGCCGGCGAGCAAGCCGAGGGCCCGCTCCATCAATTCGACGACGATGCTTTCGCCGGGACAACGGTGACCGGTCAGGGCGTTCCCGCCGCCTTGGGGAATCAGGCCGAACGCGTCCCCGGAGCCGTCGATGAAACGCTCTGGCCGGAATTCGTCGGGATCGGTCCAGACGGCAGGATCGTGATTGGAGCCATAGAGATCGAGGATCACCTGCCGACCCACCGGGAAGTCAAGGTTGCGCCAGCGAAACGGCGCGCGCACACGCCCGATCACCGCCGGGAAAAACGGATAAAGGCGTCGCACCTCCTGAACGAAGGCGCGGCGGCGGCCGGCGTCCGCGGTGGCCAGACGGGCCGCCGCGGGGTGCGCCTGCATCGCGTGCGCCACAAACACGATATAGACCGAGGTCGCCACGGTCGGCCTCAGCACATTGGCCAGTTCGACCGCCGCCGTCCGGGCCGCCAACGGTTCGCCATCATCCGCGCTCGCCCAGGCCCAGGCGTAGGCGGCGGTGTCTGGATCCGGCGCCAGTCGTCCGGCGCGAATGCCCTCGATGATCGAGGCCAGCCAGGCGTCGACGCGTCGCCGCGCGTACCTCGACCACAGGTGGCGAGGCCCCCGCGATCCTGCCGCGTCAAACAGCGCCCTGAGGTGACTGACCCGTTTCGCTTCGTCGTCGGGATTCAGCGGCACCCCCGCCCAGCGGCAGACGGCGCGGGTGAGCACCGGCTGCAGGGCGTCGTACAGCACGATCTCTTCCTGGCCAGCCCATTCAACGGCCGCGCGTCGCCATTCCGCCTCGAACAGGTCGCCCAGCCGCGCGATCCGTTCCGGCGACATAAGAGCCATGAACACGCGTTTGCGGGCGCGGTGCGCTTCGCCATCCAGGCCCTGGACGCCGCCTTCGCCGAGCAGTGTGCGTCGGACAGGCGCCGGCATGGCGCCCGCGCGCGAGATGCGGGTCTCGTCGTAGAAGACCTGGGCCGCTTCGCGCCCTCTCAGACAGGCCGTCTCCTTCAGCGCCAGACGGGTCTCGATTGCGTCCGCGCCGGCCTGCTCGAACAGGCGGGAGATGCGCCTGTACGGGTCCGTCAAAAGGGCGAACGTCTGATCGGCGTGTCGCTGTGTCGATCGATGCGCCATCGAAGTCCTCCATGGACGAAGGGAGCGCGACGAGGGCCGCGGGATTACTCAAAACGTCGCGGTGACCCAATGGCTCCTGCATCATCCCGGGCCCGTTCTGACCTTCAGCGCCGACCTGCACGGCGAGGCCGAGGAGCGGTGCAAACCCGGGTCGGGTTCGTCTTCAAACCGGCGCCGAGGGATCGTGCAGGGCTTCGATCACCTTGCAGGCGGACACGCGGCCGCCGGCACATTCCGCCGTCATCCGCGAAAGCTCGCGTTGCAGGGCCCGGAGTCGGGCGATCTTATGCGTCACCTCCGCCAGATGACGTTCGGCGAGGATGCTGGCTTCGGCGCAGGGCCGATCAGGGTGATCGGACAGATCCAGCAGGGAGCGGATCGAGTCCAGATCGAAGCCCAATTGCCGTGCATGCCGAATGAACGACAGGCGGCGTTCCGCCGCGTCGTCATACATCCGCCGGTCGCTGGCGGTGCGCGGGGCGGCGGGAAGCAGGCCGATCTCCTCGTAGAAGCGGATGGTCGGGACCTTGACGCCGGTGGCCGCGGCGAGCTTGCCGATAGGGCGCAGGCCGGACGAGGCCGGGGAGGGCAGGGTCATCGCATCATCTCGCAGCAGCGGGCTGAAGGGCGGCAGGCGCAGGACGGAAAAGGATCATCGGCCCAGCCCCATGAGGACGATGGCGGCGCCGAAGGCGGCGATCGTGGAAGCGCCGGTAAGGGCCATGCCGAAGGCCCTGGCCGCCGCGCCCCGGGCATAACCGTGGGCGAACAACACGCGGCCGATCAGATAGAGGGCGACCAGCACCGGCAGCACGACCATCTCCTCGCCGCGCAGCACGGTGGCGAGCACCAGGTGGGCGCCCACCGCCAGGACCGTCTGCTCCAGGGTGTTCTGAAGCACGGCGGCAGGCACGGCGAGCCTCGAGCTGGGCGCCGCATAGGCGGAACCCGGCCGGTCGGCGTCGGACCGGAACCGGATGCTCGCCACGGCCCTCAAACAACCGGCGAGCCACAGGAAAACGAGGAGGTCCGCCTTCAGGGCGTAGGCCAGCCGATCAGCTGTCGCCATGTCCGGCGCGGCGCCCAGGAGACGTGGCGAAAGCCATAGCCAAGCTGACGCCACCGCCGCAGCGGTGATGAGAATCGCCAACCCCGAACGGACGGCGATCGCCTTCTGTTCGGCGGAAAAGGTCATCGCGCCGCCCGTCCCAGGGTCGACGTCGCCGGGCGGCCGTCCGAGCCCCGGACGGTCAGGAGGAGCAGCGCCACGCCGCAAACAATGGCCGCATCGGCGAGGTTGAAGGTCGGCCAGTGCGCGTCGCCCCAATGAAGATCGATGAAATCCGTCACCGCGCCGGAGCGCAGACGATCGAGCAGGTTCCCGAGCGCTCCACCGGCGATGAGGCTCGCCGCGACCGCCGTGACGGCGCTTCGCGTACGCCAGATCCAGGTCAGCAGGACGCCGATGATCAGGAATGCCACGGCGCTCAGGGCCCATCGTCCCACCGCGCCCGAGTCTGCGAACAGGCCAAAGGTGACGCCGGGATTGAATCCCAAACGCAGCGCGAGGAACGGCGTGAGGTCCACCGGGCTCTCGAGTCGGGCGCGAGCCGCGGCCTTGGCGGCCTGATCCAGAGCGGCGATCAGCATGAAGAACGAGAAGGCGATCGCCCGCATGCGGCTGGGACCGCGTCGCGACGGGTGCATCGTGATCATGAGGCCTCCTGTGGATTTCGTCCGATTGTGCGTCCTCTAGCTACTAGAGGATCAAGTCGGTTCCGCCAAACCGCGTCTTTTTGGGCGAGGCATCCATTTTTGTTCTTGATCCTCGAGCGACTGGAGGATGCATTCTCGTGGTGAAAGGCGGACTTCGATGACTGACTCCCTCTCGTCCCCCGAACCGGCGGCCGCCGGCTGCGGCTGCGGCGCGGCCGTCAAGTTCGACGGCGCCACGCCGGCCTATCGCCGCATCCTGATGGCGGTGATCGCTATCAACGGCGCCGCCTTCCTGGCCATCGCCGGCGGCGCGGCCCTGCAGGGCTCGGCCTCGCTGGGTGCCAACGCCCTCGACTTCCTGGCCGACGCCGCCACCTACGGCATCAGCCTGGCCGTGATCGGGCGCTCGGTCGCCGTGAGATCCGGGGCCGCCATCATCAAGGGCGCCAGCCTCGCGGCGCTGGCGCTGTTCATCCTTGGCTACGCGATCTGGCGGGCGACCTCGGGGGCGCCCCCGGAAGGCGTCGTCATCACCGGCCTGGGCGCCCTGGGCTTTTTCGCCAACGCCCTGGCCGCGCTGCTGCTGGTCCGCCATCGCGAAGGCGACGCCAATGTCCGTTCGGTCTGGCTGTGCACGCGCAACGACCTGATCCAGAGCCTGGTGGTCGCGGCCACGGGCGTGGCCGTCTGGTTGACCGCCTCTCGCTGGCCCGACCTGATCGCCGGCGCGATCCTGGCGGTGGTCTTCCTGCAATCCGGCTGGTCGATCATTCGTCAGTCCCGCGAAGAACTGAAGGCCGCCGCGTGACCGCGAACTTCACCCCCGCGCTCGGCCATACAGCCCTGAGCGGGCTGTATGATCCGGCCATCGCGCTTTTGACCCGGGAACCGCTGTGGCGGAGCCGCCTTCTCGAACAGGTGGCTCCGTCCCCTGGCGAGACGATCATCGATCTTGGATGTGGAACCGGCTCATTCGCGATCGCCATGGCGAACCGGGCGCCGGACGCGCGCATCTTCGGCCTCGATCCCGACGGCGACATCCTCAGGCGGGCCGAGACGAAGACGGCCGCTGCAGGTCAGGCCGTCCGTTTCATCCAGGGGTTTTCGCGCGATGTGGCGGCGCTCCTGGGCGAGGACGCCGCCGACAAGGTGGTCTCCAGCTTGGTCTTCCATCAGCTGCCCATGGCCGAGAAGCGAGCGGGCCTCGCCGCGAGCCTGCGGGCGCTCAAGCCGGGCGGAACGCTGCATGTCGCGGACTACGGCCGCCAGTCGGGTGCGATGCGCGTGCTCTTCCGCCTGGTGCAGTCTCTGGACGGCTACGAAAACACCCAACCGAACGCCGACGGCGTTCTGCCTACGCTGATGGCCGAGGCCGGCTTCACACAGGTTCAAGTGCTCGATGTCATCCCGACCGCCACCGGATCCATCTCTCTGTATCGGGCGGTGCGACGATGAGGCGATTGATGTCGCGGCGCACCGTGTTATGGGACGGCATGGGGTTTCCCTCGACTAGGCATGGGTGGATGGCGGCGCTGCTCGCGTCGTTCCTGGCCCTGTTCGTCCTGGTTTCCGCAGCCGACGCCTTCGCCTGCGCACCCGAGACCGGAAGCTTGCAAGGCCTGGCCGCGTCGGACGACCTCGGCGATCACAGACGACAGACGGTCGCCGAGGAAGACGTTGAGCCGTTCGTCGATGAAGTCGTAGCTGGGTTCGAAGACGCGAAAGCTCATCGTCGGGATCCTCAGAAGGCCCGCTCATAGACGCGCATCCGCGCCTGCCGACGCGCTTCGGCCAGGCCCTGACGCGCCGCTTCGCATTCGCGCTCGGCTCGACCGGCGTCGCACGCCGCCACGACCGCTTCGGCCGCGTCGGGATCGGCGGCGAAGTCTTCGGCCGTTCGCTCGGGCGACCCGCAGCCGACCAGGCCGAGGGCGACGAGCAGGGCGGATCGTCTCACTGGAACGCCCTCTCATAGACTGTCATGCGCGCCGCCCGGGCGGCTTCCGCCCGCTCGCGGGCGCGTTGCTCCTCGAGCCGAGCTTCGGCGGCTTGGGTCAGGGCCAGACCCTGCAGCCGCACCTGTTCGTTCTGGATCATCGCCTGTTCGGCCGCGAGGCGGGCTTCGAGATCCAGGACGGCGCGGGCGTTGGGCGCGGTGTCGAGAGCGGACCGGAGCGTCTCCAGACCCTGCAGACGCCGGTCCGCGGCGCCGGCCACCGCCTCACCGACGGCGAGGTCCCGCGCGGTGCGGGCGCCGGCGCGTTCGAGGCTGTCGCGGTAATAGGCCTCGGCCGGGTCGAGGTCGCCCGCCGGCGGCGTATAGAGCCGGGTGTCGCGGCGGATGGCGTCGGCGCGGTCGGCCAGGTCGCCGAGTGCCGACAGGTCGCCGTCGGCCGCGGCGCGAAGGGCGCGCATGTCCGGCAGCGGATTGCGCACCGTCGGCAAGCCGAGCTCGCCGGCCAGGGCGTTGACGCCGGACAGGTCGTTCAGGCTGTCGAACAGCTGCCGGCCCTGTTCGACCTGGGTCTGCAGCGCCCTCAGCTGGTCTAGCGTCGTGCGCGCCTCCTCGATCATCTGGGCCAGGGCCCGGGGATCGTGGACGATCTGCTGGGCCTGGACCGTCGGGGCGACGGCGAGGGCGAATGCGGCCGCCGCCGCGGCGAAGGGAATGCCGGCTCTCATAGGAACCTCCTCTGGTCATGGAAGGGATCGCGCCAGCGCGCGTAGTCGTCGCCGACCTCGGCGCGCAGCCGGTCGAGCAGGGCGGTGGTCTCGGTGCGGCCGGACAGGATCGACAGGGCGTCGTCCATGCCGCCGAGGTCCAACTCGACGACCACGCTGTCGTGGCCCTGCTTGACCAGGAAGCGGTGCGACTCCGGGGTGAGGACCTCGCGGACGAGACGGAACTCCTCCTGGGTCAGGCCGAAGCCGTCGACATAGTCGCGCGCCTGACCGTGGGCGTTGGGCAGGAAGATCTTGGTCGCGCACTGCTCGAGGATGGCGTGGGCGATCGGGGATCGCAGGGCGTCGGCGGGCGACTGGGTGCCGAACACCATGAAGGCGTTCTGCTTGCGCCAGGTCTTGAGCCCGTCCTGGGCGAGATCGGTGAAGGCCGGGTCGCCCAGCACCTTCCAGAACTCGTCGATGTCGAGGACGAGGCGGCGACCGTCGACCCGCTCGGCGATGCGATGGAACAGGTACAGCATCGCCGGCGTGCGAACCTCGTCGTGGTCCAGCACCTGGGTGATGTCGAAACCGGCGAAGCGGGCCTCCAGACTGAGGGCGTCCTCATCGTTGTCGAGCACCCAGCCGAGCGGGCCGCCCCTTTGCCAGCGCTCCAGCCGAGCGCCCACGCCGCCGGCGTCGCCCTGACCGAGGAGGCTGCGCAGGGCGGCGATGGAGCGACGCTCGCGCGGCAAGGCCTCCAGAGCGGCGACGCCCTGGTCTATGGCGCGGGCCTCGGGTACGGTCAGGGTCTCGTTCGGGCGGGCGACGAGGGCCCGGACGAGCCGGACCAGGAAGGCGCGGTTGGCGGGGCTGGGGTCGAGCGCCTTGAACGGGGCGAAGCCGGTCGGCTCGCCGTTGCGCAGGGCGAGGTAGGTTCCGCCGCAGGCGCGGACGAAGATCTCGGCGCCCCGGTCCTTGTCGATGAACAGCTGCTGGGCGTCGAACCGCTCCAACTGCGCCAGCATGAAGTTCTGGACGACGGTCTTGCCCGATCCGGACGGTCCGCAGATGAAGGTGTGGCCCAGATCGCCGACATGGAAGTGGAACCAGAAGGGCGAACCGGCCGTGGTGCGCAGCACGGCGACGGCCTCGCCCCAGTGATTGCCGTGGGCCTTGCCGACGGGATGGGCGTGGAACGGCGCCAGGGCCGCGAAATTGCGCGAGGTGATGGCGGCGGGCCGGGTGCGGCGGGCGAAGGCTCCGGGGAACTGGGACCAGAAGGCGGCTTCCAGCCCCAGATCCTCGCGCGCGACGACCAGGCCGGAGTCCGCGAGGATGGCGCGGGCCTTGGACAGATGCTCCGCCAGCGCGGTCGGCGTGTCGCCGTGGACGAGGATCGAGGCCTGATGCTCGCCCATGACGAAGCGGTTGCTGACGAGATCGTCCAGCGCGTCGGACAGGCCGGTGATCTGGGAGGCCGCGCGGTCGCGCGCCGAGACCATCTGGTTCTGCTTGCGCTCCATCACCGCCCGGGCCGAGGCCTTGGACAGGAAGGCGAAGGACTGGCTGATCACGAAGCCGAAGCGGACGCTCAGCAGGTCGTCCCACAGTCCGGGCCGGGTCGTCGCCGGATACTCCTTGATGGCCAGGACGCCGGCGTAGCGCGCATCGGCCGCGTCGCGCAGCTCGAGGGTCTCGCGACCGAAGATGGCGCGCACGGTGTAGACCGCCGAGCCGAGGTGGCCGAACACGATCGGGACCGGCGACCGGCGTCCGGTCAAGACGAGCCGCATGACCTCCATCGGCTCGGAGAACCACAGGCCGTCGCGTTCGTAGAGACCGAGCCGGCGCGGCGCGTACCGCCCAAGGTACTGGGCCAGGTCGCGCCCGGCCTCCTCGAGGCGCCGGATATGGGCGACCTCGACCTCGCCGTCGCTGCGGCGCGCCGCCTTCAGGCGTTTCGCGAGCGCCGCGGCCCGGTCGCCCGCGTCGCGACCCGGATGAAGGACGAGGGTGACGAACAGCTCGTTGATCCAGAGCTGCCGGCGCGCGACCCGATGGTCGTAGAGGGCGCCGAGTTCGCCGGCGAAGGTCGATCGAAACCCGGAGGAGCGTTCCAGCTCCACCGGACGCCGGACCACATGATGCCAGACCGCCAGCCGGTCGTCGGCGAGATTGCGCCAGGCCTGGTTGAGCTTGACGTGCCAGTCGTTGAGGTCCCGGGCGTCGGCGGTCTCGAAGCTGGCTCCGTCGATCTGGAACACCATCATCAGGGCGCCGCTGTCGAGCGTGACCACATGGTCGGAGACATGACGCGCATAGGGCAGGTGCGGCCGGGCGTCGGCCTCCCGCCGCAGGCGCGCCGGAGGAACCCCGCCCTCAGCCACGGGTCAGCTCCGCCAGGCGATAGCGGCGGACGAGGGGGAGGGGCGTCGCCGAACTCCCGCCCCAGAGGCCCGCATTGCGCGACCGGCCCTTGGTGTCGACATAGACGAAGAGGAGCCGGAAGGCGTTGTGGTCCGCCCGGCAGATCGCCCGGAAGACCAAATGCAGGGCCGGGGCGACGAGCAGATAGAGCAGGCTGCCGCCGACGAGGAAGACGACGCCCGAGACGATGACGTTGACGCCCATGGCCTCCATGGGCACGCCCAGGATCATGGCCGGCCGCGTGCAGGCCAGGAACAGCGGGTCCTCGGTCAGACGTTCGTCAGCCATGATGACCTCCGGCGGACAGGCGCGACAGGGTCAGGGCGAGGGCGAGCCCCGAGGCGAGGCCGGCGAGGATCTGGGCGAACCGCGTGGGCGAGATCAGCTTCAGGCCGAGCATCAGGCACAGGGCCAGGACGATCGCGGCCGAAGCGACCGCCAGCCAGGGCAGGGTCGCCTCCATCACGCACCGCCAGTGATCAGGTTGACGATCTCGGCCGCGCCGAAGACCACGACGATGCCGAGCACGACGATCGCCGCCCGCCGCAGGTCGAACAGGCCGAACATCCACAGGATGCCGACGACCACGACCGCCAGCACGGCCAGAAGCCGGGCCGTGTTGCCGGTGAGCATGTCGACGACGTTCTGCAGAAGGCCTTCGACATTGGCCGAGGCGAAGGCGGGCTGGACCAGGACGAGGCTGGCGGCGAGGGCGATGGCGCCGGCGGCGCCGGCCCTGCGGACGGTCGCGGATGCGGTCATCTCAGAACTCCGTGTCTGGGGCGGCGGTGAAGGTGAGGACGGCGCTGGCCTGGGCCCGCCCGAAAACGTCCCAGGCGGGCGGCGGCAGCGGCGGAGCGGGTGGTGCGGGCCGGTCGTCTGCAGGGGTTCGAACAGGGGCGAGCGGCAGGACGCCGAGGGTCGCGGCGGCCGCCTCGACGCGAGCGACGTAGCCGTTGCGGAAGCCGCGCTCCGGATGGCCGGTGTTGTATCGGGACAGCGCGACCCTCAGGGTCGTCTGGCGATCGACACCTTCGGCCGGGCGATAGCCCGCGCGCAGGACGACGCCGGCGGCGGCGAGGTTGCGGCACGGGTCGAAGGCCGCCTCCACGGACAGGCCGAGCCAGTCCAGATTGTCGCTGTTGATCTGGGCCACGCCGAGATCGAGGTTCGCGCCCCGCGCCAGCAGGCCGCGGGCGATGCGCGCCGCGTCCGCGGCGTCCCGAGGCGATCGGGCCGGACGCGGACCCCGGTTGACGCCGATCGCGATCGGGTTGAACCGGCTCTCCGCATAGGCGATGGCCGCCAAGGTTTCCGGCGCCACCTGCGGCGCGCAGGCCTGGGACAGGGCGAGGATCAGATTGAGGTCCAGCACGGCGGGCTCCAGCATGAGCCCCCAGCAAACCCGATCGGGAGCGGGACCGGCGACCCGCGAGCTCCCCGCCGGAAATCTACGGTAGGAAGGTCCGGGGTTCGGACGGCCGCTGAGCGGCGGCGAGCCGGGCGACGGCCTGGATGCGGGTGCGGACGCCGAGGACGCGACAGGCGGCCATGAGATGCTCGTCGACCGTTCGGGGCGACAGGCCGAGCCGATCGCCGATCCGGGCGGAGGTCAGACCCAGAGCCGCCAGGTCCAGACATTCCCGCTGGCGATCCGACAGCCGGTGGCAGGGTGAAGCAGATGGGGCGGGGGAATGAGGGGGGAGGACTTTCATGCCCGAATCCAACCGCGCAATCGGTCCCGCGCGCCAGTCCGCGAGTCTCGGACCGCAAGTCTACGACCGTGGCGAGGGGGCGTTACGCGCCGTCGCCGGTCCCATCCTCCCGGGCGGGCGCCATCAACCGTCCCCGGCGCTGTTCAAGCCAGGCCTCGGCCTCGGCGTCGCGCCGGACGGATTGATCGGCGAGGTCCTTCAGGCTCTTGGTGAAGGCGTTGATGATGGTGCGGGCGTCCAGATCGCCGATGGCGTCCCCGGCTTCTTCGTCGAACTCCTGCAGCGCCACGGCGAGGATGGTCGCCAATTTGTTGTCGGCGCACCGCAAGGCGAAGGCGGGCGACCCAAGGGCCAGGGCGGCGAGGATTCCGTGCGGATCGCTGTCGGTGACCTCCGCGAAGCGGTGAATACGTTCGAGGTTGATCCGACCGGCGCCGGACTCGAAATGCTCATAGGACCGCAGCGCCATATTCATGCCTTGGGCGACGTCCGCGGCCCGCATCCGCCGATGGGACCGGATCAGGCGCAGGCTGGAGGAGAGCACCGCGTTCGCCGTCTGGGTGTGTCGGGCGTCCATGTCTCCAGTTACTCCCTCGCCTCCGGCGCCACGCGACTACGAAGCGAGTGCACCCCTACAGGTTGAAAAATGCCTCAGCGATGCGTCAAATGAAAGCCTAGAAAGATCAACAGCATAAAAGCTGCGGATACGACGCAATTTTCTTGCGGACATCAGTATAGGAGCGCCGCATGACCCGATCGCCCCGAAGCCTGCCGGTCGTCGATCTGCGTCCCGGAGCGGCCCGGAGGCGGTCGTGAGGCAGCGCGATCCCTTCGGCCTGGCGCTCGCCAGCCTGCGCGCCGCGCTCGAGGACGGCCTGGCCCCCGGCCAGCATCTGTCCGTGGTCGACATCGCCGCCTCGCTCGGGCTGAGCACCAGCCCGGTGCGCGAAGCCCTGTCCCGCCTGTGCGGCGAAGGCCTCGTCGAGGATCGCCGCGGTCTGGGCTATTTCACCCGCGCCGCGCCTCTGGAGGACGTTCTGGGTCTGCTCGATCTGGAGGCCGCCCATGTCGGTCTCGCGGCGCTCTACACCCGGGTCGCCCAGCCCTGCGACGCCACGGACGCGTCCGTCGAGGCGTGGATCGACGACCTGGTTGACGCCTGCGACAACCAACCCCTGATCGAGAGCCTCGTTCGCGTGCGCCGTCGCCTGGCGCCGCTCAGACGCCTGAACGGCCCGACCGAAGCGGCCGCGGGTCCCGCGCCGGCGAGCAAGGTCGAGGCCTACTATGCGCGCTGGCGGATCGCCGCGACGGGCCTCGCCTCCCGTGTTCGGCGGATCGATCCAGGTCAGTCGAAGTATACGCGAAATATAGTTTGAATCGATTTGCTTTCCGGCGTTGATGGTTCGTCGTCGACGTTTTGTCGGCCTTCAAAACAGGAGACGACCATGACCAAGAGCACCTCGCGCCTCGTGCGCCTCGGGGCCGCCCGCACCCTGACCCGCGCGGTCTCGCGCGGCGAATTCGACGAGCTGAATCCGGTGCTGAAGTACACCATTCCGCCCAGCGAATGATCGGACGGGCCGCTTCGGCGGCCCGGACGTCCGGGCCCGGCCTCGCCCCGGACGCCGCAAGCAGGGGCCATTCCTGACACAGGAGAGGGATCGATGAAGATCCAGAACGAGACGCGCATGCTGCGTCTGGGGGCCGCCCGTCGGCTGACCCGGGCGATCCTGATGGGACCGTTCACCGAACTGAACCCGGCCCGTCACTGGACCATGCCGCCGGAATGAGCCCAGGGGGCCGTCCGGTTCCGGACGGCCCCGCCGGGTCCTGCCGCAGGGCGGACCAGCCAAGTTCAGCTCTAACAGGGAGAGGTCTGGGAATGGCCGAAGCGCTTCGCGCCGAGGACGGTCACTGCGGCTGGCTCGCCGAGGGCATTCACGCGGTCCGTGTCGGCGACGATCTGGTCCTGCTCGATCTCGCCGCGGACGATTATCTGTGCCTGCCGGAGTGCGGCGATCTCCGGATCGAGGGACGGCGGGCGCTGGGGTCGATAGACGATCTTCTTCGCCTGGCCGCCGAGGAGTTGCTGCATCCCACGTCGGCGCCGGAAGATCGGAGCCCGCCGCCGGCCCTGCCGTCGGCGCGCCTGCCGCCTGCGCCGCCGATCCGGCCGACGCTGCGGGACCTCGTTACCTTCGGCGTCATCTGGGTCGAAGCGGTGCGGCGTCGGCCGACACTTCTGGACCTCAGCCGGCGATACGCCCGGCGTCGCGGTCGCCGGTCGGATCCCGAGGCGCTCGCCGCGCGGGTCGAGGTGTTCCGCCAGTTGCTGCCGCTGGCGCCCTGGACCGGCGCCTGTCTGCTTCAGGCGGAACTGCTGCTGCGCTTCGTGAACGCCGCGGATCTGGACGCGGACTGGGTGTTCGGGGTCCGCACCTTCCCCTTTCTCGCCCATTGCTGGTTGCAGAGCGGAGACCAGTGCGTCAGCGAAGCCCCGGAAACCCTGACCGTCTATCGACCGATCCTGGTGATCTGAGGTGGCGGCGGACTCTGCGATCATTCTGGTCGGCGACAATCCGGCTGCGCTCGACGCCTTGGTCGCGCCGCTTCGACAGCGCCTGAGCCGGGCCGGCTGGTCGCGCAAGTCGCATGACCCCTTCATCCAGGTGTTCGCCCCGACCGGCGGACGGCTCGAGGTGGCGCGGGGGCTCGACGGGCACGGCGTGGTGCTCGGCGAGATCTACGACCGCGAGGGCCAGGCGCTGTCGCTGCGGGCGCGCGGCGCCCTGGGATGCCGACGGCTGGACGCGGCGCAGGCCCGCACGGTCTGTTCGGACCATTGGGGGCGCTACCTGCTGGTCCGGCGGGTCGAGGGCGACGTCGCCGTGCTCCGCGACCCGTCGGGCGCCCTGGACTGCGTCGTCTGGCGCAAGGCCGGCGTGACCTTGATCTCGACGAGCGCCGCGGCGGTCATCGATCCCTGGCTGCCCGACGGGATCGCGCTGGATTGGGACGCGGTCGCCGCCCTGGTGGCCCGCCCCGGCGAATATCGACATCGACTGGCCCTAACCGGATTGCAGGCCGTCGCCGGTGGCGAACTGCGGGTCGTTGGGGAGGGCGTCAACCAAGGTCGCCAGATCTGGCGGCCCGCGGAGGTGTACCGGGACCGGGGTTCGCGTCCGCCTCCCGACCTCCGAGGGGCGGTGCAACGGTCGGTGCGGGCGCTGGCGGGCGACAGGCCCTGGATCACCGAGGTCAGCGGCGGCCTGGACTCCGCCATCGTGGCGGGCGTCCTGACCGCCGACCAACGCCGCAACGTCGCCGCCTGGGTCAACCATTACGTCGATCAGCCCGAGGGCGACGAGCGGGCCTACGCCCGGGCGGTGGCGGAAAGGCATGGCTTCGCGTTGACCGAAGTCCGCCGCGACGGCCTCAGACTCGACGCCGTGCGTCTGGCCGCCTGCGCCGAGACCTTCCGGCCGGCGGCCAACGACATCGATCCCGACTACAACGACGACATCGCCGACCGGATCGAGGCGACAGGCGGCTGGGGCTCGCTGACGGGGCAGGGCGGCGACGCGGTCTTCTTTCAGATGCCCAGCCTGCTGATCGGGCTGGACGAGATCTGGGAGCGGCGCGGTCGCGCGCGATTGGCGGTCCTGCATCGGCTCTCGCGCTGGCTGCGGCGCCCCCTGTGGCCGACGGCGCTGGCGAAGGACTGGCGCGAGGAGGTCCGCCATCGCGCAGACTGGGATCACCCCTGGCTCGACGATCTGGGCGGCGTCCCGCCAGCCAAGGCCTTGCAGATGTCCGCCCTGGCCTTCTGTCAGACCTTCCAGGGGCTGGCGGTCCGCAGCCGTCTCGGTCCCTGCCTCAATCCGCTGCTCAGCCAGCCGGTGATGGAGGCGGGGCTGGCCCTGTCGGCGGTCGATCTGACCTGGGGCGGACGGGATCGCGCCGCCGCGCGCGCCGCCTTCGCGGATGTCTTGCCGCCCTCGATCCTCGATCGCCGCTCGAAGGGCGAACTGGGCGCCTACTATGGCAACGCGGTCGCCGCGCACCTGGACTTCCTGCGCGACTATCTGCTCGGCGGCGCCCTGGCCGAGGCGGGGCTGATCGATCCCGGCCTGGAGGACCGCCTCACCCGGGACGCCCTGCTGTGGCGTGGCGGCCATTCCCACCTGCTCAGTCTGGCCCTGACGGAGGCCTGGGTGCGGCGCTGGCGGGAACGGCTGGACCACCGGAACCCCTGAGATGCCGGTCGAACCAGTCGCGGACCTGGTCGTAATAGAGCCGGATGTTGCCCGGGCTCTGAACCCCGTGGTCCTCGCCGATGAGCAGGGTCAGGGCCACCGGGCGGTTCAGACGGTGCAGGGCGCCATAGAGCTGCTCCGACTGGCCCAGCATCAGGTCATACTCGCCCACCACGAGAAGCGTCGGCGCGGTGATGCGGTCCGCCTGCTCGAACGGACTGTTGCGCCGATACCGGTCGGGGGCGCGCCAGTAGGCGTCACGCATCTCGGCCTGGCCGGATTCCAGCCAGCGGGCGCCGGCCGTCGCGGCGAGCGCATGCCCGCCCTCCAGCCGCAGGGTCGAACCGACGTCTCCGATGACCGTCGAGAAATTCATCGGCCCGTTTAACGCCACCACGGCGTCGAAGCGGGGAGACTGGGCAGCGCTCATCACGGCGGACCAGGCGCCGAAGCTCCAGCCCCACAGACCAATGCGCTCCGCATCGACCAGCCCCTCCGCCGCCGCGGCGTCGACGACCGACAGGATGCGCTGGGCGAGGCCGTCCGCCGGTTCCGGGGTCGCGGGGAGGTCCGGGATGAGGATGGCGTAGCCCGCCGCGACCATCAGCTGGGGCGCCAGCGACAGGCCGGTGGACTCCCGCCGCATCCACCACGGCGGGGCGGGGTAGGCCTCGCCCTGATAGGGCACCACGATCACGGGCGGCGTCGCTGTCGGGTTCGACGGCGAATAGAGCCAGCCGCCCGCGCCGCCAACGCCGGTGATGCGCCGGGGCGCCGCGACCGCGATCCGGTCGAGCTCGGGGTTCAGCCGCCAGACCACCTCCCGGCTATGGCCGCGCTGGAGGCGAAGCGTATTCGGTTCGGCCTCCGGCCCGCTCCGGTCGAGGCCGATCCCCCGGCTCCAGCTGATCGCGGCCCCAGGCGTCGCCGCGACGCATCGGGGCTCGGCCCCGGGATCGGCCCAGGCCTGGCACAGTCGCCCGTCGGGACGTTCGATCACCGCGAAGTCCGCCTTCAGCGGACCGCTCTGAGCCCGCAATCCGAAGGGACCGCGCGGGTTCACCGCCGAGGCGGCGGCCCCGAGATCGACGGACTCGCCGTCTGCGCCGAGGCGGATGACGCGACCGCCGCTGGCGAACAGAACCGAGGAGCGACCCTCGGCGACGAGTCGGGCGTCCGGAGACAGGCCTGTGAGCGGCTGGGCGTCGGCCCCTGCGACGAACCAGCCCTCGCCGGATGCGGAGCGGCCCTTGAAGATCGGGACACCGCCCAACCAGCCGCCCTCGGCCGTGGCCATGCCCTGGAAGTCGATCGGCGTGGTCGGGTGCGCCCCGGCCGGGGTCACATCCCGCGCCGCGCCGTCCGGAGCGACGGTCAGGAGCCGGGCCGGTTCGTCGCCGATCGTCGCCACCAGAAGGGCGTCGGAGGCCGGCGACCAGGCCAGCAGGCTCGTGGAGATGTTGCCGGCTTCGGGCGGCCGGACGGCGGCCCCGGTGGTCAGCTCGACGAGCTCCAGCCCCCGGGCGCGGCGCACCTCGCTCGCGGTATCGGCGGAGGGCGGCGGCAGGAGGGGGCCGTCCAGCAGAAGCGCGGCGTATCGTCCGTCCGGAGAGACCTCGAGGTCGAGGAAGGGACCGTCGGCGATCGCCGCGGCCTCTCCGGTGACGGCGTCGATCCGCCAGAGACGTCGCGGCGGCAAGGCTTCCGGCGGGCCGTCTTCGCCCACCGTGATCGCAGCCGGCGACCCGGCCGTCGCCGCCGCCCTCAGCGCCAGCAGGCGTGCCTGTTCGGCGCGGGGGCCCGCCAGTCTTGGAGGAAGCGCCCCGTCCGGCATGCCAAGCACGACGAGGGTGTCGTCCGTGAGCCATTCCAGGGACCGGCCCCACAGGCTAAGCTCCGGCGCCACATCGGTCCACACCACCTCCCCCGCGGCGATCTCGACGATTCCCAGCCGCCATTCGTCGTTCCGGAGCCGAAACACGGCCAGACGCCGACCGCTGGGCGAGAAGGCGCCGACGGAATAGCCGGCGTCTTCGTCCATCGTCAGGAGCGGTCGCGGATGGTCGGGGGCGTCGAGGTCGATGCGGTACAGCCGGGCGTACCGGTTGGCGCCTTCGGCCTCCAGATCATGGCGGGGGAGATCGCCTCGGGCGCGCCGCTCCTCGAAGACGGCGACCGCGCCGGACGGATCGATCGCGACCCGTCCGAAGCTCTCGAGCCCCAGAATGACATCCACCGTGAGCGGCTCTTGCCTGGCCAACGCCGGGCCCGCCGTCGCGAGCAGGCCCGCGAGGGCGAAAGCGACCATGCGCATGGACGCTCACCAGCGCTTGACGAGCTGAAGGGAGATCTGCCGGCCCAGCACATTGGTGTTGGCGGCGTCGTAACCGATCCCCGCCGGCGCATCGTAGAAGGGCGGCTCCTCATTGGTCAGGTTGAGCACATTGAGGGTGAGCGAAAGGCCTTCGCCCCATCCGCTCCCGAAGTCGTAGCGGACCTGGCCGTCCAGGGTGATCCAGTCATCGATCCCGCGTCCGTTGACCCGATCGCGTCCTCCGCTGACGTGGTTGAGGGCGCTGCCGAGGGTGAGCGGGCCCCGCTGCCACTGGGCGCCGAAGCGGCCCCGCCACCGGGCGGGAAAGTTCGGGGCGCCGAGCAGGTCCTCGGTGGGCGACGCAGCCGTGACCGTCCGGTCGTTGGTCAGCAGATGGGTCACGCTCGCGTCGAGCGAGATGTCATCCGACCCCAGGGTGAAGCGATAGCGGGTCGAAAGGTCGAGCCCCTCGACCTCCACGGCCGAAGCATTGACGTAGCGGCTATCGATGACGGCGCCGTAGGCGGTCGCCGGGAAGACGTTCGGATTGAAGTTGCCCGGGTGGCCGAGCAGGGACTGGACATAGGCCCGGTCGTCCGCGTTTGAGCCGGGGCTCACATAGCGGATGAAAGGGGCCAGGGTCGGATCATTGAGCGCATTGATCAGGTTCTCCGCGACCGGGGTCGCGATCCGGTCCTCGAAGGTCGTCCGGAACCAGCCGCCCTCGATCCGGAGACCTTCGGCGGCGGCGGGCGTCCAGACGAAGCCCGCCGTCCAGGACTCCGCGGTCTCCGGGATGAGATTCGGGTTGCCCCCGTACTGGACGATGCTGATCACATTGGCGCCGGCGCGGTCCAGGAACACCGGGCCGAGCCGGTAGGCGCTGTTCAACTCCCTCAGCGAAGGGGCGCGGAACGAGGTGCCGTAGCTGGCGCGCAGGAGCAGGTCGGGGGTCGGGTTGTAGAGGACGCCGACCTTGGGATTGCTGGTCTGGCCGATCCCCTCATGGTCCTCGACACGACCGGCAAGGGACAGCTCCAACCGTTCGAGGCCGGGCCGGGCGTTGTCGGGCCCCACGAGCGGCGCGCGCAGTTCGACGAAGGCGGCCGAGACGTCGCGCTCGAACGCCGTCGGGGCGGCGATGCGCAGCGCTGCGCCGGAGATGAAATTCTCGCCGGAGGTTTCGAAACGCTCCTGGCGATAGTCGACACCGACGGCCATGCGCAGGTCCCCGCCTGGCAGGGCGAAGAGGACGCCGTCGGCCTTGAGGTTGAAGGAGCCGACCGTGCTGATGTTCTCGGACCGAAGGTAGCCGGACCCGATGAAGGCCAACAGGGCCGGGCTATGGGCGGCGGGATCGCCATAGGGATTGAAGTAGCCGTCGACGGCCGGGTTGAAGGTGGTTCCCGGATTGTTCGGCGTAGAGCCGAGGGCTTCGTCGAGCCGGGTCGTCTGGACCCGGTTCGAGGCCATAAGCCCGGTAGTCTCCCGACCTCCGCTCAGATAGGCCGCGAGGTTCCATCCGGCGAGTTCACCCGTGACCCCGACGGCGCCGCCGACGCTGCGGGAGAAGCCTTCGTCACGGCCCGGCCCCAGGTCGTTGATGAAGGAATAGGCGATCTCCTGATAGGGCTCGCCCGCCACCGGCACGAAGAAGGGATTGTCCGGCGTCACGAACAGGATGCCGATGTCGGCCACCGACTCCTGGATGTAGGTCCGGTCGGTGTAGCGAAGGTCGCCGTCCAGACTGAAACCACCCGGAAGGTCCTGCCGGCCCGCCACGAAAAGGCTGTGCCGGCGCTGGTGCGGCAGGCTCCACAGGCCCTCCATCTGATTGGTCAGATTGACTTCGCCCGGGCGAAAGTCTCCAGGCGGGAGGCCCACGCCGTTCTGATTGCGTGGGATGGCGTAGACCGGTTCATAGGATCCGCTGACCGGATCGAACGCCATGAGGTTGCCCGGGGCCGCGTAGGTGAAGCGCCAGTCCGAGCCGCCCAGCGGGCGCAGGTCCGCATTCGCGGTTGCGCGACGGTCGGCGGCGCGCAACTCGCCGCGGTCGTGGAATTCGTAAGCGGCGAGGAGGCCGCCGTTGGACCAGTTGAAACCGCCGCTGTGAGACAGGAGAGTCTCCTCGGCCCCGCCGTCGCTGGTGCCGCCAACACGTAGCCGGGTTTCGGCTCCGTCGAACCGTGACTTCAGGATGATGTTGACCACACCGCCGACCGCGTCTGCGCCGTAGAGGGCCGACGCGCCGTCGAGCAGCACATCCGCTCGGGCGATGGCGCTGCTGGGAAGATTGGAGATGTCCGAGAAGTCGCCGGCGCTGCCCGTGCCCGCGATCCGCCGGCCGTTGACCAGGACGAGGGTTGCATCCGCGCCCAGACCCCGCAGGTTCACCCCGGTCGCATAAGCCGAGTTTCGGCTCGTGCGGTCTGCGCCTGTCCCGGCAGACCCCTCATAGGCCGCCCCGGTGAAGTTCTGCGGCAAGGCGGCGAGGGTCTCGGCGACCGTCGCGCGGCCTTGCCGGGCGATGTCGTCCTGGGTGATGACGGTGACCGGCGACGGACTGTCCGCGCCCCGCAGATAGGTCCCCGTGACCACGATTTCTTCAAGCTGGGTGGCCTGCGGTTCGGCCTCGGCGCGGGCTGAGGGATCAACGAGCACGAAGACCGTCGGGCGGCTCTGGCGATAGGCCAGGCCCGTCCCGCGCAGGAGCTCCGCGAGCGCGGCCTCAGGAGTGTATTCGCCGGTGAGGGCGCGAGCCTGTCGGCCGGTTACCAGCGCGCTGGGATAGAGGATCTGCAGGCCGCTCTGCTGGGCGAACACCGGCAGGCTACGCTCAAGCGGCCCGGCGCCGATGCTGAACGTCCGGACGGCCTCGGTCGATTGCGCGATGACCGGCGTCGCGACACCCAGCATGAGCGCAGCGAGCGCGGTTGAAGTGAACCTGTGACCCATGATCTCCCCCTCTTTTCTACCCGCGGCTTTGCGGGGCGGGGAGGAGACGTTGGGTCGCGGGGCGTCCCCTAAGTCCGGACGCAGATTATTTTCATGCCGGCCCCGAAAGGATCAGATGGCCGTCGGCCGCCGTGGCGGCTTCAAGGTGATAGAGGTCGCGCAGGGCGGCGACGAAGCCGTCGATGTCCCCGGCGTTGAAAACGCCGCTGACCCGGATCGACGAGATGCGTTCGTCGCGAAGCTCGATCGGTTTGGAGGTGTAGCGGTTCACCTCCGTCACGGCCGCAGCGATCGGCGTGTTCTCAAAGGTCAGCCGGCCGACTGTCCAACTGGTTTCGGCCGGGACATTGACCGCGACGACCCGGGGCGTTGGACCCGAGGTGGTGACCTGCTGGCCGGGCTCCAGGGTCCATTGGGCCGTCCTCGAGGACGGCTTGTGAACGTCGACGCGCCCTTCGACCAGGACGACACGCGCCCCGGAGCCGGATCGCCGAACGTCAAAGCGCGTGCCGACGGCGGTGACCTCCGTGTCGCCCGCCTGGACGAAGAAAGGCCGCGCGGCGTCGCCCTCGACCTCAAACATGGCGCGTGCTGCTGCGAGCGTGACCACGCGACGGGCGTCGGTGAAGCGAACGGTGACCCGCGAGTCCGTGTCGAGGACGATGCGGGAACCGTCTTCCAGCCGCACGGTGCGTTGCTCGCCGATGGCCGTGGCGTAGGCGTCCGGCCGCTGCAGGGACCACCAGGTCAGGCTCCCGGCTCCGATCACAAGCGCCATGGCGCCCGCGACGCCGAGCGGGATCAGACGGCCGGCGTCCCGCATCCGACGGCGCGGGCGCGCCTTTTCGACCCGACTCAAGGCCTCGTCGGCGAGCCCCGCCATCCCGGGGCTTTGCGCCAGCGTCCCTGCCGCGTCCCACATGGCTTCGAGACGGCTGAAAGCGCGCGCGTTCTCCGGGTCTCGCCGCCACGCGCTGAACGCCTTCACGTCGGCGGTCGTGACCTTGCGCTGGTTCAACTTGCTGAACCAGTCGGCGGCTTCCTTGCGCCTGATGTCGGCTTCAGCCTCGATCATCATCCGTTGCCTACAGGTCCAGCCGAGACGCGCAGTACTGAAGCGCCCTGGACATTCGCCATTCCACCGTTTTCACGCTGATCTCGAGCGACACGGAGATCTCGGGATAAGTCATACCGCCAAAGCGGTTCAAGACGAAGACGTCGCGGTAGAGTTGCGGCATGGACCGGATAACCTGTTCGAGAAGGACTTGGTCGAACTGCGGCGCGGCCTCGGCCTCGGCAGGTCTTTGAAGCGCCTGGCTCTGGCGGCGTCGGCCCTCTCTTCGGCTTTCATCGCGGACCAGATTGAGGGCGATCTGCAGCAGGAACGCTTTTGGATGGCGGATGTCCGACACGGCGTAAGGCGCCGCCCTGAGGTAGGTCTCCTGGACGACATCCGCCGCAGCGTCGGCGCCGATGTGAGGGCGCAACCGGCGATCCAGCCAGACGGCGTATCGCCGGTAGAGACGGTTGATCCCGTCCTGCGCCTCCACCCCCAGCTGCTTCGTATCGGTCACCACGGATCTCCGACCTCTCGACGAGAGGGGCGGGAATCCCGGCGTGGCCGCGCGATTCCGGGCAGGCGCGCCGACGCGCGCGCTCAGATGGCGGCAACCGGCCGACGCACAGAGCGGCAGCCGTCGATGATTTGATATCGCACAGGGGATTCCAGGCCCCTATCGGCGCGAACGCCGACATCGAAGCATGAATCAAACGGAATCCCGACGCAAGCGGGAGGGGTCGGGCGTTGGAATCCTCTGCGATCGAGGCCCGTTACTTCAGCGCGCAGCGCCGCCTCCGTCAGCGACGAACCCCGGCTCCGGCTGTGCGCCTATCTCGCGGCGCCCGACGGCTCCGCTGTAGGCGCGACCCTTCTACGGTTCAACCGGCGCCGTCGGACCGCAAGAAACCTGCGGGCGGCCCGCAATTGATCGACGTTGCCCGGGTCCGAACCCGCCGTGTACGGAGAAAGTCGGACAACCCGTGGTGTAATATGGAAGCTGTCTCCGAAGATCCGGACCGTGGATCGCCCGCGGTCAGCCTGAGCCCGCGCGAACAGGAATGCCTGCAATGGGTCTGTCGCGGGAAGAGCTCCTCCGACATCGGAACCATATTGTCGCTGTCGCCCCGCACCGTGGACAGCTATCTTGAGAAGGTCTGTTCCAAACTCCGGGTCCGGACCCGGATCGAAGCGGTCGCCTCGGCGGTCCGGCGCGGTCTGATCGACCCGGGATGAGGGAAGGGGGCGGGCCAGGAACTTCTGTGATGAAGCCCGGCGTTTCGCCGCCGATCGCCGCCGACGTTTGCACGTCCCCTGGCTCTCGATCGGCGCCTATCGTTCCCGGAACCCGCCGCCGGTAAGTCTAGATCGGGCAGCGCAAGCGCGCCAGCCGGGCTTGACCCCCGGCAGCAGCGGAGCAAGACACCCAGATGGCTAAATACACGCCGCTCGCAGCCTTTCTCAGACGTCAGAAGGGCGCCGAGGTGGACCTGTCGTTTCGGGACATCGAGCGGATCGTCGGCGGCATCTTGCCCAAGGCGGCCTCGCTGGAGGACTGGTGGCGCGCGAATCCGGCGAGGGAGCAAATGCCCCAGCACCTCGCCTTCGCCGACGCGGGCTTCGTCGCCGAACCGCGGACGCGGGCCGAAACCGTCCGTTTCATCCGGGTTGCGGGAGTGGGCGTCACAGGGAGCGCGGCGCGGCTCAGCGCGGCGAAGACCGAGAGTTGACGCCTGTCTGCTCCGGACAGACCTCCGATCCGTCGGAGCGCCTGCCGGAGTGGTTCAGATCGGGCGGTCAGTTATGGTCGGCGTGACCCTGGGGAGCCGGAGCATCTGAGGGCGCCGGCGCGGGCGGCGCGGGTTCGGCGGGCGGCGGAGCGTCGGACTTCATCTTGTCGCAGCAGCTCATGGCGGCGTCAGCGGCCATATCCTTGCAGCATTCGCAGCCTTCGGCGGCCAGGGCCGCTCCAGCGCTCAGGGCCAGAATCGCGCCGGCGGCGGCCAGCAGGTTGGAAACTCGCATCGTCGTTCTCCTAGTGAACCATGAAGCTGACAGAGCCGGACATCTTGTGGCCGTCCGGACCTTCAGCGGTCCAGGCGGCGGTGTAGGTTCCCGGGGCAAGCCGGGGAAGGGCCACGCTGACGGTCGCGGCGGCCGGTGCGGCGGGGGCATTCACGACCACCGGGGCCTGCCCCTCGGCGCTCAGGGTCACCGTCTTCAGGACCATCGCATGGGGGAAGGTGACGCTGAAGCGTTCTGGCGATCCGTGGGTCATGGCCCCGTTCGCCGGAACCGTGGTGACGGCCGATTGAGGCTCGGCGGCCTGCGTCTGCATATTGTGCCCGGCGTGCGGATCCTGGGCGGCGGCGGCGCCGGCGAAGGCCAGGGCGGCCGTGAGGGTGAGAATGCGGATCATGGGGTGGTCTCCTTAGGTCAGAACCAGGCCTTGAGGCCGACGACGAAGCGGGTGTCATCAGCCCCACCGCCTCGGGCTTCGATGTAGTCGGCGGTGTTTCCGAGCGCCCGGCTCCACTCAACGCCGACATAGGGGGCGAACTCCTTGCGGAACTCGTAGCGCAGGCGCAGGCCCGCCTCGATGGACGACAAGCCCGAGCCGATCTCCAACTCCGGAATGTCGCTGGCTGAGGCGTCGATTTCGAGGCGGGGCTGGAGGATCAGGCGCTGGGTGATGCGCTGGTCGTATTCGGCCTCGACGCGGGCGGTCAGGTCGCCCTCGGTGGAGAGGAAGGCGGCCGCGTCGATCTCCCACCAATAGGGCGCCAGGCCCTGGAGGCCGAGGACCAGGTGCGTCGTATCCTCGCCGTCGGGCCGGAAATCCTGACGCACGCCGGCCTGCACATCCCAGAACGGCGCTATCGCGCGGCTGTAAAGCGCTTGGAGTTCGGCCTCTTCCAACTTGCCGCCAAAGTCGCCTTCGCCCTCGGACTTCCACCAGAAGCGATTGATGTCGCCGCCGCTCCAGCCCTGGACGTCCCAGAGATACGACTCCTCAGCACCGCCGAAGCCGGCTTCGAGACGATCGATGATGACGGCGGTGGTGCGGACCTCGCCGTTCTCGCGAACCAGAATCTGACGGGCGGCCGCCATCGCTTCGGCGCCAAAGACCAGATCGGCGGCGTGCGTGGGGCCGCTCAGGGCGGCGGCTGGGAGCGGGTCCTCCGGAGGACGGCCGGGATTGTCGGCGCTGGTCGGCACGTCCGGCGGTCCCATACTCATGGTCGACATATCATGCCCGGCACGAGGGTCGACCTGGGTGGAGGGCATGGCGGACATGTCGTGGCCGGCGTGCGGATCGGGCTGCGCCGTCGGCGGCATTGTCGACATGTCGTGACCCGCATGCGGATCAACGACCGGGGGCTCAGCCGGCATCTGATGGCCGGCGTGAGGGTCGGCAGCTGGCGGCGTTTGCGCGGGCGGCATGACATGACCGGCGTGCGGGTCTTGCGCCGGCGGCCGGGTGGACGTCTGAGGCCGAACGGCCGGAGCGGGCGTGGCTCGCGGCGCCGCGGTCGCCGGCATGACATGGCCCGCGTGCGGGTCCTGCGCTTGGGCGGTGACGGCGCTGGCGGCGAGGATCAGCGGAGCGAGGGCGACGGCGAAGCGGTTCATGACGCGGCTCCGTCCATGGGCCGGACCGTCACGACATTGAACATGCCGGCGTGCATGTGCATCAGCATGTGGCAGTGGAAGGCCCAGTCGCCGGGCGCGTCGGCGGTCAGGTCGAAGGTCACCTTGCCCCCGGGCGCGACGTTTACCGTGTGCTTCAGCGGCTGATGCCCCGGGGGACCGCCGGTCACCAGTTCGAAGAAGTGGCCGTGCAGGTGGATGGGGTGGGCCATCATGGTGTCGTTCACCAGGGTCACGCGCACCCGCTCATTCCGCTCGAAACGGATGGGTTCGACCAGTTCACTGAACTTCCGCCCGTCGAAGCCCCACATGAACCGCTCCATATTGCCGGTCAGGTGTATTTCCATGGTCCGCGACGGCGGGCGTTGGTCCTTGTTCGGCTGCAGCGACACCAGGTCGGTGTAGACGAGAACGCGGTGATCGACGTTGGTCAGGCCGATCGGCCGCTCGCCGAGGCGGTTGGCGGGGGCCATGGCTATCGCGTCGACGCCCACGCCGACCGCCATGTCCGGCGGGGCGTTCTCGGGATCTCGCATGTTCATGCCTGACATGGACATTCCGCCCATCTCGCCCGCCGGCGCCGCGCCTTGGGCTGGGGCGCCGTGGTCCATGCCGGCCATCGTGCCGTGGTCCATTCCGGACATGCCGCCCATTGAGCCGTGATCCATTCCGCCCATGCCCATGTCTCGCATGGTCAGGTTCGGGACCTCGCGCAGCGGCGGAACCTCGGCGGTCATGCCCAGGCGCGGCGCAAGGGTGGCGCGGCCCATCCCCGAGCGATCGATCGCCTCCGAGACGATGGTGTAGGCCCGGTCTTCAGTCGGCCGGACGATGACGTCGTAGGTTTCGGCGACCGAGATCTGGAACTCGTCGGTCTCGACCGGGCGGACGTTCTCGCCGTCGGCCTGCACCACGGTCATCGGCAAGCCGGGGATGCGGACGTTGAAGATCGACATGGCCGAGGCGTTGATGATGCGCAGCCGCACGCGCTCGCCGGGGCTGAAAAGGCCGGTCCAGTTCTCCTGCGGCCCGTGGCCGTTGATCAAATAGGTATAGGTCGAGCCGCTGACGTCGAGGATGTCGCGCGGGTCCATCCGCATCTCACCCCACATGCGCCGCTCCTCCAGGCTCATGCGGTCGCTGCCGTTGATCAGACCGGCGAGCGTGGTGCGCTGCCGGTTGAAGTAGCCCGGGCTCTTCTTCAGCTTCTCCAGGATTTCGTGTGGGTGCATAAAGCTCCAGTCCGACAGGACCAGCACATGCTCGCGGTCGTAGGCGACGGGATCGGCGCCTGCCGGGTCGATGACGATCGGACCGTAGTGGCCCATCGCCTCCTGAAGATTCGAGTGGCTGTGGTACCAGAAGGTGCCTGACTGCTTGATCGGGAACTCATAGACGAAGGTTTCCCGCGGCTTGATGCCCGGGAAGCTGATGCCCGGGACGCCGTCCATCTGGAACGGCAGCAATAGGCCGTGCCAATGGATCGAAGTGTCCTCATCCAGCCCGTTGGTCACGGAGAGTCGCACGTTCTGTCCCTCGCGCAGGCGCAGCAAGGGCGCCGGGAGCACTCCGTTGATCGTCACGGCATGGCCGGTCCGTCCCCCGACCGTGAAGGGCGAGTGGCCGACCGTCAGGTCGATGTTGGGCCCGCTCAACGTCGGCAGGGCCGTTCTCAAGCCCGCCGTACCGGTCTGCGCCCAGGCCGGCAGAAGTCCCTGCAGGCCAAGCAGCCCGCCGCCAACGGCGGCGCCCCTGAGAAGCATTCGGCGATCGAAACTTGGCATGGGCATAAGCGTGGGGTTCCTCGGACGCGTGTCGGCTTCTGGTTGACATACGCACGTCGGCGACAACGCCCTTGCGTCAGGTCGCCACACCGCGAAAAGAAACGCCCTTCGCCATCGGGCGGGCCGATGAGATCAAGCACCTCCCGGAACGGCCATGTCCTCGGCAAGTCGCTTGCGGGCGCGGGCGATCCGCGTCTCCACGGCCTTGGTCGTGACGCCCAGGATCGCCGCGATTTCGCCGTGCGAGCGACCTTCGAGCGTAGCGAGCAGGAGAGGGGCCTTGAGGCCGTCAGGCAGGCGGGTCAGCGCGCTGCGCAGCGCCTCGGCGCGACGGCGATCGTCCAGTCGGGCTTCGGGAGATGGCGTTTCCATCCGGACCGCTGACGCTTCGGGGGCGTCGAGGCCCATGACGCCGCGCACCACCCGACGCACCGCACGCCGACGGCTCCAGTCCCTGCATTTGTTCAGGGCGATCGAGCGGAGCCAGACCTCGAAGGGGCGAGCCGGATCGTACCTTCGCAGGGCGAGCCATGCGGCGGTGTAAGTTTCCTGGAGCAGGTCGTGCGCTTCCGCTTCGTCGCCGACATAGCGGCGCACGAACCTGTAGAGATCGCCCTTGGTCGCCGCCATCAAGGCGCCGAACGCGCCGGCGTCGCCGCCAGCCGCGCGGGCTTCAATGCTGTCGCCGTCCTTCACGCGCCGCGCCTAGCCGGCGTCGGCACGCAGGGCGTCCACCACGGCGGCGTCGAAGACCTCGGCCTGCGCGGGGGTGAGCACCGACCGCATCTCGAAGACGTGGGCGATGGTCGCCTTCTGCAGATCGCCCATGGCCACGTGGAAGTGATCCACCGCCGCCTGCACCTGGGGCGTGTTCCCATCGCTTGCAGCGATGGCGGCGGCGAGCTCGCGGTTGGCGGCTCGCACTTCTGCCTCCAGCCCGGGGCGGCGCGCGGCGAAGCGCGCTTCGATCGCGTCCAGACGACCATCCTGTTCAGCGCTCAGGTTCAACTGCTCATGGACGACGCTATGCAGGCTCGGCGGCTGACGCTCGCGCATGACCCAGGTTGCGCTCGCCCAGGTCGCCGCGCCGCTGGCGAGCGCCGCCAGCACGGCTGTCAGGACGATCGATTTCCAGCGCGCTCTCATCCCCGGGCATCCAGTGGACCGAGCGGCGACAGGCCCGCCGAGACGGTGAAGATGCGCAACTCAGAGGGCTCAGGCCGCGGCGACGCCACGAGGAGCAATCCACCGTTGGCCACGCCGAGCACGAGCGCCAGCCCTACGGCGGCGACCCGAACCTGGCCCATTGACGCCGCCTCCCGGCGCACGGCGATCCGTGTCCAGACAGCGTCTTCCAGGCCGTCCAGCCGCCCCGCATCGTCTGGCCCTTCCGCCGCAATCAGTCGTTCGATCTCATCAGTCATTGCGCACCTGCATCACGCCCCCTTTGCCATACGCGCCAAACCGTCCGGCCCCTTACGAGGGGACGAGATGTCCGCCGCGTAGATACCAGAGAACGACCGGGAGGACCCGCTCGTGTCGGGGGAGGCGATGTGAGCGAGAGGACAGATCCGGCCGCGGGTCCGTTTCCGGATCGGCTCGATCCGCTGACGGGGGTGAGGTTCTTCCTCGCGCTCGGCGTGGTGCTGTTTCACTACCAGCTGCAATGGACGCTGCCCGAAGGTGCGGCCGGACTGTTAAACCGGGCCCGTCTCGGGGTCGATATCTTCTTCATCCTGTCTGGGTTCATCCTCACCCACGTTTACCTGCAGGGTGATCAGCCAGTGAACTACAGGCGGTTCATCGCGGCGCGGTTCGCGCGCATATACCCGGCGCATTTGTTCATCCTGTTGGCGATGCTGTTGCTGGTGCTCGCCGCGCCGGTGTTGGGCATCGGCCTGGAGCCCGGGCGGTTCAATCCTGCGGATTTTCTGGCCACCCTCTTTTTGGTTCAGGCCTGGTTGCCGCGAGACGGGATGGTCCTGTGGAACGGGCCCGCCTGGTCGCTGTCAGCCGAATGGTTCGTCTATCTCGCTTTTCCAGCCTATGCTGCGGTCGCCCTGCGGTTTCGACACAGGCCATGGATGCTCGTAGCCGCGGCGACGAGCCTGTTCATCCTGCTGGATGCGATCTACCGGCATTGGTTCGGCTCGGTTCTGCCCCGGGCGGAAGACAATATGGGCGTCTTGCGCATCATTCCGGAGTTCCTGCTCGGGATTGGCCTCTACTATCTCGGAGCGCGCTGGGCGCCGTCCCCGCGCGTCGCGATCGTCGGCGCCGTCGGAGCCACCGCGCTCCTCTTGCTCGCTATGCAGATCGGGGCCGATGATCGCCTTATCGTCGCCGCGTCGGGACCCTTCGTTCTCGCCTTGGCGCTGCTCGCCAAGGCGGGTGTCAGAACCTTCCTGTCGCACCCGGTCGCAATCTTCGCCGGTGAGGCCTCGTTCGCCCTCTACCTCGTCCATATTCCGATCCTGATGGTCTGGCGCAATGCCGCCCAGGCCATCGGGGGTTGGCCGGGCGACTATCGAATGGGGCTTCTGGAACTGGCGGCGATGTTGGCGGTGACCCTCGCCGCGGCGGCCGCCATCTATGGTCTGGTCGAGCGACCGAGCCGCCAGTGGCTGAGGCGGCGCACCTTCGGTCGGATGCCGGATGCCGACGCCAGACGCACCGTTCACAGCGATCAGGGAGAGCCCTTTTGACGACCGCCTACCTCCACCGAAGGCTTTTCTTAGGCGCCGCCGTCAGCGTCGCCCTGACCGGAACAGCCTGCGCCCAGACCCAGGCGTCGAGAACCCTCACGGTCTTCAAGACGCCAACCTGTGCGTGCTGCGACGCCTGGATCTCGCACATGCAGGAGGCTGGCTTCAACACGACCATCACCGTTCTGCCGAGCCTCCAATCCGTCCGCAGCAGCCGGGGGCTTCCGGACAGCCTGGCCTCCTGCCACACCGGGTTGATTGATGGCTATGTCGTAGAGGGCCATGTTCCGGCACGGGACGTCATACGGTTGCTTGCCGAGCGGCCGGCAGCGCTCGGTCTCGCGGTTCCGGCCATGCCCCTCGGTTCGCCCGGCATGGAGACGCCGCAGGGACACAAGGACCCTTACGACACGCTGCTGGTGCTTCGCTCCGGCGCGACGCAGGTGTTCGCCCGTCACAACCCGCCCACCTGACCTGACCTTGTCTCACCTGATTCATAAGCCGGAGCCCATCATGTCCCCCAAACCTCTCGTTCTCGCCCTCTCTCTCGCCGTCCTGTCGGTGACGCCCGCTGTCGCGCAGGACCATTCTCACGGCCATGCCCAGACCGCGGGGTCGATCAGCGCGGAAGCGACGGAGGCGGCCACGACCGTCGATGCCTTCCATGCCGCGCTCAAGGCCGGTGACACATCTGCCGCCCTGTTGCTTCTGGCCCCCGACGTCATGATCTTTGAAGAGGGCGGAGCGGAGCGCTCGCGCGACGAATACGCCTCTCACCATCTTGCGTCGGACGCCGCCTTCGCGGCCGCGTCGGACAATGTCGTAAGCCGCAGATCGGGCTGGGCGGACGGCGATGTGGCGTGGATCACGAGCGAAGGCCGCACCACCGGTCAGTTCAACGGACGCGCCGTGGACCGTCTGACAACGGAAACCATGGTGCTAAAGCGCCACGCCGACGGCTGGCGCATCCATCACATTCACTGGTCGTCGCGCGCTCCGCGGTAATCCGCCTCTCCGGTTTGAACGCCTCAGTGCGAAAGCGCGCGGCGTTCAGACCGTATTTGTCCGCTTAAGCCGGGATCCGGGAAGCCCGATGGGAGGACGTGACAACATCTCGACCTCGGAGAATGGCGCCACGACCGCAGCGGTGCTCCACGCCGCGGGCCACTAGATCGTCGGATCACGTCGCGACCGGCGGAGGGAGGGTGCCCATAAGCGCGACGACGGCGAGGACGACGAGCCCGAGGGCCGTCTCCGTGACGATACTGCGCCGCAGCCGTCGAACCGCCGAGATTGACTGTCCTGTGTGCTCCAGTTCCAGACGCAGGGCGGGTGTCAGGCGGAAACGGTTGTCCGCCGCCAGGCCCAGCATCAGCACGAAGAGCGCCAGCTTGGCGATCAGAAGCTGTCCATAGAGGCTTTCGCCAAGGTTCACGAAACGCTCCGATCCGACGAGGAACCAGCTGTTCGCGAGACCCGTGGCCACAAGAAGGGCTACGGCGAGCGTGCCCAGGCCCGAGAACCCATGCAAGGCACGGTAGAGGGCCCCATCGTCGACCCCGGGGCGGCGAAGCAGCAGGATCGTCAGCGCTACAAGCGCACCAAGCCAAAGGGCCGCCCCGACGGAATGGACCATGTCGGAGGCGAGGTGGACCAGGCCCTCGGGGCCTTCTGTCGCCGCGCCGTGTCCAGTCCAAGCGAAGCTCGCGACCACGAAGAGCCCAAGGCCTAGCGAGATGCTCCAGGCCGTCTTGCCCGGTCTCAAGGCCAGGACCGCGACGACGGCTGCGAGGGCGAGGGCGGCCCGCGCGACCATGGCTTTCCCCAAGGCCGTGCCGGTGATCATGAAAGACAGAGACACAGGCTTGATGGCTTCCGCCAGCGAGCCCGCCATGACCGCTGTCTGTGCGAGTAGCGCCAGGAGCGCGCTCGCGACGACGACCAAACCTGACCCTATCAGGATCGCGCGCGACCAGGTGAGATCCACGCCGTCGCCGCGCCTGAAGGTGTACAGCAGGAACAACGGCGTCCCGAGAAGGACGACGGCTCCGGCGTACTGGAGCCACCGGAGCGCGACGACCGCGATCTCGAGCACGGCGTCAGCGCACCGTGAAGGTGTACGAGCCGGTCATGCGGTGACCGTCGCTCGAGGCGATGCGCCAGTCGACGCGATAGTCGCCAGCAGTCAGCGGTCGCGTCAGAGTCCCGGTCAGGGTCTTGCCGTCTTCAGCGACCGAAGTGCGGACCGCGAGCTTCTCGCCGGCCGAGTTGACCACGTCGAAGCCGGAGAACGCAGGCACAGAGCGCTCGCTGAAGGTCAAGGTCAGCGTGCGGGTCGCACCGACTGTGGCGTTCGGCGCGGGCGTGGCGCT
>NZ_DLMO01000162.1:69962-70428 GCF_002479325.1 Brevundimonas sp. UBA7534
CGGCCGACGCTGGCCGACCTCACGCCGTGAAACCGACGACAACACTCGGGGCGGCGAGCGAGGCCACCTCGAACGGGAATGGCGAGTTGGCGGGACCGGCGGACGTGTCCCGCCGGAAGAGCCGTCAAAGCCGATCCTGAATCGCCTGCATCTGTCGGATCTCGCGCTTCTGGGCCTCGACGATCTCTGCGCACAGCGCGACCAGTTCCGGGTCGCTCAGCTTGGCCTTGCCGCACATCAGGATCGCGCCGGAGTGGTGGGGGATCATTCCTCGAATGAGTTCCTTGTCGCCGATCGCCGCCTGGGTGCGCATGGCGTAGAAGCTGCCCGCGAAGATGATCACCGAGGCCAGCCCAATGGCCAGGTTGAGCCGATTGTTCGGATACATCTCGCGCATCAGAACCAGCATGAGGACAGCCATTGGCGCGACCATCATCAGCGTCATGTAGAGATTGTTCAGATTGAA
>NZ_DLMO01000087.1 GCF_002479325.1 Brevundimonas sp. UBA7534
CAGAACGCGTGCTTCGACGGTCTGCGCGGCGATAATCTTATTGTTGCTGCGGGTGCCCCGCTCGCGCGCCGCGCTGCAGGCGTACTTAGCGCTGTTCAGCGTCATCCCGGCCCCGCATAGACCGCACTTCAGCAGCCCCGATAGTAGCCGCTTTGGATGTTGGGCGGACAGAGTGGCTGCTGGCGGATAGAAGGCCCAGGAGTGGACGCTGTAATCGACCTGTACACTGGTGAGGTGAATGGGCTGGACGGGGACGTTCTAAGGCGTGAACCACGAGTTTCGGCTCGTCGTAAACGGGATGCCAAGAAGGTACATCGCGCTTCTTGAAATTGAACTGCTTGGCAACGGGAAAACGCACGGCACGGGCGGCGCGCCGCACTTTTCCCCCGCCTCGCCTGACCGCTTTCTGTGCCGGCGACAACGCAATAGCTCGGCGCGCGAAATGTGTTTGGCCACCTTGCTGCAGGCCTGCAGTGAAGGTGCATCTGCGCGACGCAAAACTACGCAGACGGGGCTCTTGCGGCTACTCGTACAAGTGATCTCTGTTCGTTGTCTGCAGCTCGCACGTCGCCCGGCAGGCGCGGAGGTCCCGGAAGCGCCAGTTGCGGACATTGGCACTTGGCCCGCATCCAGACATTCAAATCGGGATCGGTCGGAGGTTTAGAGAGCGACTTCGGCTTGCAACCCGAACCGCTCGACTTCACCGTCGCGACTGTTGGGAGGGGGAGGGGGAGGGCTGACGGGCGCAAAAGAATTATCGCTCGGCGCAGGTCCTATCGGCCAGCTTCAGCGCATCCGAATTAGCCTGCAGGCGATCGCCTTTTCACCCCATCGCGTCGCCAAAGAGTCGGACACCACCTTCCAACGGCCAGCTGGGCCCTGACTTCCACGATGCTCGCCCATGCACGAGCAATGGGACTCATCGCCGAGAGCGTTCCAGCAGGCTGGCGCGCACTTCTCCTGCTCCTGGTAGGGCTGAACGACGTACCGATCCGAACCTCGCTAGACACTGCTGCACCAAGAGGTTGAACCAAGCCTTGGGGTACGGTCCAGAAGCGTCGGACTCTATCCCCTTTTCGGATTGGCTCGCCTTTCCGCTTTGAGCCAGGCGCGGTTGGTCGCACAAACGGTCGATGCCGTACAGCAGGTGCCAAGGACAGCTACTGACTCTTAACGGTGGTTGCCAAGGTCTGCTATTGGGTGAGGCCAATCCTCACTGAGGGGGCTTGTCCGACGCTAATTTGCGTCAATCTGTGGAATTGCGCTGTTAGTTCAGACCTTCATCCAAGGTGGTTGTCTATCGGTCAGTGCTAGTTATCGTAGGCTACGTCGAAGGCGTCTCGGACGGCGATGAGCCGGCGGCCCTCAATGTCGCCGCTGCGGCATACGAAAGAGATACGCCTCGTCGGGGTTTCACGACCCAAGTCGATCTGACGCACGGCGGCGCGCACGGCCGGCCGGGTGTGAAGCTGCGGGATGATCGACACGCCCAACCCCGCCGACACCATCGCCAGCACCGCCTCGATCGATTCCAGTTCGAAACGGGGCCGGGCGCCCGGCGCCAGCCTGTGCAGGACTGCCGCGGCGGTGCGTCCGCTGGTCAGGGAGGTGTCGAACTGGATCCAGTCATATCGGGCGATAAGAGCCTTGGGTGAAGACACCTTGCTGTCCGGCGGCGCGACAAAGACGAACGGCTGCTGGGTCAGGTCCTGCCAGAACAGGCGGCTGGACCCGCCGGACGTGGGGCGGACTAGGGCCGCCGCGTCGATACGGCCCGCCTTGAGATGATCGAGAAGCTCTCCTGAATCGCCCTGGATGACGCGCACCTCCAGTTGCGGATGGCGTTTGCCGATCTGCTGCAGCACCAGCGGTATGGTGGTCGGTTGCAGCGAGCGAATGGCGCCGATGGTGACGCGGCCGGTCAGGACCGACGTCCGGCTGGCGCGCGCCTCCTCCAGTGCGTCGAGGGCCGAGCGGACCTCCTCGGCCAGGTCGCGGGCCAGCGGCGTGGGCCGCACCGTGCGACCGGAGCGATCGAACAGGGGCTGGCCCAGATACTGTTCCAGCCGCTTCATCTGCAGGCTGACCGCGCTTGGAGTCAGGCCGATGTCCTCCGCGGCCGCCGCGAAACTGCCGTGACGAATGATCGCATTCAGCGTCGATAGGAACTCAACCTTCATCAACCCCTCCGCGAATGCTGAGACGAAACATAACAAAACCTCACTACAAAATACAGCAAACGTCACTTTTCCTTCAGGGTGAGCTTCCCTAACCCTGACGGTAACGAGACGGCCGGCCTTCCTTGTGCAAACGGGGAGGATCACCGCCTGAAGGCGGGCGGCCAAGGGAAGGACGATGAGGCGAAACGATATCCAATCACTGATCGCCGGACGCTGGACGGCGGGGACGGGCGCGACCGTGGATGTGTGCGACAAGCACACGGGCGAGGTTCTGGCGCACGTCTCCACGGTCTCGCCGACGCAGGTCGACGCGGCGGTCGACGCCGCGGCCGAGGCCTTCCGTTCGACGCGGCTGGACCTGGCCGAGCGGCATCGGCTGCTTTCGCGGGTCGCCGACCTGCTCCTGGCCGAACGTGACGACCTGACTCGCACTATCGTCGCCGAATCCGGCGTACCGTGGAAGGATTCCCACAACGAGGTCGGCCGCGCAGCCGAGACCTTCCGCCTGTCGGCCGAGGAGGCGCGTCGGCTGGTCGGAGAGATGGTGCCTATCCAGGGCGCGGCGGGTCAGTCGCGGCGCATGGCCTACACCCTTCGCACGCCTCGCGGTGTGGTGGGCGGCATCAGTTCGTTCAATTCGCCCCTGAACATGGTGGCGCACAAGGTGGCGCCGGCTCTGGCGGCGGGCAACGCCGTGGTGTTCAAACCGCCGCTGTCCACGCCCCTGTCGGCAACCCGCCTGTTCGAGTTGATGCTGGAGGCCGGCGTCCCGGCGGGGCTGATCAGCTTGATCCACGGCGACGGCGCAGAGGTGGGTTCGCGGCTTGTCGAACATCCGGGCGTGGACTTCTTCACCTTCACGGGCAGCACGCCGGTCGGCAAGGACATCCAGCGCAAGCGGGGCATGCGGCCCGTGGCGCTGGAGTTAGGCAGCATCGCAGCAACCCTGGTGTGCGCCGATGGAGATCTGGACCGGGCGGCGACGCGTTGCGCCCAGTCGGGCTTTCGTCGCCAGGGCCAGGCCTGCACTTCGACCCAGCGCCTGTTCGTCGAGCGGTCCGTGCTGGAGTCCTTCACCGGACGCTTCCTGGCGGCGGTCGCGGCGCTGGTCGTGGGCGATCCCCGCGACCCCGCGACCGACGTCGGGCCGATGATCAGCGAGCGCGACGCGACACGCGCACAGGCCTGGGTGCGCGAGGCGGTCGAACAGGGCGCGCGGCTTCTGGCGGGCGGCGAACGACGCGGCGCGGTCCTGGAGCCGACGGTGCTGACGGACGTGCGCACGGACATGAAGGTGATGTGCGAGGAAATCTTCGCCCCCGTCCTGTCCATCGTGCCGTTCGACGACCTGGACGCGGCCATCGGCCAGGTGAACGCCACGCCCTTCGGCCTGGCCGCCGGCTTGTTCACCCAAGACATCACCCGCGCCCTGACCGCTGCGGAGCGTCTTCACGTGGGTGTGGTGCACTTGAACGAGGCGTCCAGCAGCCGCGTCGACCTGATGCCCTTCGGCGGGGTCAAGGACAGCGGCGTCGGAGTCGAAGGGCCCCGCTACGCCATGCGCGAGATGACCGAGGAGCGTCTCGTGACGATCACCCTATGACGGAAGAAAGCATGACCGCAGAGAGCGTGACCGCGGCGATCTTCATCGCCCAGTGCCTGAAGCAGGAAGGCGTCGAGAAGGTGTTCGGCCAGTGCGGCCACACCAACTATGCGCTGATCGACGCCTGTGATCGGCTGGGTATCGAATATGTCTCGTTCCGCCACGAGCAGCAGGCGGTCCACGCCGCCGACGCCTACTATCGCGTGTCGCGCAAGCTGGCGGTGATCAACGTCCACCTGTCGCCCGGCCTGACCAACACCATCACCGGCGTGGCCTCGGCCGCCATGGACGGCACGCCGATGGTGGTCATCAGCGGCAATACGCCGACCTATCACCACGCGCACGAGGCGCACCAGGCCATGCGGCTGCATGCGGACGCGTCGCAGGGCGACATCCTGCGGCCGATCTGCAAGCGGGTCTGGCGGGTGGACGATGCGCGGCTGCTGCCGGACGTGATGCATCGGGCGCTGAACATCGCCCAGACCGGGCGACCGGGCGCCGTGCTGTTGGACATTCCGATGGACGTCTTCGCCCAGAAGATCGCCGCCGAGCCGCAGACCCGCTCTCGCCGTCCCAACTTCCCGCGCGCCATGGGTGATCCGGCCGGTGTGGCGGAGGCGGCGGCGCTGCTGTCCGGCGCCGTCAATCCCGTCATCTTCGCCGGCAACGGCGTGGCGCTGTCGGGCGCCTATGCGGAGCTGAAGGCGGTTGCGGAGACCCTGGGCGCGCCGGTGGCCACCACCCTGGTCGGCAAGGGCGTCTTTCCCGAGACTCATCCGCTGTCGCTGGGCACCACCGGCATCTGGGGCGCCCGGTGCGCCAACGACGCCGCGCGCGAGGCCGATGTCATCCTGGCGATCGGCACCGCCTTCGGCGAGGCGGACTGCAGCTCCTGGCGTCCGGAGCACACCTTCAACATCCCGGGCTCCAAGCTGATCCAGATCGACCTGGACCCGCAGGAGATCGGCAAGAGCTATCCGGTCGACATCGGCGTCGTCGGCGACGCCCGCACCACCCTGGCCGCGCTGCTGGAGCAACTGGGCGAGGCGCCGCGCGCCCCCGCGACGGTGGAAGCCCAGCGCGCCTCGGTCCAGTCACGCAAGGCGGCCTGGCGCGAGGAAC
>NZ_DLMO01000090.1 GCF_002479325.1 Brevundimonas sp. UBA7534
AGATGCGGGCGGCGCGGATGGAGAATGCGGCGGCGCTGAATGCGGCGGGCGTGGTCATCGCCATCAAGGGCAACGAGGGTTCGACCCACCGCGCCCGCGAGGTTCGCTACAACGCCGGCAACGCCGTCTCGCACGGCCTTCCGTATAATGCGGCCATCGCGGCGCTGACGGTCAATCCGGCCAGGATCTTCGGCATGGCCGGCCAGTTCGGCCAGATCGCGCCGGGCGCCGCCGGCGACGTGGTGGTCTGGTCTGGCGACCCGCTGGAACCGCTCAGCCAGCCGTCGGCGGTCTTCGTCGGCGGTGTGGAGCAACCGCTGGAAAGCCGCGCCCTGCTGCTGCGTGACCGCTATCGCCAGCAGACGCCGATGCCGCCGGCCTATCGGAACTGACGTTAGTCGTCGAAACGGAGAAGGGGCGGGACCGACGGTCCCGCCCCTTTTTGTGCGCAGGTTTCAGGCCTTGAGCTTGGCGGCGAACAAGGCGGTCAGGCGGGACCAGCCGTCCTTGGCGTCCGCCTCGGCGTAGCTGGCGCGATAGTCAGCGTGGAAGCCGTGCGGAGCGTCGTCATAGACCACGATCTCGCTGCCGGTCTGGCCCGCGCGGGCCAGGGCCTGGCGCATCTGCTCGACGCTGGCGACTGGAATGCCTTGGTCGCGGCCGCCGTAGAGGCCCAGCACGGGCGCCTTCAGGTCGTCAGCCAGGTCGACCGGCCACGGCTGTCCGGACGAAATCTGTTCCGGGGTCGCGTCGGCGGCGGGCGCCAGGCGGCCATACCAGGCCACGCCCGCGTCGATGACGGCGAACCGCGCGCAGGCCTGCCAGACGACCTTGCCGCCCCAGCAGAAGCCGGTGATCCCGACCTTGTCCGCATTGGCCCATAGCTGCTGACTGGCCCAGTCCAGCGTCGCCGAGATGTCGCCCATCACCTGGTCATAGCCGGCCGCCGAGACGATCTGCATGATCCGCTGCATGTCCGACAGCGGCGCCGGGTCCTCGACCCGCACGAAGAAGGCCGGCGCGATGGCGGCGTAGCCCTGCTTGGCCAGGCGGCGGCAGACGTCGCGGATATAGTCGTGCACGCCGAAGATCTCGGACACCACGACCACGACGGGGAAGGGGCCGTCGTCCAGGGGGCGGGCGACATAGGCCGGCAGGTCGAAGCCGTCAGGCGCAGGATAGGTCACGGTCTCGGTCACGAGGCCCGCGTCGTCGGTGGTGATCGGCTTGGCTTCCTTGGCCAGTGCGGCCACGGCGTAGCCCGAGAACATCAGCCCGCCCAATGCGCCCACGGCGCGGCGGCTCAGTTTTAAATCGTCGAGGGTCTGGCCTTCGGGTCGGATCAGGACGGTCATGGTCGGCTCCGGTCGTGGGGGAAGGGCGACAGTGGTCCGGCCGCGCCGCCCCGTCCAGTCACGAAAGGGCGCGCCTCACAGCAGGTCGCGCAGCCAGGCGACCAGCGGATCGTCGGCGGGCGGCATCGGATAGTCGGCCAGCTTCTCCGGCCGGACCCAGGCCAGGGCCGAATGCTCGCGCGCCACGACCGTCCCTTCCCAGCGGCGGCACAGATAGAGCGGCATCAGCAGGTGGAAGTCGTCATAGGCGTGGCTGGCGAAGACGAAGGGCGACAGGCACGAGGCGGACACCTCGATCCCCAGTTCCTCGCGCAACTCGCGGATCAGCGCGGCTTCCGGCCGTTCGCCCGGCTCGACCTTGCCGCCGGGAAACTCCCACAGGCCGGCCAGCTGTTTGCCCTCGGGCCGCCTGGCGATCAGCACCCGCCCGTCCACGTCGATCAGGGCGACGGCGACGACCAGGACGGTGCGAAGGGGCGGGACGTCAGTCATGAGGGGCTCCGGCGGCGTCCCCCTCCTTAAGGGCGCCGATGACGCTCGGAAAGCGGCACCGGCTTGGCTATGACAGGCCATGACCCGCATCGCCGTCCTGACCCCCGATCCCGCCGACCCGTCCTATCGCGGCCAGTGGCCGGGTGTGCTGGAGCGGCTGACGCGGGCGCTGGCGGCCGCCGACGTCCAGATCGACCCGACGCCGTGGACCGAACATGTCCAGGACGCCTCGGGCCTCAAGCCCTATCCGCTGATCCTGCCGGTCCTGGTGTGGGGCTATCACCGCGCCCATCCCCTGTGGCTGGCCGCCTGCGAAACCTGGCGCGCGGCGGACCTGCCGCTGGCCAATCCCGCTTCGGTGCTGGGCTGGAACTCGGACAAGCGATACCTGGCCCGGCTGGCCAAGCGCGGCGTGCCATTGCCGGCGACCCGCTGGGTCGACCACGCGGCGCCCGAGGCGGTCGCAAACGCCTTCGCCGAGACGGGCGCGGAACAACTGGTGCTCAAGCCGACGGTCTCGGGCGGGGCGTGGCGGACGCTGCGTCTGTTGCCGGGCCAGGCGATGGACGACCCGCCCGAGGGGCCGGCGATGATCCAGCCCTATCTGCCGTCCATCGAGACCGAGGGCGAGACTTCGCTGCTGTTCTTCGGCGGCCGGTTCAGCCATGCCGTCAACAAGCGGCCCGTGGGCGGCGACTTTCGCATCCAGGTGCAGTTCGGCGGCCAGTATGCGCCCGTTCAGCCGGACGCCGCCGCGCTGGCCCTGGCCGACCGGGTGCTGTCATCCATCGACGAGCCGCTGCTCTACGCCCGCATCGACATGGCGCGCGACGGCGACGCGTGGACGCTGATGGAGGCCGAGCTGATCGAACCGGACTTCTACCTGGGCCACGACCCGTCCGCCGGCGCGAGCTTCGCCCGAGCGGTGCGCGAACGGCTGGACGCCTAGGGTCCGTACTCAATA
>NZ_DLMO01000120.1 GCF_002479325.1 Brevundimonas sp. UBA7534
GGGGGTGTTCACCGGCAAGAAGAACACCGACAAGGTCTACTATCGCCACACCGGCCACCCGGGCGGCATCAAGGAAACCACCCCGGAGAAGGTTCTGGGCGATAGTAGACCTTGTCGGTGTTCTTCTTGCCGGTGAACACCACCTTGTCGACGTTGGTGACGACGACGTAGTCGCCGCAGTCAACGTGCGGGGTGTAGGTCGGCAGGTGCTTGCCGCGCAGGCGGTTGGCGATGAAGGTCGCGAGGCGGCCCACCACGACGCCTTCGGCGTCGATGTGGATCCACTTCTTCTCGACCTCGGCCGGCTTCAGCGAAGCCGTGGTGCTCTTCAGCATGAGGTTGTTCCTGGAGACGAAAATCGGGTCCGGCTCCCGAAGGAACCGAAGGAAGGCGGGCTGATACAGGAGGTGACGGGATGCGTCAATGTCGCTTTCTGTAGCCATACCGTCGCAAGCAACTGATTTAGCGTCACTTTCCAGATATGGTATTAAAATACCCGTGCAACATCGGCCTGATTGTTACGAAATAACGTCTGCCGTCATCAAACCATGACGTTTGTGCGCCATCGGAGGCCGTCCCCTGCCCCGCCGGAGCCGACCATGCGTCTTCATCGCCGCCGCGCCCTGACCTCCGCCGCCGCCTTGGCCTTCGCCGGACTGGCGCGCCATGCGCTTGCCGAGGCGCCCGGCGCCGGGGAGGAAACCTATGTCAACGAGGTCGCCGGCTATGGTCCGCTGGTGCGCGACCCGAACCGCCTGCTCGATCTTCCCGAGGGTTTTTCCTACCAAGTCGTGGCCCAGAGCGGCGACCGGATGGACGACGGCCTGTTCGCGCCGGGCCAGCCGGACGGCATGGCCTGTTTTCCGCTGGACGGTTCGCGCGTCGCCTTGGTGCTCAATCACGAACTGAAGGGCTCCAGCGCATTGCACCGCAACCTGGGGCCGGGCGGTCTGCATCAGGAGGAGATCGGCCGGCTGGACGCGGCGCGGGCCTATGACACCTACAGGGACGGCCGCCCCCTGCCCGGCGGCTGCTCCACGATCGTCTATGACCTGGAGACGCGGCGGAAGATCAGCCAGCGCCTGACGCTGGCGGGCACCTCGACCAACTGTTGCGGCGGGCCGACGCCGTGGGGCAGCTGGCTCTCGTGCGAGGAAACGCTGGAGACGCCCGCCGACGCCGACGTGACCAAGCCGCACGGCTGGGTGTTCGAGGTTTCGGCGACCGCGACCGGCCTCGTCGATCCCATCCCGTTGAAGGCCATGGGGCGGTTCGACCACGAGGCCGTCTGCGTCGATCCGAGAACCGGGATCGTCTATCTGACCGAAGACGACAACGCCGGCTTGTTCTACCGCTTCATTCCCACGACACCGGGCCGCTTGGCCCAGGGCGGCCGGCTGCAGGCCATGGCGTGGAAGGGATCGCCCTCGGCCGACACGCGCAACCAGGACGCCCGCGCCTGGGCTGTCGGCGATTGGCGCGAGGTCGACTGGATCGATTTGGAGGACGTGGAATCGCCGAACGGCGACCTGGCCGCGCGCGGCCATGCGGCCGGGGCGGCGCTGGTTGCGCGCGGCGAAGGCGTCTGGTGGGGCGACGATGAAATGTACTTCACCGCAACCTCGGGCGGCCCGATCCGGCGCGGACAGATCCTGCGCCTGGTTCCCGGTGTCGACGGCGCCGCCGACCGGCTTCAGCTGTTCGTGGAGAGCGCGGACGAGAGAACCCTGAACATGGGTGACAACATCACCGTCGCGCCTTGGGGCCACCTGGTGGTGTGCGAGGACAACTATTCCGACACCCTACGCAACCACCTGAAGGGGGTCACGCCGGACGGCCGCGTCTATACGATTGCGCGCAACGTGTTTACCGGCAACGCCGAGTTCGCCGGAGCCTGCTTCTCACCGGACGGCCAGGTATTGTTCGTCAACATCATGTACCCGGGCATGACCCTGGCGATCAGAGGCCCATGGACCTCGGTCCGGACATGAACAGCCGGGGCTGAGCCCTCAGCACGACCCACAGATTGGCCGTGGCCAGCGCCAGCACGATCGCCGCCCCCGCCTGATGCAGCACGCCCAACCACAACGGCACGGCGTGCATCAGGGTGACGATCCCCAGCAGGGCCTGAAGCCAGACCGCCCCCGCCAGCGTGAAGGCGGAAAAACCCATGCCCTCGGCCACGCGCCAGCGCCAGGCCTGGAAGGCGTAGAGACTGGCGCCGATCAGCAGGCCGTAGGCGACCAGACGATGATTGAACTGGGTCAGCGCCTGGTCGTGCAGCAGCGCGGCGGCGCCCAGGCTCCAGTCCGCCGGCGGCAGCACGGCGCCGTTCATCAGCGGCCAGTCGGTATAGACCAGCCCCGCCTTGCCGCCTGCGACCAGCGCGCCCAGCAGACATTGCAGGAAGACCGCGCCCAGCAGGACGGCGGCGCCGCGCGCCCAACCGGCCGGCGGGCGACCATGATCCTCCCCGTTCCACGCTTCCAGGCCGGTCCAGATCAGAGCCGAGAACAGGATGAAGGCCAGGCCCAGGTGCACCGCCAGCCGTTCGGGCGCGACGCTGACCCGCTCCGACAGGCCGCTGGACACCATCCACCAGCCGATCAGCCCCTGCAGCCCGCCCAGCGCCAGCAGCATCACGCAGCGCCAGACAAGGCGATCCGGCAGGGCCAGTCGATGCAGCCTGGCCAGCGGCGGCGTGGCCCGCAACACCAGGAACGCGACCAGGGGCAGGAAGAAGACCAGACCGATCAGCCGCCCCAGCAAACGGTGCGACCATTCCCAGAAGAAGATGAACTTGAACTCGTCCAGCGTCATGCCGGCGTTGATCTGGGCGTACTGCGGAATCTGGCGGTACTTGTCGAACGCCTCCATCCAGTCCGCCTGGTTCAGCGGCGGGATGGCGCCCATGATGGGCTTCCATTCCGTGATCGACAGTCCCGAACCGGTCAGGCGGGTGATCCCGCCCACCACGACCATCAGGAACACCAGGGCCGCCGTGGCGAACAGCCACACGGCCACGGCGCGATTGCGGTCTGGATTTCCGAAACGGCTCATTCGACGCTCGACGCTGACACGGATATGCTGCCGTTTCGACGGTGATCGAAAGCGACCGGTGCGGTATGCCCCCCTCGGCCGCCAAGATCGAGTCTGTTTAGGTTAAGAGCGGCGGGCCCAAGGAGATCGCGTGCAGTATCTGGACATTGTCGCCGCCGCCGCCGGCGGCCTGCTGCTGGCCTGGATCGCCGATCTGCTGACGGGGCGGCGCGGACTGGGCGGGACCGCCCTGGTCTCGGGGATCGGCCTGCTGTGCGGCTGGTTCCTGGCCGTGCGGGTCTTCGCGGTCAGCACAATGGACAGCTGGGTCTGGATTCCCTGGTCGCTGATCGGCTCGGTGATCTGCCTGGTCGCCTTCTTCCTTTTCCGGAGCAAGCGCTGATGCACCCGCGCCTGCGCCGGCTGGTCGCCGCCTTCGGCGTTCTCGCCTTCCTGGCCTTCTGGGTCTGGGCCCTGATCGTCCTGCGCGAGCTTCTGCCAGCGTCGCAATGGATCGACTTCCTGTTCTTCGCCGTCGGCGGCACGGCCTGGGGCCTGCCGCTTATCCCGCTGCTGAAATGGGCCGAGCGCGGGCGCTGAAACGACGATGGGGCCGCCCGCAAGGACGACCCCACCAAAGTCATTCTGTTTTTCAAGAATGGTCGGAGCGACAGGATTCGAACCTGCGACCCCTTGACCCCCAGCGGCCTCCAATGCCTTTTCAGGACTGTGCTAGTGCGTTGTTTAGATGATAATTTTTGACGCGTCGCATTTCATCGCTATTCTACGAGTCCCTGCATTTTGCTCCCCATATGCTCCCCAGAAATCGGGGACTGCGGACGAGGAATTCGATGGCTGCGACAAGACTGACAGACCGGACCGTCGCCGCGCTCAAGACTGCCGAGGGCGGGCGGCTGGAACTCTGGGATACCGACCTGAGAGGTCTCTATCTACGCGTTTCCGGGCATTCAAAAGTCTGGGGCTATCGCTACCGCCGCCCTGACGGGACCCCGCCCCGTGTCCGCCTGGGCCGGTATGTGTCGCCGGACCAGGCTGGCGGGGACAAGCAGGCGCTGACGGTGGCGGGCGCCCGGGCCAAGGCGCGGAAGCTTCAGACGGATGTCGATGCCGGCCGTGATCCGGCGATCGAGATTCAGGTCGTCAAGGCCGAGGCCAAGGAACAGCCGCTCCGGACCTTCGATATGGCGCAGGGCTACTTCCAGGCGACTGAAAGCGGCGAGTATCGTCCGAGCAAGAAGCGCAAGCGACCGCCCACGATCCTCTCGGAGCGGAATCTCTACAAGAAGCACCTGCGCCCGCTCGCCTCCCTCCGGATCGAGGCGGTCACCAAGGCCGTCGTGCGCAAGCGTCTCCGGGACATCCTTCAGGAGGGCAAGGGCGTCACCTCGAATCGGCGCTCGCAGCCTCATCAGCCAGATCTTCGCCTGGGGCATCACCGAGGACCGCGTTCTCAAGAACCCCGCCCAGCAGTTGGATGATCTCGCCGAGGAAACGCCCCGCACCCGGGTCCTGAACGATACTGAACTGCGGGCGCTCTGGCGCGCGCTTGAGGACACTTCGGGCTATCGACGCCCGCTGCCGAAGGGCCGCGACGAAGCACTCATGGTCGGCCGGCCGATCCGGATCGCGATCCAGCTGGCGGCGCTCCTGCTCCAGCGGCGCGCAGAGGTCGCCGAGATGAGAGTCGCCGAACTGGACTTCACCGAGCGGACCTGGACGATCCCGGCCGGGCGCACCAAGGCCAGCCGTACGACCGTAGTCCCGCTCGGCGAGTTCTCGATCCTGCTGATCAGAGAAGCCTTGGCGCTGCGCCCGAAACCTGCCGACGGCGAAAAACCCTCGCCTTTCGTGTTCGTCGGCCGCGGCGAGACGCCCGGCGCGATCCATCCTTCGGCGATCAGCCACGCCATGCGCGACATCCGGGCGGCGATCGACATCCCCGACATCACGGTCCACGATCTGCGTCGCAGCGGTGCGACCCGGCTCGCCAAGGCGCGGGTCAGTCCCTTCATCCTGTCCAAGCTGCTCAACCACGCCAACGAGCTCGGTGGCGGCTCTTCGATCACGATGTCGGTCTACGTCCAGCACGACTATCTGGAGGAAAAGCGCGAAGCGATCGAATGCCTGGAGCGCCTGATCCTCGCGGCGGTTCGGCCCGGAACCGAACTAGACGAACCAGCGGTTCCGGCCTTGCCCGCTCCGGCCCGTCTGCTGTTTCACGATCCCGCAGCCGCTGCTTGAGTCTGGCAACGCCTGCGGTGTCTCGCGGTGTGGACCAACGGCCCACGATGCTAACCTGATTTTGTGGCGCTGGTCACAGGCCCCTCTGCACTTGTGCGCGGTTCAGGATCCGTCTGGCAGCCTTCCCAAAAACCCGTTGTCCTGGATTTGATCAGCAGCCCGTCCCTCACGCCGCGGTGGCGGCTCCGTCGGGATAAGCAAAATCAAACAGGCCGTCCGTCGAAACAACTCGCGCGAAAACCGCATCCGGACGCGCCGCGAGCGCCTGCCGGCACTGGTCTCGCAGGGACTCAAAAGGGGCTTCCACGGTCAGCTTCTCGACCGCCTCGCCCGCTGCATTGGTCAGAACGATTCCCCACATTACCCGTAGCGTTGATCGACCAGCCAACAACGTCAAGGCGATCCTCCATAGGTGACGACGGAGGACTCCAGCGTTGCTATTGATGCTGCATGACAACTTGGCCGCATATTCCTGACGATGCCGTGGACTGGTTTCGCGCCGTTTTCGCTGAGGCGAACCGCCGGGTCACCGAGCGCTTGCTAAACGTGCCCAACATGCGAGAGACGGCCCTCGACGATGGCCTGATAGAGGCGATCATTCCCTATTCACCGCCTCGCTTCCTCCCTCCGGAGCCGTGGTCGAAATGAACGTGCATAATATCGGCGGTCTGCGACGGCTCGGCCCGTGGGAAACCGCCGACATCGCGGTGCTCGTGTTTGTCTACCGGGACGGCGCTCTGGTTTCCCAGAAGATCGGGCTGCTGCAATCCAAAAGGCTTTACCCCTTGAACAACGATGTCGACGATGAGGACCCGGTCGGCTTCGCTTACGGCATGAACAAGTTTCTGCGCCGCGACCCCAATTCGCCCTTGGGTCGGCTTCACCGGAAGTTTGAGTTCACAGCTGACTGCCACTACGGCGCGCTCAAGGCGGGCAGCGACCAGGTCGCCGTGATCGACAGGCTGAACGAGGAGTTAGGCGACGCCGTCTACTACCTGCTCTACAATCCACCGATAATCCCGACGCGCGTTCGCTATCCCGTGGTGTCCTACCAGACGATCACGCAGCCCCCGCTAGGTTGCCGCGTCTATGCCCCGACGGACATCGACGCCGCCCTGACTGGGCTCGACGACGGGCAGACTCCGACGCTCGCTGAGCTTGAGGCTGCGGGATCCTCGAGCAACTGGCGGCTTGAAACCTGGGCGGCCGACCTCCTTCTGCGCTGCAAGGTCGGTCAGCAGTTCGGGGAGGACCGCCAGGAGATCGTCGGCCGGCTTCTCGAAAGGCGATCCGGGCCGCATACGGCAACGGCGGCCGCTCGGCGTCCTCCAAGAGGGCCCTGGCGGCCTGACTCGCGGCATTGGGAGCCAAAGCCAAGCGAGTCATCCCGCCCCAATCGAAGGGATATTCCCTACGGAAGTTGGAGGACTGGGCTATCCGGAGCGCCCGCCTCAGAAAGACGTCGTCATCACCCGGCGTGGGGTCCGTAGCGGGAACCTGCGAGCGTCGAACGGGTGCGACATCGCGCACGACCGCGCGATCCACAGCGTCATAGAGCCAAGTGCGCGGGGGAGAGACGGAACCCGGCAGATAGGTGGCATCGGGATCGGCGGTCTCGCGCAGTCTGCGCCAGCGCGCCCCCAACTGGGAGACCGCATAACGCAAGACCTCCACTCTCAGGAGCGGCCGTGCGGCTGGGAGTTCAGCAAGAGCCGACGAAATCGGGAGATTGGTTTACTGCCGCGTCAGGGCCGCTAGTACGCTATAGGTCCAAGCAGCCAGCTGAGTGCGTGCACTGATCGGATCGAGGCCGCGAAGCAGCTCGTCGGGATCGCCAGGTTGATCCGCCTCGACCACGTCGACCGGTGCCAAGTCTTCGCTTTCGAACAATGCGCGGATAGCTGACGCGGTGGCACGACGGCCGGCCTCATCGGCGTCGAGGAAAAGGTGAATGGGAACGACTTTGTCGCCAGAGGTAGCCGCGGCTTGGATCTGCGCCGCCTGGTTCGCGGACACGCTGGCACCGAGGACGGCGACCGCGGTCATTCCAAGCTCACGCAGTCGGAGCACATCCATGACCCCCTCGACCACGAACAGGCCGTCTGGGTCGCCTCCTCCACTGATGCGCAGCCGGGCTTCATCTAGGCCAAAAAGCGTTTCCGCCTTCCGGAATCCCTTGGAGAAGCGATAGCGGGTCCGCTTGCCCGCGCCGGAAACATCAGGGCCAGCGGTCCGAAACAGGAAAGCGGCAGGATAGCTGCCGAGGGGGAAGACGATCTGGGGACCGTTTACGACGGGGACCAGTGTGTCGCGGCGACGTATGAGCACGCCGGCGCGCTCGTAGGCTGAACGGTCTCCAGGGGTCAACTGGTTGGGCTTGAGCCGGCCCATGTCGACAGCCCGCGCCCCGGCGCTGGCAAAGGTCTCAACCGACAGGCCCCGGCGGTGGGCAAACGCCGCCATCAGAGCCTGATCGTTGTGTTTGTCGAGCCAGTCGGTGAAGCGGGTGACGCCTGCTGCATCAACGGCGTCACCATCTACTCGACCCTTCGGGAGATCCACGCCAACGACCTCAGCGAGCCAGCGGACCCCTTCGCCTCGGGTCGTGTGCCGCTGTTTCTCGACGAGATCGATCAGGCCCCCGCTGGCGCCGCAGGCAAAGCAGAAATAATGAGGATTCCCAGGTTCCGAATACAGCGCTAGGGAGGGGTCCCTGTCCTCATGGAAGGGACACAGAGCTCGCGTAAAACCGCCCTCATTGCGGCCGAGCTTGAGCCCCAAACGGCGAGCGATTTCGACGATGTCTGCGCGACGCAGAATCTCGCTCAAATCCTTACTCAGCTGCATGGCCAAACGTCCCCCATCCATTCCGAGTTGTAGCAATGCCCGCCCCTCGCGCAAGCTCGGCCCGCACGGGCTGCTGGCGACGGAATGGGCCGATATTCGTCAGAATCCACGTTCTCTAGGTCGGGTGCACCATCGCGGCGTCATTGCGAGCGTCGCATAGCCGCTAAGTTAATTCGGGCCACGGATACGATGTAACAAGATTCCAACCAGGCCTCATTGCTTCGCCTCGACAGGCGCAGCGTGAGCCTTCTCGGAAGGAGCAAGCAGTCCGCCGTTAGATATGTGCGCGAGCGGGAGAGCGACACCGACCAGGAACGCGGCGGCTGCGATCCCAAGGAGGCCAGTAAGAATGACGCCCCAAAGGTCCCGCATGCGCCATGCCTTCTCGGCCCGATCATGCGCCCTGTTACCCTTCTCGATGAGCTTGTTCCGAGGAGCGTTCATCTCCTCGCCCAGGCTCTTAGGGGCCGTGATGAATTCTGGCATCGCTCTGGTCGCCGACTGAAACTGCTCTCGATTGAACGCTTCTGAGAAATGCACACCGATGTTGGTCGACCTGAGAGCCGCGACCGGAAGGCTCGCGGCAGCCGAGGCGATGCCAACCAGAAAAATCCAGAGAGACGGGGCGAACAGGCGAAAGGCGAAGTTTGGGTCCGGCAGGTTCGCGGCTAGGGAAATAAGGGCGATGGCCGCTCCTCCGCACCCGATCCCCAGTGAGAGCGTCCACTGTCGCTGATAGGCAGCTGCCTCAACCCTGAAATGCTGGACCAGCTGCCGAGTGATCTCTGCGTCGAGGTTGGGCATCGCCTTCCTGCTGCATGCGCCTGCTGTTTGGTAGACTAAGCACGACGGCGAGCGATGGTCACTATGGAGCGGCGAGAGCCCGAATGCGGCCGCTAAATCGCTTGCTTGTGACAACGACTGTGACAACGAGCCGGAATCGACGAGGGCCGCACGAATGCGGCCCTCGTAACCAACCAAATTCCTTCAAGGAAATGGTCGGAGCGACAGGATTCGAACCTGCGACCCCTTGACCCCCAGTCAAGTGCGCTACCAGGCTGCGCCACGCTCCGAAGGCGCTCCCTATAGACGGGCGCCTCGCGCGCCGCAAACCCAAAAACCGGGTTTTCCACCTAGTGTGAAAGAACGGCGTCCAACCGGGCCCTCGCCCGCTCCAGATCGGCCAGTACGGCGCGCAGTCGCGCAGCGTCGACAGGCGTTTCCCCAGCCTCTGAAGGCGCGCCCGCCGAATCCGTCGTCTCGCCATCATCGACCAACAGCGACGCATCCGCGCCGAGAAGCCGCTTGAGGCCGTGATCCTTGTGCAGGCGCTGCACGCCGCGAATCGTCAGCCCTTCGTCATGCAGCAGCCGCTTGACGGCCTTGAGCACCGCGATGTCGGCCGGGCGATAGAAGCGCCGTCCGCCCGCCCGCTTCACCGGCGCGACGAAGGCGAACTTGGTTTCCCAGAACCGCAGCACGTGCTGGGGCGCGCCGACTTCCTCGGCCGCCTCGGAAATGGTGCGAAAGGCGTTGGCGCTCTTGGGCGAGGCCACGGCGATCAGTCCTCCAGAACCGCGTCGTGCACACGCCCCTTCATGATCTGCGAGGCGCGGAAGCTGATGACCCGGCGCGGGCTGATCGCGGCGGGTTCGCCGGTCTTGGGGTTGCGGCCCATGCGGGCGCGCTTCTCGCGCACCTGGAAGACGCCGAAGCCCGACAGCTTGACCGTCTCGCCGCGCTCCAGCGCGTCGACGATCAGATCCAGGGTGCGTTCTACCAGTTGCGAGCACTCCTGGCGCGACAGTCCGACTTCCGCGTGAACCGCCTCGCACAAATCCGCGCGCGTGAGGGTATGCTGTCCAGCCATGGCGACCGCCTCCCTGAGTGCCTGAAGTTCGCATAGAGACGCGAAACCCGCCGGAAATCAATGGCCCAGGCGCTATTCTACAGACGGATCGCGCAGGCGCCCCAGGTCAGGCCGCCGCCCATCGCCTCCAGCAGCACCATGTCGCCCTTCTTGATGCGGCCGTCCTTGATCGCCGCGTCCAGCGCCAACGGAATTGAGGCGGCCGACGTGTTGGCGTGCATCGCCACGGTGGAGACCACCTTGTCCTCGTCCAGGCCCAGCCGGTCGCCCACGCCCTTGATGATCCGCTGGTTGGCCTGGTGGGGCACGAACCAGTCGACGTCGGAGACCTGGATGCCGGCGGCCTCGCAGGCGGCGGTGATGCCTTCGGCGATGTTGACCACGGCGTGACGGAAGACCTGGTTGCCGGCCATGCGCAGGTGGCCGACTGTGCCGGTCGAGGCCGGGCCGCCGTCGACATAGAGCAGATCGGTCTTGGTCCCGTCGGCGCGCAGGGCGAAGCCCAGCATACCCTGGTCGGCGGCGCTCCCCTGCCCTTCGCGCGGCTCCAGCACCACCGCCCCGGCGCCGTCGCCGAACAGGACGCAGGTGGTCCGGTCGGTCCAGTCCATCAGCCGGGTCATTTCCTCGGCGCCGATGACCAGCGCGCACTTGGACAGGCCGCGCGCCACGAAGCCGTCGGCGACGCTGAGCGCATAGACGAAGCCGGAGCACACCGCCTGGACGTCGAAGGCGATCCCCACCGGCGCGCCCAGCTTGCGCTGGACGATGGAGGCCACGGCCGGAAAGGTCATGTCCGGCGTGGTGGTGGCGACGATGATCAGGTCCACGTCCGCCGCCGTCCTGCCGGCGTCGATCAGCGCCTTTTTCGCCGCCTCGAGCGCCAGATCGCTGGTCGGCTGGTCGTCGCGCGCCTTGTGGCGTTGCTTGATGCCGGTGCGTTCCTGGATCCACTCGTCGGAGGTGTCGACGATATCGGCCAGGTCGGCGTTGGTGACGATCTGCTCCGGAAGGAAGGAGCCGACGCCGGTGACGGCGCTGCGGGTGACGCTCACTGGGGGGAGTCTCCGGTGGTTTCGCCGGCGGGGGCGGCGTGCTCGAACACGGTCTCCAGCCGACCCAGATTGGCGCCGACCTTGGTCATGTAGTCGCTGCGGGCCAGATCGACGGCGATGCGGATGGCGTTGCCGAAACCCTTGGCGTCGGCGCCGCCGTGGCTTTTGACCACGATGCCGTTCAGTCCCAGCAGGGGGCCGCCGTTGATGGCGCTGGGGTCGATCTTGTCGCGCATCCGGCGCAGGGCCGGCATGGCGATGGCCGCGCCCAGCTTGGCCTGCAGGTTAGAGGTCAGGGCCTCACGCAGCAGGGCCGAGACATAGCGCGCCGTCCCCTCGGCCGTCTTCAAGGCGATATTGCCGGTGAAGCCGTCGGTGACGACAACGTCCACCGTGCCCTTGCCGATGTCGTCGCCCTCGACGAAGCCGTGATAGTTCAGCTCGAACGGACCGTCGCGCAGGATGGCGTGGGCCTGGCGCACCTGCTCGTTGCCCTTCATGTCCTCGGATCCGACGTTCAACAGGCCGATGCTCGGGCGCGCGACGCCGTGAACCGCCGTCTGGAAGGCCTCGCCCATGATGGCGAACTCGACCAGCTGTTCGGCGTCGCTGCCGATGTTGGCGCCGACGTCCAGCACCGCCGTCACGCCCTTGAAGGTCGGCCAGCTGGCGACGATGGCCGGGCGTTCAAGCCCCGGCGCCGCCATCCGCAGGATCAGCTTCGAAATCGCCATCAGCGCGCCGGTGTTGCCGGCCGAGACGACCCCGCCCGCCTCGCCGGTCTTCACCGCCTCGATGGCGTTCCACAGGCTGGAGCCCTTGCCGCGGCGCATGGCCTGGGCCGGCTTTTCGTCCATCGCCACCACCTTGTCGGTGTGGCGGATCTCGCAGATTTCGGTCAGGCCGCAGCGCGACAGTTCGGGCGCAATCACAGCCTCGTCGCCGTGCAGCAGGAAGCGCACCCCCTCGCCGCCATGGGTGCGGAGATAGCTGCGGACGCCGGGCACGACGACGGACGGCCCGTGATCGCCGCCCATGGCGTCAAGCGAGATCGTTACTGGGGCTGGCAATGGGACCTCGTATGGCCGCGTCGTCTTGTCGCGACGCCTCATGTGGGGCGCGGGACGATAACGCCTCGGCCGGGGGATGCAACCAACCGGCCGCTAGGTCAACCTCGGCCCGGCTCGCCGCTCGGCTTCAGGGCCTTGAGGGCGGCGAAGGGCGAAATCTCGCCCGGCTCCTCCGGTTGGACGAATGCGGCGCCGGGTTTGCGCGGGAACGGGTCCAGCGACAGCGCCAGCTGTTCGACCGCGTACTGGCCCAGATCGATCTTGCCGTCCTCGATGGGATCAACGTCGTCCTCGTCCAGCGTCACCTCGATCTCCTCGGCCTCCTGAGGCGCCGATTCGACCAGCTGGATGGAAAAGCGACGATCCACGTCGACGGGCAGCGGCTCCAGTGTCAGGCCGCACGTCTGGACCGCATAGGCCCTGACCCGCCCCTTCAGGGTCCAGGCGCTGGACGACGGCGTCGGGGCCAGGTCGACCTCGGCGACGAAGTCGTCCAACCCCTGCAGGTCCAGCGACCGGGCGATCCGCTTGCGCGCTTCGGCGTCCGGTTCCAGCCGCCGGCTCAGGCCCGCGCCGATCTGGTTGATTCGCACCGTGTCGGTGAAGGGAAGGTCTTTCATGGCTCTCTAGACGTCGCCCCAGGCGGGCCGGGCCAGCACCGCGTTGAAATCCTGCGCGCCCAGACCCGCGCGGGCCGCCAGGGCGTAGCGCGCCAGCGCGCCGGCGTGTTCCGCATCGTCGGCGCCATAGACGTTGCGCGACAGGGCCTGAGCCAGGGCTTCCGCGTCGCCCCCGCGCAGCGGCCCCTCATAGGCCGTCATCCGCCCATAAAGCGCCTCGCCCAGCTTTCGCATCTTCTTGCCGACCGAGATGTCGCCCACGCCTTCCTCGCGCAGGGCGTGGTCCAGGGCCGAGACATAGACGTCGAACAGGGCCTGGGCGGTTTCCTGGCCCCGCGGGGTGTTCTCGTCGCGCAGCCGCATCACAATCAGCAGGACATGAAGGGTGTAGAGTTCGAATCGCGCGTCGATGCGGTCATCCACGCCCAGTCGGGTGTAGAAGGCCGGATTGCGGGCCTGGGCCACGGCCAGGGCGTAGAGATCGTCGCCGATCCGGCCGCCGGGCCGCGTCTTGAAGAGGTTTTTCAGCATGGTGTCCCGCGCGGCCCCTTTTACGCCGCGACGTTGAACTAGGACGCGGGTCCGTCTAGGTCAAAGACCTTGTTCCCTCGCAGGCGCCCGATCATGTCCCGTTTCGCCCCGCTTCTCGTCGCCGTTTCGCTGGCCGGCCTCAGCGCCGCCTGCGCGCCGACCATCGGCAACAACGGCTTCCAGGCCATCGACGCCAAGCCCCAGGACGTGGTGGCGGGCACGGACACCAAGGAGACGGTGCTGGCCAAGCTGGGCTCGCCGTCGACCACCTCGACCTTCGAGCCGGACCAGGTCTGGTATTACATCAGCCAGACGACCGAGAAATACACCTACAACCGGCCCGTCATCTCTCGGCGCACCGTCACCGAGATCACCTTCGAGGACGGCGGCGACAAGGTCGCGGCCGTGCGCACCCTGGGCCTGTCCGACGGCGAGCAGATCGCCATGAATTCCAACGAGACGCCCACGCGCGGCCGCTCGCTGACCGTGCTGGAACAACTGTTGGGCAACGTCGGTCGCGGCCAACTGCCCCGCACCGAGGAAGACATCCCCGGCCAGCGCCGCCCGGACTAAGGGCTCTCCAAAAGACCTACCCGGCCTCAAGCCGCGAGCGACCGCGTCGCGAGCATAGGCCACCAAAAAAGCCCCGGAGATCGCTCTCCGGGGCTTTCGTGTTTCAGGCGGCGGCCGAAATCAGCCGACGCCCCCGCTGGCCAGGACCGCCAGCAACAGCAGGGCCACGATGTTGGTGATCTTGATCATCGGGTTCACCGCCGGGCCGCTGGTGTCCTTGTAGGGATCACCCACGGTGTCGCCGGTGACGGCCGCCTTGTGCGCCTCCGACCCCTTGCCGTGGACCACACCGTTCTTGTCGGTGAAGCCTTCCTCGATCACCTTCTTGGCGTTGTCCCAGGCGCCGCCGCCCGACGTCATCGAAATGGCGACGAACAGACCGGTGACGATCACCCCCATCAGCATGGCCCCCAGCGCCGCGAAGGCGTTGGCCTTGTCCGAGATGGCCAGGACGCCGACGAACAACACGATGGGCGACAGCACGGGCAGCAGCGACGGCACGATCATCTCGCGGATCGCCGCCTTGGTCAGGATGTCGACCGCCCGTCCATACTCCGGCTTCACCTGATAGGTCATGATGCCGGGGTTCTCGCGGAACTGGCGGCGCACCTCGGCCACGACCGATTCGGCCGCGCGGCCGACCGCCATCATCGACATGCCGCCGAACAGGAAAGGCAGCAGCCCTCCGAACAGCAGGCCGACGACGACGTACGGGTTGGTCAGGTCGAAGGCGATCTCTCTCATACCCGCGAAGAACGGATAGTCCGCCGGATTGGCCGAGAAATACTGCAGGTCCGACGTATAGGCGGCGAACAACACAAGCGCGCCCAGGCCCGCCGAGCCGATGGCGTAGCCCTTGGTCACCGCCTTGGTGGTGTTGCCCACGGCATCCAGGGCGTCGGTCGAATGCCGCACCTCCGAGGGCAGACCCGCCATTTCGGCAATGCCGCCGGCGTTGTCCGTCACAGGGCCGAAGGCGTCCAGCGCCACGATCATCCCCGCCACGCCCAGCATGGTCGTGGTGGCGATGGCGATGCCGAACAGGCCCGCCAGCTGGAAGCTGGCGACGATGCCGACGATGATCGTCAGCGCCGGAAGCGCCGTCGCCTCCAGCGAGACGGCCAGGCCCTGGATCACGTTTGTACCGTGCCCGGACACCGAGGCGTTGGCGACCGAGCGCACGGGGCGCGAGTGGCTGCCGGTGTAGTATTCGGTGATGACCACGATGGCCGCGGTCACCGCCAGGCCGACCATGCCGGACCAGAACAGTGCCATCGGCTGGATCTCAAGGCCGCCGACGGTGATGATCGGGCCGGTCACCATCTGGTTTATCACCCACCAGACCGCGCCGATGGACAGCACGCCGGTGACGATCAGGCCCTGATAGAGGGCGCCCATGATGTTGTTCGACCTGCCCAGGCGCACAAAGAAGCTGCCGATGATCGAGGTGACCACGCAGGCGCCGCAGATCGCCAGCGGCAGGGCCATCATCACGCCGACATAGGGCTGGTCGCGGAAGAAGATCGCCGCCAGCACCATCGTCGCCACGGTCGTCACCGCATAGGTCTCGAACAGATCGGCGGCCATGCCGGCGCAGTCGCCGACGTTGTCGCCCACATTGTCGGCGATGGTGGCGGCGTTGCGGGGATCGTCCTCGGGGATGCCGGCCTCCACCTTGCCCACCATGTCGCCGCCGACGTCGGCGCCCTTGGTGAAGATGCCGCCGCCCAGTCGCGCGAAGATGGAGATCAGCGACGCGCCGAAGCCCAGCGCCACCAGCCCGTCGATCACCTCGCGGCTGGTCGGGGCCAGTCCCAGGTGGTGCGTCAGCACGATATAGTAGCCCGACACCCCGATCAGGGCGCCGCCGGCCACGAACATGCCGGTGATGGCGCCCGAGCGGAACGCCAGGTTCAGCCCCTTGGCCAGGCTTTCCGACGCCGCCTGGGCGGTGCGGACGTTGGCCCGAACCGAAATCAGCATTCCGGCATAGCCGGCCGCGCCGCTGAGCACCGCGCCGATCAGGAAGCCGACCGCCGCATAGGGGCCGATCAGGAAGAAGGCGGCGATCAGGATCACGATCCCGACCAGGCCGATGGTCATGTACTGCCGCTTCAGATAGGCCGAGGCCCCTTCCTGGATGGCGGCCGCGATCTCTCGCATCTTGTCGTTGCCGGCGCTGGCCTTCATCAGCACGCCGGTCTGGACGGCGCCGAACAGCACCCCCAGAACGCCGGCCGCGAAGGCGAGCGAAAGATAAATGGTCATTGGCGTTTCCATGCCCTTGCAAAGTGAAGCGCACGGACCCTTGGCGCGGCGGGCGTTATCGCCTCTATCCGCCTTCCGGTCCCCCCGAGCGCGGCGGACGCACAAGCGCGTCCCTTTGGGAAATTGCAGGCGCGAGCCTGTCACGGGGCAAACGATGGCGCAACGGGGGTATGCAAGCCTGGCCAGGCGCCGGAAGTCCCGCGCGGCCCCGCCCCCGCCCGGCGAACCTGAGAACCGTTATCAATTAAGGGTTTGGGGCGTTTTGTCCACGTTGGGGACATGGACAAGCCCGTTCGAGCGGCGCAAATACCGTGGCACGTCGCCATAAGCGAAAGAACACGTCTCTTGTTCGACTATAAGGCCGCCTTTCAGAACTCCGTGGAGCAGGTCCGCAGCGAGGGCCGCTATCGGGTTTTCGCCGACCTGAAGCGCGTGCGCGGCCAATTCCCGCGCGCCACGCGCCGGCGCGAGGACGGCTCAGAGCAGGACGTGGTGATCTGGTGCTCCAACGACTACCTGGGCATGGGTCAGCACCCGGCGGTGCTTGAGGCCATGCATTCGGCGCTCGACGACATGGGCGCCGGCGCGGGCGGAACGCGCAACATCTCTGGCACCACCCGCCCCGCCGTGGACCTGGAGGCCGAGCTGGCCGCCTGGCACCACAAGGAAGCGGCGCTGCTGTTCACCTCGGGCTATGTCGGCAACGAGGCGACCCTGTCGACCCTGCAGAAGATCCTGCCGGGCCTCATCACCTTCTCGGATTCGCTGAACCACGCCTCGATGATCGCCGGCATCCGCCACGGCGGCGGCGAGCGGCACGTGTTCAAGCACAACGACCTGGCGGACCTGGAGGCCCTGCTGGCCGATGCGCCGGCCGACGCGCCCAAGCTGATCGCCTTCGAAAGCGTCTATTCGATGGACGGCGACATCGCCGACCTGAAGGGCACCATCGCCCTGGCCAGGAAGTACGGCGCCCTGACCTATCTGGACGAGGTCCACGCCGTGGGCCTGTACGGCGACACCGGCGCCGGCGTGGCCGAACGCGACGGCGTGCTGGACCAGATCGACATCATCGAATGCACCCTGGGCAAGGCCATCGGCGTGATGGGCGGCTATATCGCCGCCGACGCCGTGATCGTGGATGCGGTTCGCAGCTGGGCGTCGGGCTTCATCTTCACCACCTCCCTGCCCCCGGCGCTGACCGCGGGCGCCCTGGCGTCGGTGCGTCACCTGAAGGCGCACCCCGAGCTGCGCGACCAGCATCAGGAGCGCGCCGCCACCCTGAAGGCCCGCTTCGAAGCCGCCGGCCTGCCGGTCATGGCTTCCGAAAGCCACATCGTCCCGGTCCTGGTCGGCGATCCGGTCCACTGCAAGCTGATCTCGGACATGCTGCTGGAAGACTTCGGCGTCTATGTCCAGCCGATCAACTATCCCACCGTGCCCAAGGGGACCGAGCGCCTGCGCTTCACCCCCTCGCCGAACCACACCGATGCGATGATGGATCACCTGGTCCAGGCGATGGACAAGCTGTTCTCCCACTGCAACGTGGCGCGCCGGCCCGTCGCCGCATGACGACCGGCGACGACCTCGGAGAGGTCATCGTCGAGTTCGTCCGCAACGGCCCCTACGTCAAATGCTCGGCCATCCACGTCGCCACCGGCCGCGAGGTCAGCGCCATGGGTCCGGCGAATGAACCCAAGGCCGTCGAACGCGTGGCGATCGCCAAACTGAGGCGTGTTCTGGGCCAGGGTTGAGCGCGTTCACCACAACATGTTGTGGTTCTTCCCGCCGCGGCCTAGATAGGCCAGCTTCCGATTTGCGGGGATTTCAGCGTGACGGCCTTCACTCACGACGCCTATTTCACCAAGACGCTCGCCGACGCCGACCCGGACGTCTTCAAGGGCATCCAGGGCGAACTGGGCCGTCAGAAAGAGCAGATCGAGCTGATCGCGTCGGAAAACATCGTCTCCCAGGCGGTGCTGGACGCGCAAGGCTCCGTCCTGACCAACAAATACGCCGAAGGCTATCCCGGTCGCCGCTACTACGGCGGCTGCGAATATGTCGACATCACCGAGGATCTGGCGCGCGAGCGCGCCAAAAAGCTGTTCGGCGCCGCCTTCGCCAACGTCCAGCCCCACTCGGGCGCCCAGGCCAACCAGGCGGTCTTCTTCACCTTGCTGCAGCCCGGCGACACCTTCCTGGGCATGGACCTGGCGTGCGGCGGTCACCTGACCCACGGCTCGCCCGCCAACCAGTCCGGCAAGTGGTTCCGCCCCGTCACCTACAAGGTAAAGGAAGACGACCATCTCATTGATTACGATCACGTCGCCGAGATGGCCGAGCGCGAAAAGCCCAAGCTGATCCTGGCCGGCGCCAGCGCCTACAGCCGCCACATCGATTTCAAGCGCTTCCGCGAGATCGCGGACAGCGTCGGCGCCTATCTGATGGTGGACATGGCCCACTACGCCGGCCTGGTCGCGGGCGGCGCCTATCCCGACCCGATCCCGCACGCCCACGTCGTGACGACCACCACGCACAAGACCCTGCGCGGCCCGCGCGGCGGCATGATCCTGTCCAACGACGCGGACCTGGGCAAGAAGATCAACTCGGCCGTCTTCCCCGGCCTGCAGGGCGGCCCGCTGGAGCACGTCATCGCCGCCAAGGCCGTGGCCTTCGGCGAGGCGCTGAAGCCCGAGTTCAAGCTCTACGCCCAGCAGGTGGTCAAGAACGCCCAGGCCCTGGCCGCCGTCCTGGTCGATCGCGGCCTGGCCATCGTCTCGGGCGGCACCGACAGCCACCTGATGCTGGTCGACCTGCGCCCCAAGGGCGTGACCGGCAAGGCGACCGAGCACGAGCTCGAGAAGGCGCTGATGACCTGCAACAAGAACGGCGTGCCGTTCGACACCGCGCCCTTCACCGTCACCTCGGGCGTCCGCCTGGGCACGCCGGCCGGCACCACGCGCGGCTTCGGCGAGGCCGAGTTCC
>NZ_DLMO01000159.1:0-19523 GCF_002479325.1 Brevundimonas sp. UBA7534
AAATGAGTCCGGACCCTAGGGGCCTCGTAGCCAACCTGTGACCGAAATCCTGTCTTCGCCTGCCGATAGGGCGACCTGGGTGACGGAATGCAGCGATGGCACCTTCAGAAGATTCAACGTGTTGAACCGCGGAGTGAAAGCCTCGACCACGTTGCCGTCGGTCCCGTGGAAAGCCAGCAGGCCGCCCCATTCGATCCTCCACACCGGAGTCAGGTTCAGCACATAGGCAAAGAAGCGGTTCTTGCCCTCGGCGTGGTCGTCGTGCTCCGTCAGGAAATGGCCGGGTCGAAATCGTGTCAGTTGCGCGTCGGCTTGGGCGATGCGTGGCTCGCCGGTCAGGTCACGCATTAAACCCAAAAAGACTTCGCTGTTCAGAAAAGTCACCAATTCGTTCCAAACAGGCGCGGACTGGTCTGCCTTCACCAGATCGTAGATTGGGTGGTTGTCATAAAGATACTGAAAGTCGTCACGGGACGAGATCTGCACAGCCTGCCCTAGACCCGTCTTCTGCTCCGGGGTGAGCGAGGCCAGCCAGGCTGCTGGAAGATCGACGTGACCCGTTCCGCGTCGCGTGACGACATTGAACTCGGTCTGCACGGCCGCCCGATACAGGGCCAGGGCATCCGCTTCGATCAAGACGCCGCTGACCTGAGCCCGGCCGCTGCGAGCCAAGCGCTCATGAATCGCCTCGCGTTGCTGTTCGGTCAGAGGCGACAGTGTCGGCGTCATGTGTCGCAGCTCCCTATCCGCTTGATCAGCCTTCCGCGCCGCCGAAGCGGGCGGACCATTCCGCGACCTGCGCATCCTCGATCTTGGAAAACAGGACGCCCTGGGCGGCGACGGCCTGTCCGACCGGCAAGGTGTTCAGCACCTCGGCCCCGGCGCCCGGCCAACTCAGGTCCTCGACCCCGACCGACGCCGCGATCCTGGGCGCGGTGAAGGGCAGGATCGGCGCGGCCAGGCGCGCGAACAGGGCGACCAGATTCAGACCCGTCCGCACACCCACCGCCGCGCGATCACGGTCGGTCTTCAGCGCCGTCCAGGGCGCCGCTTCCTGCAGATATTCATTGCCCAGCACCCAGGCGCCGCGCAGGGCTTGCGCGGCCTTGCGAAACTCCATCGCCTCGAACTGTTCGGTGGCGTCGGCGATGGCGGCGCGCACGTCGGCCTCCAGCTTGGCTTCGACCGGTCCCGGCTCGCCGCCCTCGGGCACGACGCCGTCGAACTTCGACTCGGCGAACTTGACGATGCGGTTGACGAAGTTGCCCAGCACGTCGGCCAGGTCCTTGTTGATCGCCCCCTGGAACTGCTCCCAGGTGAAGGCCGCGTCGGAATGCTCGGGCCCGTAGGCCGTGAGGTGCCAGCGCCAGTAGTCGGCGGGCAGCAGCTCCAGCGCCTGGTCCATGAAGACGCCGCGCTTCTGGCTGGTCGAAAATTTCCCGCCGTACCAGTTCAGCCAGTTGAAGGCCTTCAGCTGGTCCACCGTCTTCCACGGCTCGCCCGAGCCGATGATGGTGGCGGGGAAGCTGACGGTGTGGAAGGCGACGTTGTCCTTGCCCATGAACTGGACGTAGCGGACGTCCTCAGCCCCCTCGTCCAGACGCCACCAGTCCCGCCAGGTGCGGCCGGTCGCGTCGGCCCATTCCTCGGTCGCGGCGATGTATTCGATGGGGGCGTCGAACCAGACGTAGAAGACCTTGTCCTCCATGCCCGGACGCGGGAAGCCGTCCTTGGTCACGGGCACGCCCCAGGCCAGGTCGCGGGTGATCCCCCGGTCGATCAGGCCCTCGTCCAGGTGCTTGTAGGCGATGGATTTGGCCAGTTGCTGCCAGCCGGTCTTGCCGTCGACCCAGGCGCGGATCTGCGGCTCGATCTTCGTCTGCAGCAGATAGAGGTGACGCGTGTCTCGCACCTCCAGGTTCTGCGAACCCGACACCGCCGAATAGGGATCGATCAGGTCGGTCGGGTCCAGCAGGCGGCCGCAGTTGTCGCACTGATCCCCGCGCGCCTTGGGATAGGCGCAGTGCGGGCATGTGCCCTCCACGTAACGGTCGGGCAGGAAGCGGGCGTCGTCGATCGAATAGATCATCCGATCCACCCGTTCCTCGATCAGGCTGTTCGCCTCCAGCGCCTCGGCGAAATGCTGGGTCAGGCGATGATTCTGCGGGTTCGAGGACCGGCCGAACCAGTCGTAGCTCAGGCCGAACGCCTCGCCCGCCCGCCTCTGGATCAGGTGCTGCTCGTCGCAATAGGTCCGCACGTCCTGGCCGGCGGCGGCGGCGGCCAGTTCGGCCGGGGTGCCGTGCTCGTCGGTGGCGCAGATATAGAGGACGTCGTGGCCCTGGCCCCGCTTGAACCGCGCCCAGACGTCCGCCGGCAGCATCGAACCCGCCAGATTCCCCAGGTGCTTGATGCCGTTGATGTAGGGCAGCGCCGAGGTGATGAGGATGCGGGCCATGATCGTCCAGGAGTTCGGGGGAGCGCAGGGATATAGAGTGGCGCGGCGCTTTGCTCAAACGCCTTGCGGCAGACGGCGCGCAATACGGACGAACCGGCCGGCCAGCAGGGTCGACGACGTCAGGCTGGCGATGATGATGGCCCACACCAGGCCGTTCACGCCCATCCGGTGCGCCAGCACCCAGCCCAGCGGCATCATCACGGCGCCATAGGCGGTGAAATGCATGATCGTCGGCCACCAGACGTCGCCGGCCGCGCGATTGGCCTGGGCCGCCACGACCTGGATTCCATCCGCCACGAAGAACAGGGTCGCCAGGGCCAGGGCCGGCGCGGCGATCGCCAACAGAGCGGCGTCCCGGTTGTAGGCGCCCACGATCAGGCGCGCGCTGGGCCAGACGATCAGGGCCACCACGAACGTCAGGGCGGTGACGACGCCCAGGCCGGCCAGCCCGGCCCTCAGCACGCCGCGCCCGTCGCCCGCGCCGTAGCTGCGCCCGACCAGAACCGCCGTCGCCGACGACAGGCCCATCGGGATCATGAAGACGATGGCCGACACGTTCAGCACCACCGCCCAGGCCGCCGTCTCCGCCGCGCCGATCTGGCCCGCGAAGAAGGTGAAGCCCGAAAACGCCCCCACTTCGATGAAGTACGATGCGCCCGCGCCCAGCCCCACCTTGACCTGATCGCGCGCGCCCTGCGGATCGCGCTCGGGCTTGTCGAACACGCCCAAGGCCCGCGCCTCGGGCAGACGCAGGATATAGATCACCAGAAAGACCGCCAACGCCGCCCGCGCGCCGAAGGTCGCCCAGGCCGAGGCGAAGGCGCCGTTGAAGCCGACGCCCAGCAAATCCGGCACCAGCAGCAGGTTCAGCGCCAGGTTCACCCCGTTCGCCACCCACATGGCCGCCATGCCGGGCTTGGGCCGCCCCAGGGCCTCCAGGAAGAACTGCCCGGCCACCGAGATCAGATAGAAGGGCATCGACAGGGAAAAGACGATCAGCGCCGGCCCGGCCCCTTCCGCCAGGCCCGCCTCCAGACCCATCCGGCCCAGCCCCCACGGCCCGATCACGATCAGGGCGATCATCGACGCCAATCCGATCTGCACCGCATAGACCATGCCTCGGCGCAGCACGGCGCCGACCGCGTGGCGCCGACCCTCGCCCAGCATGCGCGCGGTCATTACCTGCACGCCCAGCATCAGCCCGACGGCTGTCATCACCACGATCGAGGTCGGCGCCCAGGCCAGTGAGTGGTAGGCCAGTTCCCGGCTGGAAAAATTGCCCACCACAATGGCGTCTGTCAGCCCCATCGTCATGATGCCCAGACGCGCCAGGATCACCGGCCAGGCCAAGGCCAGCAGGTCGCGCAGTGCGGTTTGGGACTGGGGGCTCAGGAACGACATGGGAGGCGGGCTAGGCCACGCCGTCCGGCCCGGGTCAACTCCCAAAATCCTTGTGGGTATCGCCTACCAGGCGCCCAGTTCACGCAACTGGCGCACCAGGTCTTCCGGCGCCTCTCCCGCGTCCAGGGTATCGAGGTCCGACGGCGCATCCTTGGGCTCCAGATAGCGCCAACCCTGGAAGGGGCGGCGCGCGATCGGGGCGGTTCGGATCACGCGCGGCTCCAGCATTATCTCGCAGCGGCTGGTCTTGCCTTCTCCCTGGGTCAAGATGTCCAGCACCGGCTGGCGGCAGACGATGGTTCCCTTGACCACCCAGTACAGCGAGCCGCCATCCTCGACCTCGGCCGCCCGTTTGGGCGTCATCCGCGTGTGGACGGTCAACGGTCNNGGTCCGCCCTTATCCGCGCGGCGCTCCAGCCATTCGACATCCGGAACGCCGACGCCCAGCTTGATGATGTGAAGCGGCATGACCGCCCCCGTAATCGCCCTTAGACGCAATGGCCAGTTTCTTAATGTAAATCGTGTTCAGGATGACGCGTCGCTCGATCTCCTCGCCGAGCGCGCCACGGAAAGTGCATGTACGGATTGATCACCCGCCTGACGGCCCATCCCGGCCGGCGCGACGAATTGGCTCTGTGGCTGATGGACCCGAACGTGAAACGCCCAGGCTGCCACTTCTACGTCGTGGCCCACGACCTCAATGACTCGGCCGTCCTGTGGGTGACTGAGGTCTGGATGAGCCAAGCGGTCCACAAGGCCTGGTCCGACGAGGTCCATGCCTCGGGCGAACTGCGCCCCGCCCTGGCGCTGGTTGCGATCTGGGGCGACACCGTTTTCACGCGCCCTCTCGGCGGCGTGGGCCTCTAGATCCGCCTATTCCGGCGCCTTGACCACGGCCAGGACCGCCGCTTCCGCCACCTGATCGCCGACCGCGGCGACGCTCTCGACCACGCCATCGAACGGCGCGGTCAGGGCGTGCTCCATCTTCATGGCTTCCAGCACGACAACCGTTTGGCCCTTGGTCACGCTTGCCCCCGCCTCGACCGGCGCGGCCACGACCTTGCCCGGCATCGGCGCGCGCAGAGCGCCGTCGGAGGCCGCGACGCCTGCGCCGCCCGTCGCGGCGCGCCAAGGCGTCACCCGACGCGCCTCGCCATCCACGAACAGGATGAAGCCGTCGTCCAGCGCCTGATAGCCGAACACTCTGTCGCCGACCTGAACCTGATCGAAACCAACCCCGGCCATGGTCCCGTCCGGACTGCGCCAGCCGGCGGAGGCCGGCTCGACCTCGCCGGATAGCGCCGCCCCGTCCATGCGCGCCCATACCGTCGACCGGGGCGCGGCGTTCAATCTCATCCCATAGGAAAGGCCGGGTTGACCGACCCAAGGGCTGAAGGGGTCGGCACGCACCGCCCCGTCGTCCAGGGCGGCCTCGGCGATCAACGTCAAGGCGGCCAACGCCGCCTCATCCGAAGCCGGAGATTGCAGCACCTCCTCTTCCGCCGCGATGAAGCCTGTATCCACGTCGCCCGCCACGAACCGGGGGTGTTCCAGACAGCGTTTCAGGAAGCCGGCGTTGGTGCGGACAGGCCAGACCTCGACCTCGCCCGCCGCCTCGGCCAGCCGAGCCGCCGCCGCCTCGCGCGTGTCTTCATGGACGATCAGCTTGGCGATCATCGGGTCGTAGAACTGGCTGACCTCGCCGCCCTGCTCCACGCCCGTGTCCACGCGGATGTCGTCGGGCAGCACAAAATGCTCCAGCCGGCCGATCGAGGGCAGGAAGCCGTTCGCCGGATCCTCGGCGTAGAGGCGCGCCTCCATGGCCCATCCGTTCAACCTGATCTGATCCTGTTGCAGGGGGATAGGTTCGCCGGCCGCCACGCGGAACTGCCATTCGACCAGATCGACGCCGGTGACGCTCTCGGTCACGGGATGTTCGACCTGCAGCCGGGTGTTCATCTCCATGAACCAGACGCCGTTGGCCTTGAGCCCGTCCGAGGCGTCGGCGATGAATTCGATGGTGCCGGCGCCGACGTAATCGACAGCCCTGGCCGCCTTGATTGCCGCGTCCGTCACCGCCGCCCGCACGGCGTCGCTCATGCCGGGCGCCGGCGCTTCTTCGATCACCTTCTGGTGGCGACGCTGGAGGGAGCAGTCGCGTTCGTACAGATGGACCACGTTCCCGTGCCGGTCGCCGAACACCTGCACCTCGATGTGGCGCGGGCGGGTGATGTAACGTTCGATCAGCACCCGGTCGTCACCGAAGGCGGCCGCCCCCTCGCGCTTGGCGCTGGCCAGACCGGCGGCGAAATCGGCCGGATCGTCGACCCGCTTCATCCCCTTGCCGCCGCCGCCCGCGACCGCCTTGATCAACACTGGATAGCCGATGCGCGCGGCCTCGGCCGTCAGGGTCTCTTCCGACTGGTCCGCGCCCTGATAGCCCGGCGTCACCGGCACCCCGGCCTCGATCATCAGCTGCTTGGCCGCGTCCTTCAGGCCCATGGCGCGGATCGACTTTGGATCCGGGCCGATCCAGATCAGGCCGGCGGCCGCGACGGCCTCGGCGAAGTCCGCGTTCTCGCTCAGAAAGCCATAGCCAGGGTGGATCGCCTCCGCACCCGTGGCCTTGGCCGCCGCCAACACCTTGGCGCCGCCCAAGTAGGACTCCCGCGCCGGCGCCGGTCCGATCAGCACGGCCTCATCGGCTTCGCGCACGTGCGGAGCGCCCGCGTCCGCCTCGGAATAGACGGCCACGGTGCGAATCCCCATCCGCTTGGCGGTTCTGAAGACACGGCAGGCGATTTCGCCGCGATTGGCGACAAGGACGGACTTGAACATGCGTCGTTCTTAGCCGGATCATGCGGAGCGCGCGAGAGCGCTTGTCCTTGCCCAAATGGACAGGAGGAGTTTCCCCCCGCGGCCGCTCAAGCTATCCCCCTGCCATGTCCCTTCGTCCCCTCTTCGTCACCCAGGTCTATGAAGCCTTCCTCGCCGAGGGCCGGGGCTGGTCCGACTTCAACGCTCAGCTAGTCGATGTCTGTCGCATGATGGCGCACGAGGACGAGGCCGGCCGCCGCTGGTGCCGGGCCAACGCCTATCGGGGATACACCTCATACGGTTCGCTGAACGATCTGCCCCAGCGGTTTCCCGAGTTCGCCGAACTGAAGCGTCACCTGGACCGCCACGCCGCCGCCTACGCCAGGGCGCTGAACTTCGATCTGGCGCGCAAGCCGCGCCTCGACAATCTGTGGGTCAATATCCTCAAGCCCGGCGGCGGCCATACCGGCCACATCCACCCGCACGCCTTCCTGTCCGGCACCGTCTATGTCGAGGTTCCGGACGGCGCGTCCTCCCTAAAACTGGAGGATCCTCGCCTGCCCTTCATGATGGCCCGGCCGGGCGTCGCGGAAGACGCGCCCGAGGGCGAGCGGCCTTTCGTCTATCTGCGGCCCCAGGCCGGCACGGTGCTGATGTGGGAAAGCTGGCTGCGCCACGAGGTCCCGACCAACCAAGCCAAGACGGAGCGCATCTCGATCAGCTTCAACTACGCCTGAGCAGGACCGGCGCCCCTCAGTCCAGAGGCCGCGCGTCCGACACCGGCGCGAAATCGAACCGCTCCGCTCGCGCGTCCCACGCCAGCGGACGACGGCACCCTTCGTATTCGGCTCGCGCCAGCCCTGCTGTCTTCTGGCCGCACATCTCGCCGCCGACCATCAACCACAGCCGTCCGCCGTCGATCTCTGCGCCCAAGGCGCCGTGGGTGAACGGTTCCGACGCGCCGCCGTCCCGCCGCCCGGCCCAGACGCTGACCTGCGAGCCGCCCGATCCGCCGAACAGGCTGGCCGCGCCCTCACAGGTATAGGCGCCTTCATCCAACACCCAGTCCGCCACGCCGTCGCCGTTCAGGTCGGCCACGCGGAGTAGGCCGGTCTTGTCCCCCGGCACCCCGAATTCCCGGCACATCGTATCCATCGCCTGCACCGCCGCCAGCACGGGCGCCGGCGGTCGTCCCTGGGCCCATGCGGCGCCTGCCGCCGTCAGGGCGGCACACAGCACCGCCGCGCTTCGCATCCCACGCATCCCGTCCTCCATCCTGCCGCTGAACAGATAATCGAACGACGATCTTCCAAACGCCAATGACATCCGTGCGACCGGCCGATCGCGCCGCCTTCCCCCGCCTTATTTGCCCTTCGCCCCGGCAGTCGCTACATCCGCGCGAACCTCCCAATCCGACGAACCCGAAGGGCGAAACCGCACCTCATGGCGCAGCAATACATTTTCCAGATGCAGGGTCTGACCAAGACCTTTCCCGGCGGCAAGAAGATCTTCGAGAACATCTGGCTCAGCTTCTACAACGACGCCAAGATCGGCGTGGTCGGCGTCAACGGCTCGGGTAAATCCACCCTGCTCAAGATCATGGCCGGCCTGGACACCGAATTCTCGGGCGAGGCCCGCGCCGCCGACGGCGTCAAGCGCGGCTATCTGGAGCAGGAGCCTCAGCTCGATCCGGCCCTGAATGTCCGCCAGAATGTCGAGGCCTGGTGCGAAGAGAAGCAGTGGGTCAACCGCTTCAACGAGGTCGCGGCCGAACTGGGCGAAAACTACACCGACGAACTGATGGAGGAGATGACCGCCCTCCAGGAAAAGATCGACGCCGGCGACGTCTGGGACATCGACAGCCGTATCGACCAGGCCATGGGCGCCCTTCGCTGCCCGCCCGACGACTGGGAAGTCACCAACCTGTCCGGCGGTGAAAAGCGCCGTGTGGCCCTGGCCCGCCTGCTGCTGTCCAAGCCCGACATGCTGCTTATGGACGAACCGACGAACCACCTGGACGCCGAATCCGTCGCCTGGCTGCAGCACCATCTGGAGAACTTCCCCGGCTGCGTCATCCTGGTCACCCACGACCGCTACTTCCTGGACCAGGTCACCAAGTGGACTCTGGAACTGGACCGGGGCCGCGGCCACCCGCACGAGGGCAACTATTCCAGCTGGCTGGAAGCCAAGCAGAAGCGCGTCGTCCAGGAGCAGTCGGAATCGGAAGCCCGCCAGCGCGCCCTCACCCGCGAACTGGAATGGGTCCGTTCGGGCGCCAAGGCCCGGCAAGCCAAGTCCAAGGCCCGTCTGGCCGCCTACGAGCGGATGGTCGAGGAACAGGAGAACAGCCGTCAGGCCCAGTCCTTCGCCGTCATTCAGATTCCGCCCGGCCCGCGCCTGGGCAATGTCGTGCTGGAAGTCGAAGGCCTCCAGAAAACCTATGGCGACAAGACCCTGTTCGACAATCTGACCTTCAAGCTGCCGCCCAACGGCATCGTCGGCGTCATCGGCCCCAACGGCGCCGGCAAGTCGACCATGTTCAAGCTGATCACCGGCCAGGAAAAGCCCGACGGCGGCACGATCAAGGTCGGCGAGACGGTCAAGCTGGCCTATGTCGACCAGTCCCGGGACGACCTGAAGCCGGACGAAAGCATCTGGCAGGCCATTTCGGGCGGCACCGACATCATGATGGTGGGCAAGCGCGAGATTAACTCCCGCGCCTATGTCGGCAGCTTCAACTTCAAGGGCGGCGACCAGCAGAAGAAGGTCGGCCAACTGTCGGGCGGTGAGCGCAACCGCGTCCACCTGGCCAAGACCCTGGCGTCCGGCGGCAACCTGATCCTGCTCGACGAACCGACCAACGACCTGGACATCGAAACCCTGCAGAACCTCGAAGAGGCGCTGGAAGAGTTCGCCGGCTGCGCCGTGGTCATCTCCCACGACCGCTGGTTCCTGGACCGCCTAGCCACCCACATCCTGGCCTTCGAGGGCGACGGCCACGTCGAATGGTTCGAGGGCAACTTCGAAGCCTACGAGCAGGACAAGATGCGCCGCCTGGGCGCCGACAGCATCATCCCCAAGCGCATCCAGCACCAGAAGTTCGGCCGCTGATCCGAACCTCAAACCCGGACGAGGCGCAACCGCTCCCCGTCCGGGCCTGAGCCTTCAAACCCCTGCCCCCTGCGGCTCAGGAAAACGACCAGCGAACCGTCGTTCCTCAGCAACGCGATCCCATCCGAACTGGGTCGCCAGGCTTCGATGACCCCCAGGTCAACGCTCGCCAGCCATGGGCCGTCACTGACCAGCCGCAGGGCCGGCGCATCCGGGCCGGCGAACACGACCGTTTCAACCGTAAGGCGAACATCACAGCCCGCTGTCGATGTCTCGATACGCCAACGCCCAGCCAGTTCGGCGGCCTCGGGAAGTCGCGTGATTTTCCGGGAGCTCATGGCGTGTTCCTGCGTCGGGTGCGCTGTGGGCGTCATATTGCATTGAGGACGAAAAGCCTCATGTCGGCGGCAACCGTTGCCGACAAAACCGCTGTCATTCTCGATTTCTCAGTCTAAGGTCGTCGTATACACACGTCAGATGCGTGTCTCGCCAATGTCGAATGCGACCTAATTTCGGGAAGTTGAACATCATGTGGTACCAACGCTCCTCTTCGGATGATGCTTCCCGCAGCGCCGACACAGATGCCTCCCAGAGCAATGGGGAACGCTGCGCGTGCCCCTTGTGCCTTGGGCGCACGATCGACAACCGTACGAGCGAGGGCGGCGCGACCGGCGCCAACGCCGAGGATCGCGGCGGCCCCGGCGCCGGTGGTTTGCCGTCCTACAGCATCGAAGCCGCTGCGGCGCAGATTGCGCGTTACGGCTACAGCTGGGGCGCCCCGGGCGTCGTCGTGACCTACGCCTTTAGAGACACGGCTCCCGCCACGATGCCGGAAGACACCGCCGGCTTCACCCGTTTTACTCAAGTCCAGATTCAGCAGACACTGCTCGCCCTCCAGAGCTGGGCGGATGTCGCCAACATCAGCTTCGCTCGTGTCGATGCGGGGTCCGGATATTCAAACGAGGCGACGATGCTGTTCGGCAACTACGCCAGCGGCTCGGATGGTGCGGCAGCGTTCGCCTACTTGAGTGGGAATCCAGCGGTGTCCGCCGCCTCGGGCGACGTGTGGATTAATGGCTCTCTGTCCTACAATATCAATCCGTCATACCTGAACTATGGACGCCATACGCTGACGCACGAGATCGGCCACGCTTTGGGCCTGCGCCATCCGGCCGACTACGACGCCAGCGAAGGCGATCCGACCTATGCCGATGCGATTTATCAGGAAGACACTCGTCAGTACTCGGTCATGAGCTATTGGAACGAGCAGAACACCGGGGCCTTCTTCCGCGGCGCCTATGCATCGGCGCCGCTGCTCGACGACATCGCGGCGATGCAGTTGCTGTACGGCGCCAACATGAGCACCCGCAGCGGCGATACGACCTATGGCTTCAACTCGAACACCGATCGGGACTTCTACACGGCCACCTCGGCGAACTCTCCCCTGGTGTTCGCGGTCTGGGATGGCGGGGGCTTCGACACCCTCGATTTTTCCGGCTACGCCGTCGGCCAGGTGATAGACCTGCGTCAGGGGCATTTCTCTAACGTGGGCGGCCTGGTCGGCAATGTCTCCATCGCCCAAGGCGCGGTCATCGAGCGAGCGATTGGCGGCTCCGGCAATGATGTGATGTACGCACAGGCGTCGATCACGACGGTGGCGATCGCTGATATCGTCAAGCCTCAGACGCAAGCCAACACCGGCATGGCAACGGCTGTTGCGCTGGATGGGAGCTTCCACCTGGCGTTTGATTCCGAGATCATTTCGTCCACGACCCTTCCGCATGCGACGGTTCGCGCGACCACCAGCGGCGGTGTGGACTATTATCGCGTTTCCGGGACGGCCGGCGAGACGATGGTCGTCGATATCGACGGTCTGGCGACTGGCGCCACGGGCAGCGGCGACACGGTGGTGCGCATCTATGACGCCAACAACAATCTGCTGGCGTCGAATGACGATGGCCCTCGCGATGTGGGCTCGCAAGCGGCTCAGGATTCCTTCCTGACCTTCAACCTGCCCTACAGCGGGACCTATTACATCGTGGTCGGCGCCTATGCGGACGGAGGAACGGCCCAACACGCCAACATGGCGTCGCTTCCGCCGGGCTTGACCTATCTGCTGAATGTCTCCCTGTCAGGCGCCTCCACCCTGACGACCTCCGTGACCGGCTCGACGCTGGAAGGCGGTGCGGGCGACGATCTGCTTTATAGCGGCGTTGGCGCCGACATCCTGAACGGCGGCACGGGGGTCGATACAGCGCTCTACGCCTCGGCGCGGCGGATGTACGGAGCCGACAGCGGTTCGGTGTCCGGAAACGGCGAAGGGACCGACACGCTGATCTCGATCGAGAACCTGCGCTTCGTCGACGGGACCCTGACCTTCGACGCCAACAGCCAGGCGGCCCAGGTGATGCGCATCTACGACGCGGCTCTGGCGCGCCAGCCCGACCAGGGCGGCTTCGAGGCCTGGCTCGATTGGGTCGAAGCCGGGGGAACCGTGGCCGGCATGGCTCAGGCCTTCCTGAACTCGGCGGAGTTCCAGGCCAACTTCGGCGGCCTGTCCAACCAAGACTACGTCGCCCAGCTTTACCGCACCACTCTGCGTCGCGAGGCCGATCCCGGCGGCTTGGCCGTCTGGACCGCCCAGTTGGACAACGGCCTGATGACCCGCACCGACGTGCTGGTCGCCTTCTCCGAGAGCGCCGAACACGTCGTCAACACCGCCTCTGTTCTGAACCAGGGCCTGTGGATCGCCGACGATCAGGCCAAGATCATCGCCCGCCTCTACGACGCCACCTTCGACCGCCTGGCCGACGCCGGCGGCCTGGCCGCCTGGATTCAGCAGCTCAAGGCCGGCATGCCCCTGATCGACATCGCCGCCGCCTTCGCCTCCGCCGCCGAGTTCCAGCAGAAATACGGCAGCCTCTCCAACGCCGACTTCGTGGCCCAGCTCTATCGCTTCACCCTGGACCGCGAGGCCGATCCCAACGGCCTGGCCGCCTGGACCGCCCAGTTGGACGCCGGCTCCATGAGCCGCGCCCAGGTCCTGCTCGGCTTCTCCGAAAGCGTCGAACACGCCCAGCTGACCGCCGGCCTGTGGCTGGGCGGGATCCAGGTTTTGGGCGGCTACAACGCCGCCGCCCCCGCCGAGCTCGGCAAGGCCCTGGAGGCAATCGAAGGGTTCCGCGACCCCATCGTCGTCGGCGACCTGCCCGACGACGACGCCTTCGTCCTGGCCGCCGACATCGACCTGAACGCCCAGGTCATGCCGACGCTCGACGGCCACAAGGCGCCGGCCCCGGAAACCGCCGTCGTCGAAACCCTGCCGCCCGCCTGGTTCGACGCCCCCCACTTCGCCGACGCCGGCCCAGACTTGGCCGACCTCCACCGCATCCCCGCCAACGACTTCGACCACATCCGACAAACCCAAGACCACGCCTGGGTCGTGTAAAGGTCAGCCGGCCATGACGATCGGCGCGGTCTGCCAGACCACGCCGATCAGGCCGGCCAGGGCGCCGGTCAGCCCCACGCCGATCGTGAAGGGCGCCAGGCCCTCCTTGTCCGCGACGCGGGCGCGCCGCGCCAAAATCCAAAGCACGACGCCTTCCGCGACAACACATGCGCCGCTGAAGGCCAGCGCCGCCGCGCGCCACGCCGGCGCATCCGCCGTGGCCACGACGTCGCCCACACTGGAAATCAGATAGGCGCCCAGGAAATGGGCCGCCCAGACCAGCAGCCCGCCTGTCATCATCAGCCAGCTGCGCACCTCAGCCCCCCGGAAACAGGCGCGTCAGCAGCAGGACGAAGGCCCCCTGCCCCGCCGTGAAGGCCAGGAACAGTCCGATCAGTTCGAAGGTGGCCGGCTGCGCCGCCGAGGCCAGCCCGAACAGCCAGCGCGCCACGGCGAAGACGCCCATGATCGCGCCGATGCCGACGAACAGAGCCTGCCAGCTCATCAGGGCGAAGACCGTGGCCCCCTGGCCGGACGCCTGCGGGTCCAGCCCCGCCCCTATCCAGGTCGTGATGTCCGTGGCGCTGGCCGCGACCAGGGCGGCCGCGCCGACGAACAGCAGGACGGCCGCGATCAGGGCGCCGCGGGGTCGATCAAGCTTCAGCGCGGCAGGGCCGGCCCAGGCGCACAGTCCGGCGACCGCCAACAACCCCAGCGCCTGAACAAGGCCGGACAACTCGGGCGGCGCGATCCAAAGGTCCGGACGCCGGCTCCACAGGAACACATAGGCGAATCCCGCCAGAAGACAGACCATCCCTCCGACGATCAGGGTGATGACCATCGCCCACCACCCGTGGCTGGACGGTCCCGATCGATAGGTTGGAACCCGCACGCCGCCGCCGATGTCCACGTTGGCCCGCGGCATCGGCCGATCCATGTTCCAGCACCATTTAACGATGCAGTATATGGCCAGCAGCCCGCTGATGGCCGAGGCGGCGTAGGCCTGGATGGTCAGGATCAGGAAGAACCCCGCCGTGAAGATCGCTCCCCATACGTGCCAGCTGGAGGGGCGTGGCATCCGCAGCAGATATTGCGGTTCAGCGTTCAGGGGGCTGGTGACGATGGTTTCACGCTCGCCGCGCGGCGCGCCGGGCAGGAAGTAGCGACCGGCGGCCACGTCGCGGGCCAGATCGGGCTGGTCCCACACCGGATAAAGGCTCTTGATCACCGGGATGGACCGCAGCGAATAGAGGCCGTTGGGCAGCCACTCCAGGCCAGGGCCGTCGTAGATATTGCCCGCCTCCCGCGCGCCGAACGGGCGGAAGTTGCGCATCATGTCCACGATCCACAGCAGAACCGCCAGGCCGAACATGAAGGCGCCCACCGTGGATATGACGTTCAGCAGGTCCCACCCCCGACCGGGCAGATAGGTATAGACCCGTCGCGGCATGCCCATCAGGCCGGTCAGGTGCATGGGCAGGAAGGTGATGTTGTGCCCGGCGAACATCAGCCAGAAGATCCACCGCCCCCACCGCTCGCTGAGAGGCCGGGCGCTGGACATGGGCAGCCAGTAGTAGATCGCCGCGAACAGCGGGAAGACCATGCCGCCGATCAGCACGTAGTGCAGGTGGGCGACGATGAAGTAGCTGTCGTGCGCCTGCCAGTCGAACGGCACCATCGCCACCATCACCCCGGTCAGCCCGCCCATGACGAAGATGACCAGCCCGCCCACGGCGAACAGGCCCGGCGTATTGAACCGCATCCTTCCCGCCGCAAGGGTCGCGATCCAGGCGAACACCTGCACGCCCGCCGGCACGCTGACGGCCATGGAGGCGGCGCTGAAATAGTTTATCGACAGGCGCGGCATTCCGGTCGTGAACATATGGTGGGCCCAGACGCCGAAGCTGATGAAGCCCGTCGCCAGCATCGCCATCACCACCATCCGGTGCCCGACCAGGCGGGTCCGCGCGACCACCGGGATGATCGTCGACATCGCCCCCGCCGCCGGCAGGAAGATGATGTAGACCTCGGGGTGGCCGAAGAACCAGAACAGGTGCTGCCACAGCACTGGATCGCCGCCCCGCGCCGCGTCGAAGAAGGGCCAGTCCAGCGCCCGCTCCAGCTCCAGCAGAAGGGTCGACAGGATCACCGACGGGAAGGCGATGATGATCATGCAGGCGAAGATCAGCATGGCCCAGGCGAAGATGGGCAGCTTGTCCAGCGACATCCCCGGCGCGCGGGTCTTCAGCACGCCCACGATGATCTCGATGGCCCCGGCGATGGCCGAAATCTCGATGAAGCCGATGCCCAGCAGCCAGAAGTCCGCGTTGATCCCAGGCGAGTAGGTCATGGACGTCAGCGGGGGATACATGAACCACCCCCCGTTCGGCGCCAGGCCGAAGAACAGCGAACAGAAGAAGGCCAGCCCCCCGACCAGATAGGCCCAGAAGGCGTAAGCGCTCAGACGCGGGAACGGCAGGTCGCGCGCGCCCAGCATCTGCGGCAGCAGCAGCACGCCAAGCGCCTCGACGGCTGGCACGGCGAACAGGAACATCATCACCGTGCCGTGCATGGTGAAGATCTGGTTGTAGGTCTCCTGCGGCAGGAAGCCGTTCAGCGGCAGCGCCAGCTGAGTGCGCATCAGCAGCGCCAGCAACCCCGCCAGCACGAAGAACAGCATGGCCGCGCCGACGTAATAGACGCCGATGAAGTTGTTGTTGATCGCCGTGATCCATTCCCACGGCTTGCGCGGACCGCACCAGACGTCTTCCAGCTGTTTCAGCTCGCCCTCGGGCCGCGCCTCCTGGGTGGGGAAGCGCTTGTAGAGCTCGGGATCGAACCCTGTTTCCGAACTCATTTCAGGCTTTCCAGATAGGCGGCGACCGCGCGCAGATCCTGGCCGGTCAGCACCGGATAGGACGGCATCCGGTTGCCGGGCTTGATCCCCTGGCTGTCAGAAATCCAGCCCGCCATCGTCCCCTGATTGTTCGGCAGGATGCCGGCGCCCAGGGTCTGGCGCGATCCGACATGGGTCAGGTCCGGCCCCGCCAGGCCGTTCGCTTCCGTCCCGCGAATGGTGTGACACGCCCCGCACCCCGAGGCGGCGAACACCGCGCGCCCCTGGTCGATCAGGGCCAGCGGCGCCTGGGCCGAAACCACCGCCGTGGCGGTCTGCGCCTGGCGCGCGCGCCAGGCTGCATAGGCCTGCGGGTCGTGCGCCACGACGACCAACCCCATCAGGGCGTGCGGCCCGCCGCAGTATTCGGCGCACTGTCCGCCATAGGTTCCGGGCGCATCGGCCTGCAGCCGCAGGAAGTTGCGTCGCCCCGGGATCATGTCGACCTTGCCGCCTAAACGGGGAACCCAGAAGCTGTGGATGACGTCGGCGCTTTCCAGTTCGAACACCACCGTCTGGCCCACGGGAATGTGCACCTCGTTGGCGTCCTGGATGACCTCGCGGCCCTGGGCGTCCAGATAGGCGACACGCCACCACCACATCTCGCCGGTGACGCGCACACGCATCTCGCCAGGCTTCGGCTCGGCCGCGACCCGCGCGCTGGTCGCCAGGCCGTAGATGAGCAGGCCCGACAGCACCACCACCGGGAACGCCAGCCCGCCGATCCACACCAGCCGCTCGCCGCCCACGCGGCGCTTCCACTTTCGCGGACCGAACAGGGCGACGCCCAGCGCCACCAGGACGATGGCCAGAACCACCGCCGCCATGATGAACAACACCCAGGCCACCACCTGGATCGGCCCCGCGAAGGGACCGGCCGGATCGAGCACGGGCGGGGGCCAGCCGGACAGACCGGGAGCAGGTTCAGTCGTCATCGAGCTCATACAGATAGGCCGCGACATCGCGGGCTTGGGCTTGGGTCAGGGGCATGGGCGGCATGGCCGTTCCGGCGTCCAGCGAAGGCGCGTCGATCAGCCAGCGCATCAGCACATCGGGCTGGTTGGGCAACCGCCCGGCGATCAGCGGCCGAGCGCCGAATCCGGCCAGGCTTCCGGCGGAACGGCCTTCCGGCCAGGCCACCCCTGGAATGGCGTGGCAGGCGGCGCAGCCGACCTGGCGAATGACGTCCAGCCCGCGCGCCGCGTCGCCCTGCGCCACGGGGCGCGGCAGATCGGCCTTGTCCACGCAGGCGCCCAGCCCGCCGAAAAGCGCGAGGGCGAGCAGACGGTGCGCGCCGTGCTTCATCTGTCGCCGCCGATGATCGAAAGCCGCATCCCCGTCCCCAAAGCTTGACCAGACCAACCCCCCACCCCGCCGGCGGTTCCACGCTGCGACACGTCGTCCGCGCGCGACAGGTATGGAACCTTCGCCATAAGCGCGGGTTGGATCGCCGTGCGCGCGATCCTTCCGACCCTGTCCCTTCTGGCCGCCATGGGCGTTTCGGCCTGCGACGCCACGCCGGGGCGAACGGACCGCGCCTTTTCCGAAACCGGCCGGGTCATCGCCATGAGCGGCGGCGCGGGCGGCGCGGGCAACGCCTGTTTCACCTGCCACGGGCTGGAGGGTCAGGGCGATGGGATCGCCGCGCCGCGTCTGGCGGGCCTGGACGCCGGCTATCTGCAAAAGCAGATGGAGGACTACGCCTCAGGCTTGAGACAGGACGACCTGATGGCCCGCGTGGCCAGGGGGCTGGACCAGGACGGACGCCGCGCGGTTGCGGCCTATTACGCCAGCCTGCCGGTGTCGGCCGACGCCGCCGTCCCTGACTCGGCCCCGCCCATCCTTTATGCTCAAGGCGATCCGTCGCGCGGCGTCACGGCCTGCGCGGCCTGCCACGGCGACCGTGGCCAGGGAACGGGCGACGGCGGCAATCCTCAAGTCGCGGGCCAGCCATACGCCTACACGCTGGAACAGCTCCAGCGATGGAAGTCCGGCGCCCGCCGCAACGACCCTCGTGGCGTGATGGCGGCGGCGGTCAGGCCGCTTTCGGACCGAGAAGCCCACGAAATAGCGCTTTGGCTGTCGAGCCAACCCGCTTCTCCAACGCGCGCCAGCGCCGCTGCCAGCGGGTCCGCTTCCGTCGACGCAGCGGCACGACCGGCAGCATCGCGTGAAACACGTCGTCCCGATCGATCAGATGGTGCTTGAGCGCCGCACCGGCGTGGATGGGGATCATCAGCAACAGAGTGACGACCAGGCCCCAATGCATCCATTCCGCCGCCGCCTCGATCGCCCATAGCTGGGTGTTGGACAGGTTTTGCAAGGGCAGCAACGGCCATGGGATGAAGCCCAGCGCCTCCAGCTGCCGCGTCCGATCCGTGGCCGAGATCATCGCCCAGCCGCTCAGCGGCAGGCCGAAAAGGCAGATGTAGAAGACATAGTGGGTAATGTGGGCGGCGGTGCTTTCCCAGCCGGGCTTGTCCGCATCGTTGATCAGGTCGGGCGCCAGCAGACGCCAGGACAGGCGCCCGATCACCAGGATCAGCATGAAGACCCCAACCGCGAAGTGGACGTCATAGGCCGCGACCATCGCCCCGCCCACCGGCTGGCGGCCCATCCACCAACCCCAGCCCAGCTGGAAGAAGACCAGCACCGCCATGACCCAGTGAAAGGCGATGCCCACGGGCGAGTAGCGCCCTGCATCGTGGTGGCCGGCCGCCCATTCCAGGGCTTGGCGAAACAGCTTCTCGATCACGCGGCGAGCTCCGCGCGCGGGGTCAGCAGCCGCGCCATGCGCCACAGGGCGACGGCCAGATAGACCGCCGCCGCGGGCGCCCACATGATCAGGCCCGCCGCTTGCTGATCCTCCAGCGGCGTCAGACCCCACGCCAGCGTGGTGGCGAAATGCGGCGCGTAGATGGGCTGACCGGCGAAGGCGATCAGCGCGCCCAGCAGCCCCATGCCCAGCATCACCGCCAGCAGGCCCGCGATGGCCGCCGGGGCCGAGGCGGCGCGCACCGCCGACCAGAACCAGATCGCCGTCGCCAGCAGGCTGGCCTGCATCACCCAATAGGTCGCGTCATTGGACAGGGCGGCCGCATAGGCGCCCGGCGCGTGCCAGGCCCACAGCACCACCAGATGAAGGGCCGCCGCCGGCAGGAGGCGCGACCGCTTCGGCGGCGGCAGGGCCAGCGCCAGCAACGGCGCCGCGGCCAGGATCAGCAGCAGATGGTGCAACGTCCGCGCCGTGAACAGGGCCGAACTCAGCGCGCAAAGCGGCGAGATAAAGCTGATCGCCAGCACGACGAATGAGGCCGCCAGCATCGTCCGCTGGTCACGCGTCCGCCCGCGCCACAGCAGGACGAAGGCCAAGGCCATCATCACGATCAGCA
>NZ_DLMO01000159.1:19674-20181 GCF_002479325.1 Brevundimonas sp. UBA7534
GGCCATCATCACGATCAGCACCGGGTCCAGGTTCCATCGCGCCAGCCAGCCCGCCGGGTCCGGGGCCGCGCCGCAATAGGGTGTCCAGATCCGCTCATCCATGCCGTCAGCCCCGTCCGCTCGCACTGGTTCGTGATGGCAACGCTTGAAACGCCATGCGGTTGTCGCGTCCGGTCGGAATCGCGCCTAAATGTCGGTCATGGCCGCGCCTCGACCCGATACGCTGGAGACCGCCCTCGCGCGGATCTTCGAGGGGCGGATGATCGACCGCGCCAGTTGGTTCGCCCTGACGGGCGGCGAACCGCTGTTCCAGGCCGGCGATCCGGCCGACACCCTTTACCTGGTCCGCTCGGGCCGCTTGGGCGTGTTCCGGGTCGAGGACGCCCAGCCGGCCCAGTTCCTGGGCGTCGTCCGCGCCGGAGAGCCGGTCGGCGAAATGGCGATGCTGGCCGGGACGCCCCACACGGCCAGCGTCGTGGCCCTGCGCGATTCCGAAATCCTGGCCCT
>NZ_DLMO01000152.1:0-253 GCF_002479325.1 Brevundimonas sp. UBA7534
CGGCGCCGCCCGGCACGGTGTCCGAAGGCTGTTCCATCATGGCCTGGTGCAGGTGGGGGTCGAAGGCGTCGCCGGGCTGGGGCGCGACGCGCTTCAGGCCGTTGGTCTCGAACGCCTGGAGCAGGGACTTCTGGGTCAGCTCCAGCCCGGTGACCAGTCCGGCGGCGGGGCCGTCGGCGTCCTTGGGCGCCGCCATCAGGGCGCGCTCCAGATTGTCGGCCACGCCCAGCAGGTCCTTGGCGAAGCGCTGGAT
>NZ_DLMO01000152.1:303-10457 GCF_002479325.1 Brevundimonas sp. UBA7534
GCCGCCAGACCGCGCTCCAGGGTGTCGGCCACGCCCAGCAGATCCTTGGCGAAGCGCTGGATGGCGAAGGCGCGGGCGTCGTTCTGCTGCGTCTCCGAGCGGCGCTTCAGGTTCTCCATCTCGGCGGCGACGCGCAGGGCGCGGTCCTTCCACTCGTCGCGCTCGGCGATGACGGCGTCCAGCGGGGCCAGGTCGTCGCCCGGATGCGAATCCAGGCCATGCTCGGCGTTGGCCTCGGCCTGATCGGCGTCCAGCTCGGTGAAGTCTTCGTCGTTAAGGGGCTTGTCGCTCACTTGTCGTTCCCGTCCAGCATCCGGCCCAGCACCCGGGCGGTATAGTCCACCAACGGGATGACACGGGCGTAGTTCAACCGCGCGGGTCCGATCACGCCGATGGCGCCCAGGACCCGCTGCCGGCCGCTCATATAGGGCGCCGCGATGACGGCGGAACCCGAAAGTGAAAACAGGCGCGTTTCCGCGCCGATGAAGATGCGTACGCCCTGCGCCGCATCGACCCCGTCCAGCAGGCCGATCAGCTGCTCCTTTTGCTCAAGGTCGTCGAACAGCACCCGCACCCGCTCCAGGTCGGCCAGGCCGTCCCGGTCCTGAAGCAGGTTGGCGCGGCCGCGCACGATCAGGGCGCGCTCACGGTCAGGCCCGCCGGACCAGGCGGCCAGGCCGTCCTCGACCAGGCGGGCGGCGGTCTGGTCCAGTTCGGTCCGGGCGGCCTCAAGCTCGCCGGCCATCTCGCGCCGGGCGTCGGCGAACGGGCGGCCGCGCAGCCGCGCGTTCAGGAAGTTGGACGCCTCGACCAGGGTGGAGGGGGTCACCCCCGCCGACAGGGTCATGATGCGGTTCTCGACCGTGCCGTCGTCGGCGACAATGACCGCCAGGGCCTGGTCGGCGCCCAGGGCCACGAACTCCACGTGCTTGACGCCCGCATCGCGCACCGGGCTGGACACCACCCCCGCGCCGCCCGCCAGGCCGCTGAGCAGGTTGGACGCCTCGTCCAGGGCGGATTCGAAGTTGCGGCCCCGCCCCGCCAGCCGTCCGTCGATCTCCCGGCGTTCGTCCTGGGTCAGGTCGCCGACCTCCAGCAGGCCGTCGACGAACAGCCGCAGCCCCGCATGGGTGGGAATCCGCCCGGCCGAGGCGTGCGGCGACGCCAGCAACCCCGCCAGCGTCAGATCCTGCATGGTGTTGCGGATCGAGGCCGGAGACAGCGCCACCCCGCCCAACGACAGGGTGCGCGACCCGACCGGCTCGCCCGTATCCAGATAAGACTCGACGATGCGGCGAAAGATGTCGCGCGCGCGCTCGTCCAGGGCGGCCAGGCTGGCCGAGGGGTGGATCAGGCTCATGGTTTCAGGATAAGCACCGCCGCCAGCTCTTCCAAGGACAAGCCATGCGCCCTTCGCAACGCACCGACGACCAATTGCGCGCCGTCACCATCGAAACGGGCGTCAACCGCTACGCCGAGGGATCGTGCCTGATCGCCTTCGGCCACACAAAGGTGCTGGTGACGGCCTCGGTCGAGGAGACCATTCCCGGCTGGATGCGCGGCAAGGGCCAGGGCTGGGTCACGGCCGAATACGGCATGCTGCCGCGCGCCACCCACACGCGCGGCCGCCGCGAGGCGGCGGCGGGCAAGCAGACCGGCCGCACCCAGGAAATCCAGCGTCTGATCGGCCGGTCCCTGCGCGCCGTGGTCGACCTGAAGGCGTTGGGCGAGCGGCAGGTGGTGCTGGACTGCGACGTGATCCAGGCCGACGGCGGCACGCGCACGGCCGCCATCACCGGCGCCTGGGTCGCCATGGCTTCGGCCCTGAATTATCTGCGCGACGAAGGCGTGCTGAAGGCCGACCCGATCCTGGACCAGGTGGCGGCGGTGTCGTGCGGCGTGTGCGACGGCGTGCCCGTTCTGGACCTCGACTATGAAGAGGACTCGCAGGCGGAGGCGGATTCCAACTTCGTCCTGACCGGTGCGGGCCAGATCGTCGAGGTGCAGGCGACCGGCGAGAAGCGCGGCTTCTCGCGCGCCGAGTTCGACCGCCTGTTCTCCCTGGCCGAACAGGGCTGCGGCGAACTGTTCGCCCGGCAGAAGGCGGCCCTGGCGGCGGTCGCCCGCTGAATTCCGCGCGGAGCCTCGCGCCGTCCCGGGCGTTACGACCCGCACCGATCACGAGGTTCGCATGAAGATCGCCGCTTCCCTTCTGGGTCTGAGCCTTTCGTTGGGGCTGTCGCTGACCGCCTGTCAGCAGCAGTCCGCCGCGCCCGCCGAACCGGCGCCGGCCGCCGCGCCCGCTCCGACCGCGCCGCCCGAGGCCGCCCCGGCTCCGACGCCCACTCAGACTCCGGCCGAAACGTCCCCGGCCACCCCGACGGCCGATGCGCCCTGCCGGGATCAGATCGGCGAAGCGGCGGCCACCCGGTTGGCGGAGCGCTGCCGCATGGTCAGCCCGGCGACCCATCCGCCCTGCAACGCGGCCAACCCCTGCGCCCTGATCCAGAACGAGATCGACCGGTCCTGCGCGATGTGGAACGACGGCGAAAATCCGCCCAAGGAGTGCGAAGCCTGAGGTCAGCCCAGCGGGCGGACCATGTAGCGGGCGTCCGAGCCATAGCCGGCCAGCTTGGCCGCCATGCCCGGCGGGTCTTGCGGCGCGAAGCCGTGGCGCGCCCAGAATCCGGCCGCGTCGTTGACCGCCACCAGGGCGACGGCCGGCCAACCGTCCTCGATCGCCTGCTCGACCAGCCGATCCACCACCGCCGCGGTCGCCCCGCCGCCCCGCGCCTGGGGGTGCAGGGCCAGGTCGTGCAGATAGATCAGGTCGGCGTCCGCGGGCAGGCCTTCGATCACCGTGTTCAGCGCCGGCGCCGACCCCGCCCGCCACGGATAGGCGATCAGATAGCCCCGCGCCGGCCCCTGCGCCCCCTCCGCCAGGACGAAACATCCCCGCGGATACAGCGCCAGCCGGTTCTCGAAACAGGCCTGGTCCTCGAAATGGTCGGGAAAGGACAGGCGCGCGACCTCCACCACCCCGGCCACGTCGTCCGGCCGCATCGGCCGCCAGGCGAGACCCGCCATATCAGTTCACCTTGGCCTTGTCCGGCGGGGCCGCCGGCAGGGGGGCGACGGGAACGCCGTCGTCCTTCAGCTTCCTGACCTCGGCCGGGGTGGCCTCGCCATAGATTTCGCGCTTGTCGGCGCGGCCCTCGTGGATGTCGCGCGCCTCGCGGGCGAAGGCGTCGCCGACGTAGTCGAAGTTGGCCTCGACATGGGCGCGCACCTCGCGCGCCGCCTCCATCATCAGGGTCTGCATTTGCGTCGCCATCTCGGGGGCGGCGGACCTCTTCGTGCCGGCGACCGACGGGGCCATGATCGCCTTCTCCACGGTTCGGGAACCGCAGAACGGGCATTCGACGAAGCCGCGCGCCGCCTGGTCGTCATAGTCGGACGAGGAGCCGAACCAGGCGTCGAATCCGTGGTCGTGGTCGCACTTCAGGGCGTAGCGGATCATCGGGCGGCGGCGAAATCGCGGTCGTGGGTCAGGGACGGTATGGCCGAGCGCGCCCGGGCCACGGCCCCCATGTCCATTTTCGCGTGAAGAACGCAAGGCTCGTCGTGATCCGCCCGGGCGATCACCTCGCCCCACGGGCCGACCACCAGGGACCGGCCCCACGTCCGCCGGCCGTCCTCGTGCAGCCCACCCTGGGCCGGCGCCAGGATAAAGGCGCCCGTCTCGATGGCGCGGGCGCGCAGCAAGGTCTCCCAGTGCGCCTCCCCGGTCGGGGCGGTGAAGGCGGCGGGTACGGCGATCATCGACGCGCCCGCCTGGGCCAGCTGGCGATGCAGGTGCGGAAAGCGCAGGTCGTAGCAGATGGTCAGGCCCAGCCGCCCCCAGGGCGTGTCGGCGACCGCCGCCGCATCGCCGGGCCGCACGGTCGAACTCTCCCGGTAGCGTTCGCCGTTGGGCAGGTCGACGTCGAAAACGTGCAGCTTGTCGTAGCGGGCGACGATCCCGCCCCGGTCGTCGATCAGCAGGGATCGGTTGGCGGCGCGGTCGTCGCCCCGGCGCCCCGAACGCACGATGGCGGAACCGACCAGCAGCCAGATCCCCAGCTCGGCCGCCAGGCGGCGCAGGCCGAGCACGGCGTCGTCGGCGTCCTCGTCCGCCAGGACGGCGGCGCGACGGTCGCGGCGCTGCTCCAGCAGGTTCGTCCCCTCGGGGGTCAGGACGAAGCGGGCCCCGCCCCCGGCCGCCTCGCGGATCAGGGGCGCGACATGATCCAACCCGCCGCGCGCCGTCGCCGGGGTGCGGGTCTGGACCAAGGCGATGTCGAGGCCGCCCGTCATGGATCAGGCGGCCAGCAGCGCATCCAGCTTGCCCTCGCGGTCAAGCGCGTGGATGTCGTCGGAGCCGCCGACGTGCTTTCCGTCGATGAAGATCTGCGGGAAGGTCATGGCGCCGCCGGACCGCTCGACCATCTCGGCCTTCTTCTCCGGGTCGTTGGAGGCGACGATCTCGGTGTAGTCGACGCCCTTCTTCTTCAGCAGCGACATGGCGCTGAAGCAGTAGGGGCAACCGGGCTTGGTGTAGAGGACGACGTCGGCCAAATCAGATCTCCAGGGTCAGGGCCCGCCGCTGGAGCAGCGAGGCGCCGCGCGGCGGGCGTTGCGGATTACATAGACACTTCACGGGCGTTTCGCACCCGGGCGATGACGGCCAGATCGACGCCGCGCGCCCCGGCGTCGAGCAGGGCGCGGGCGCAGGCCTCGGCCGTCGCGCCCGTGGTCAACACGTCGTCGACCAGAAGGATGCGGCGACCCTTGATGCGGCGACGCCCGGCCTCGGTCACGGCGAAGGCCTTGCTGACGTTCAATCGCCGCCCCCGCCGGCTCTTGCCGCCCTGGCTGTCGGTCCGGGCGGCGCGGATCAGGGCGTCGGGGACATAGTCGAGGCCGGCCGTCCGGGCCAGCGGCCGGGCGATCTCGGCGGCCTGGTTGAAACGGCGCGACAGAAGCCGGAACGGATGAAGCGGCACGGGCGTCACGACGTCCGCCTCGGCCAGCAGGTCGGCGGCGGCGCGGCCGATCCAGCGCGCGAACAGGGGCGCGAACTGCTGCTGGTCGCCGTGCTTGTAGCGCAGGATCAGGCCACGCGACGCCTCGTCATAGACGCAGGCGGCCCGCGTCCGCTGGAACGGATAGGGCTGGGCCAGGCAGGCGGCGCACCGGTCCTGGGCGAAGGCGCCCCCGTCGTAGTCGAAGGCCGCCCCGCAGCCGTCGCACACCGGCGCCTCCAGAAAGGCGATGCGGCTCCAGGCGTCGGGCGTCAGGCCCGCGGCGGCGGTCGCCTCGCGGCTGTCGTGGGCCATCGGCGGCAGGATCAGGTCGGCGGCGGCCCGGCCCAGGCCTCGCAAACGCACGCCTGCCCCTTTCCACGCCGTGCGCCAGGCCCCATCCTGCGCCTCCATGACCGACCCCTCCCTGGCCCCCTCAGGCCCCCCGCAGATTTTCGACGCCCGCCGCCGCGCGGCCCGGCTGGCCCGCTCGGCCCGCCAGTTCCCTGAGGCGGACTTCCTGCACGCGCGGGCCGCCGAGAATGCGGCCGGCAGTCTGGAGGCGATCCTGCGCGACTTTCCCGTCGCGGTCGACCTCTCGGCGCAACCGGGGGTGTTTTCCCGCGCGCTGGCCGCCAGCGACGCGGCGGGCCGCGTCGGCTCCGTATCGACGCCGCCCCCCCTGGACCAGCGCGCCGCGCCGGGCGCCGCCGCCCTGCCCCTGACCCCCGACTCGACCGACCTGATCGTCTCCTTGCTCAGTCTGCACTGGGCCAACGACCTGCCCGGCGCCCTGGCCCAGATCCGCCGCGCCCTGAAGCCGGACGGCCTGTTCATCGGCACACTGTTCGGGGCCGGCACGCTGAAGGAGCTGCGCGGCGTGCTGACCGAGGCGGAGCTGGCCGAACGCGGCGGCGCCCAGGCGCGGGTCTCGCCCTTCGCCGACGGCTTCGACGGCGCCGCGCTGCTGCAGAGGGCCGGCTTCGCCCTGCCGGTGTCGGACGTGGACCGGCTCACCGTGCGCTATCCCGACCTGGCCGCCCTGGTGCGCGACCTGCGCGCCATGGGCGAGACCAATGTCCTGGCCGGGCCGGTGCGGCCGCTGTCGCGCGCCGTCTTCGCCCGCGCCGCCGCCCTTTACGCCGAACGCCACGCCGAGGCCGACGGCCGCATCCCCGCCACCTTCGAGATCGTCCACCTGGCGGGCTGGAAACCGCACGAGAGCCAGCAGAAGCCCCTGCCGCGCGGCTCGGCCAAGATGCGGCTGGCCGACGCCCTGGGGGTCAAGGAACAGACCGGGGACTGAGGGTCAACGCGCCCTTCGGAGCGTCAGATTGATGCGCCCCCCGCCGGGGATCAGTCGCGACGACCCCGCCAGCACGCGATCCACCCCGTGGCGCGCCATCCGCGCCGGGCCGGTCAGGGCGCACACGTCGCCGCTTTCCAGCTTCAGCGCGGAGGTCCGCCCGTCCGCGCCGGCGATGCGGAACATCGCCGTGTCGCCCAGCGACACCGACAGCACCGGCGCCTTCAGGTCCGCCTCGTCGCGATCCTGGTGCAGGCCCATCTTGGCCGCGTCGCGATACAGGTTCACCAGGCAGGCGTCGGGCGGATCGGGCCAGTCCACGGTCGCGCGCCACAGGTCCAGCAGGCGGGTCGGGATCGGCGGCCAGGGCCGGCCGGTCTCGGGATGGGTCGGCTGGTAGCGATAGCCCGCGCGATCCGACACCCAGCCCAGCGGGCCGAAGTTGCTCATCCGCACCGACAGCGGCCGCCCGCCCGGCGTGACGGGCCGATAGAGGGGCGCGTCCTCCAGCCCGCGCATCACCGTCTCGACCATCTCCGCCTGCATGTGCGGCGACAGCGCCCCGCGCCACAGGCGAAAGCCCGGAACGGCGGTCGGCGTCTCGGTCGGGGGCGGCGTCATCGCCACGACATAGGCGCCGGCCCCGCGCGTGCAAAAGGGCCGCTTGATCGCAATCAAGGCCTTGCGGCCATAGGGGTGTTTCCCATATCGGGGCCAGCTTCGGAGAAACCCCGCGAAAACTGGGGCTATCCGGAAAGTTCAACGCCAACCCACTGGGGGCGGTCACGCGCGGCGCTTCGTCGAAGGCCGCCGCATCGCCCGCCGATACGGAGAGAAATAGAACGCCCATGGCCAAGATCATCGGCATCGACCTCGGCACCACCAACTCGTGCGTGGCCGTCATGGACGGCAAGAACCCCAAGGTCATCGAGAACGCCGAAGGCGCCCGCACCACCCCGTCGGTGGTCGCCCTTCAGGACGGCGGCGAAACCCTGGTCGGCCAGCCCGCCAAGCGCCAGGCCGTGACCAACCCGGCCAACACCTTCTTCGCGATCAAGCGCCTGATCGGCCGCAACTTCGACGATCCGGTGGTCGCCAAGGACAAGGGCATGGTGCCCTATGAGATCGTCAAGGGCCCGAACGGCGACGCCTGGGTGCGCTCGCACGGCAAGGACTATTCGCCCCAGCAGATCTCGGCCTTCACCCTGACCAAGATGAAGGAGGCCGCCGAGGCCTATCTGGGTGAAAAGGTCACCCAGGCCGTCATCACCGTCCCCGCCTACTTCAACGACAGCCAGCGCCAGGCCACCAAGGACGCCGGCAAGATCGCCGGCCTGGAAGTGCTGCGCATCATCAACGAGCCGACCGCGGCGGCCCTGGCCTATGGCCTGGAAAAGAACGACGGTCAGAAGATCGCCGTCTATGACCTGGGCGGCGGCACCTTCGACGTCTCGATCCTGGAGATCGGCGACGGCGTCTTCGAGGTGAAGTCGACCAACGGCGACACCTTCCTGGGCGGCGAGGACTTCGACGTGCGCCTGGCCGACTATCTGGCCGACGAGTTCAAGAAGGAACAGGGCGTCGACCTGCGCCAGGACAAGCTGGCCCTGCAGCGCCTGCGCGAGGAAGCGGAAAAGGCCAAGAAGGAGCTGTCCTCGACCGCTCAGTACGACGTCAACCTGCCGTTCATCACCATGAACGCGTCCGGCCCGCTGCACCTGAACATCAAGCTGACGCGCGCCAAGCTGGAAGCCCTGGTCGGCGACCTGATCCAGCGCACGATCGAGCCGTGCAAGAAGGCCCTGGCCGACGCCGGCCTGAAGGCCTCGGACATCGACGAGGTGGTGCTGGTCGGCGGCATGACCCGCATGCCGGCCGTGCAGGAAGCGGTGAAGACCTTCTTCGGCAAGGAGCCGCACAAGGGCGTGAACCCGGATGAAGTCGTGGCCCTGGGCGCCGCGGTCCAGGCCGGCGTGCTGCAAGGCGACGTCAAGGACGTGCTGCTGCTGGACGTGACCCCGCTGACCCTGGGCATCGAGACCCTGGGCGGCGTGTTCACGCCTCTGATCGAGCGCAACACGACGATCCCGACCAAGAAGAGCCAGACCTTCTCGACCGCCGACGACAACCAGTCGGCCGTGACGATCCGGGTCTTCCAGGGCGAACGTCCGATGGCGGCCGACAACAAGATGCTGGGTCAGTTCGATCTGATGGGCATTCCGCCGGCCCCGCGCGGCATGCCGCAGATCGAGGTCGCCTTCGACATCGACGCCAACGGCATCGTCAACGTCTCGGCCAAGGACAAGGCGACCAACAAGGAACAGTCGATCCGCATCCAGGCGAACGGCGGCCTGTCGGACGCCGACATCGACAAGATGGTCAAGGAAGCCGAGGCCAACGCCGCCGCCGACAAGGCCCGCAAGGATCTGGTCGAGGCCCAGAACGCCGCCGACAGCCTGATCCACTCGACCGAGAAGGCTTTGGCCGATCACGGCGACAAGGTCGGCGCCGACGAGAAGACGGCGATCGAGACCGGCCTGGCCGAACTGAAGACCGCCCGTGACGGCACGGACCCCGAGGACATCCGGGCCAAGACCAATACCCTGGTCCAGGCCTCGATGAAGCTGGGCGAGGCCATGTACGCCGCCCAGCAGGGTTCGGGCGACGCCGCCGAGGGCCAGCCGGCCGACGACGGCGTGGTCGACGCCGAGTTCGAGGAAGTCTCGGACTCCGACAACGCCGACGACAAGAAGAGCGCCTGATCGCCTCAGGTCGCTGAAATGACAGGACCCCGCTTGTCTCGCGATGGGCGGGGTCTTTTCATGAAACTTGCATCATCCGTCCCGGCCCCCATGTCAGCCGGGACATCGTTTCCCGCCAGCGTCCGCAGAGGCGCGACGGCGGGGCCGACCGGGGAAGTATGAGGACCAACGCCCGATGGCGCGTGACTACTACGAGGTTCTGGGCGTCGAGCGCACCATCGACGCGCCCGGCCTGAAGGCAGCCTATCGCAAGCTGGCGATGCAGCACCACCCGGACCGCAACGGCGGCTCCGAGGAATCGCTGGCCGTGTTCAAGGAAATCTCGGAGGCCTATGCGGTCCTGTCCGACGACCAGAAGCGCGCCGCCTACGACCGCTACGGTCATGCCGGGGTGAACGGCGGCGGCAATCCGTTCGGCCAGGGCGGCGGCGCCGGCTTCAACGATCTGAACGACATCTTCTCCCAGGTGTTCGGCGACGCCTTCGGCGATGCGTTCGGCGGCCGCCAGGGCCGCGGCCAGGGCGGCCCGCGTCGCGGCTCGGACCTGCGCTACGACCTGGAGATCACGCTGGAGCAGGCCTACAAGGGCGCCGAGGTCGAGATTTCGGTTCCCGCCACCGCCACCTGCGAAACCTGCGAGGGCTCGGGCGCCAAGCCGGGCGCCAAGCCGACCACCTGCACCACCTGCCGCGGCGCCGGACGCATCCGCCAAGCCAACGGCTTCTTCCAGATGGAACGGACCTGCCCGTCCTGCGGCGGCGCCGGCCAGCGCATCGCCGCCGCCGACGTGTGCACGACCTGCCAGGGCCACGGCCAGGTGCGCAAGACCCGCACCCTGAACCTGAAGATTCCCGCCGGCGTCGACGACGGCTCGCGCATCCGCCTGTCGGGCGAGGGCGACGCCGGCCAGCGCGGCGGCCCGCGCGGCGACCTGTACGTCTTCCTGTCCGTCACCCCGCACGAGCTGTTCGAGCGCGACAACCTGGACCTGCTGGTCACCGTTCCCGTGCCGATGACGGTGGC
>NZ_DLMO01000173.1 GCF_002479325.1 Brevundimonas sp. UBA7534
GCCCGCGCCGCCTTCGAACGCGCCGTTCCCGCCGGGCGCGACGGATAATCGCGGGGTCTCCGTTCAATCCTTCGACAGGGTTGAACACCGGCCGCCGCGCGCGGTCCCAGGAGACCATCGAAATGAGAAAGACCATCATCGCCGGCGTCGCCGTCGCCGCCCTGGCCGTCATGACCGGCGCGGCCGCCGCCCAGACCGCCGCTTCCGCGCCGAGGGCCGAGGCGCGCCCTCATCGCCTGGCCGGGGACGCCGACCGCGACAGCCGGGTGACCCAGGCCGAGTTCGTCGACGGCCGCCTGGCGCGTCTGACGGCCATGGACGCCAACGGCGACGGCGCGGTCTCGCGCGAAGAAATGCAGGCCGCCCGCCAGGCGCGTCGCGCGGACATGGCCGACCGTCGCTTCGCGCGTCTGGACGCTGATTCCAACGGCTCCATCAGTCGCGCGGAGTTCGACGCCGGCATGGCCGCGCACGGCGCGCGGGGGCCGCGGGCGGAGCGGGCCGGTCGTGGCGGCGGCCGTCACGGTCCGATGCGCGGCGGCGCTCGCGACAAGGCCGAGCGCGGACCTGTCGTCATCGCCGACGCCCGCGCCAAGCTGACCGAGCAGTTCGCCCGGCTGGATGCGAACCGCGACGGCGTGGTGACGGCCGACGAGCAGCGCGCCGCGCGCCGGGCGTGGGCGGAACAGCGCCGCGAACGTCGGGCGTCCCGTCCGGCGCAACAACCGGCTTCCCCCGCTCCGGCTTCGGAGTAAGACAGGTGTCGGGGTCGGCCGTGATGGGCGAATCGGTCCCTGTCTTCGGCAACGCAAGAGGCGGGCTTGGTCGCAGTCGTCGACCCCGACGAGGATCTGGTGCGCCGCGTGGGTCAGGGCGATCCCGCGGCGTCGCAGGCCTTGGTGGCGCGCAAGCTGCCGCGCGTCCTGGCCCTGGCGCAGCGGATGCTGGGCGACGCGGCCGAGGCGGAGGACGTGGCCCAGGAGGCCATGCTGAAGGCCTGGCGCCAGGCGCCCAGATGGACGCCGGGCCGGGCGCGGTTCGACACCTGGCTGCACCGGGTGGCGCTGAACCTCTGTTACGACCGGCTGAGGCGGCGGCGGGAAATCCCCACCGACACGCCGCCCGAACGACCGGACGACGGTCCGGCCCCGGATCGGGGGCTGCTGGCGGCCGAGACGGGCGCGCGCGTCGATGCGGCCCTGGCCGGCCTGCCCGAGCGACAGCGCGAGGCCATCGTGCTGTGCCACTATCAGGAGTTGTCCAACATCGAGGCGGCCGCCCTGATGGACATCAGCGTCGAGGCGCTGGAGAGTTTGCTGTCACGGGGGCGGCGCGCCTTGCGCCTGGCCCTTGCTGACGTGTCGCCGAAAGGAGACGGATGATGACGATCGAACGGCTGAAGGCGCTGGCGCAGGCCTATGGCGCCGACTTGCGCCGCTGGCCCGCGTCGGAGCGGCCCTTCGCCGAGAGCCTGGCCGCGACCGACCCCGCCGCGCGCGCCGCGCTGGCCGAGGCGGCGGCGCTGGACGCCCTGCTGGCCGCCTCGCCCGCGCCTTCGCCCTCGGCGCAGCTGACCGCGCGGGTCCTGGCCGGCGCCCCCGCGCCGCGCGCCGCCCGGGCGCGCCGGGGTCGGCTGGCCTGGTTCCTGGGCGCGGGCTGGACGGCGGCGGCCTGCGCGGGCGTGGTCGCGGGCGTCGGACTGACCACGCATCTGACGGCTGACGAGCGGGCGGACGCGGTGCTTTACCAGGCGACGCTGAGCGGCGTGGACGACACCGAGGTCCTGGGATGACCGGGCGCCCGTTGAAGATCGCCCTGGCCGTTTCGGTGGCCCTCAATGTCTTCGCCCTCGCCGGCGGCGGCGCCTATCTGATCAGCCGCCAGCAGGTCGATCGCAAGGTGGAGGATCAGAGGCGGGGCGGCCGGCAGGGGCCGCTGACCGAGGTTCTGGCCGACCTGGACCCGGCCGCGCGTGATCGCGCGCGCCAGGCCATGCGCCAGTCGGCCCTGGCCGCGCGCCCCGACTTCGAGGCCGCCCGCACCGCCCGGCGCGAGGCGATCGAGGCCGCGGGCGCCGAGCAGATGGACGTCGCGCGGGTGCGCCTGCTGCTGGACCAGTCGCGCGCCGCCGAGTTGCGGGGGCGGGCCCGGCTGGAGAATGACGCGGTCTCGATCCTGGCCGGCATGGACCCGAAGGATCGCAAGGCCATGACGCCCATCCTGCAGCGCAAGAGCGACGCCCGTCGCGCCGTCGCCCGCAGGGACGACGAGGCGCACGGTCCGCGGTCGCGCTGAGCCGCGCGTGAGGTCAGCCCCGGGCGCGGAAGGCGGCGACGGCGTCGACCGCCGCGCGCGTCGAGGTCTCGATCCCGGCCCAGTCGCCCGATTTGACCGCCGCGTCGGTGATCAGCTTGGAGCCCATGCCGGCCGCCACGATGCCCGCGCCGAACCATTTGGCGATGGAGGCCTCGTCCGGGTCGACGCCGCCGGTCGGCATGATCTTGGCCCAGGGCATCGGTCCCTTGACCGCCTTGACGAAGTCCGGCCCGCCGACGGACGATCCGGGGAACAGCTTGACGATGTCGCAGCCCAGTTCGTGCGCCTCGCCGATGTCGGTGACCGAGCCGCAGCCGGGGAAGTAGGCGACCCTGCGGCGGTTGCAGACCTTGGCCACGTCGGGGACCAGGCAGGGGCTGACGACGAAGCGCGCGCCCCGGTTCAGATAGAGGGCGGCGGTGCCGCTATCGACCACCGAGCCGATGCCCAGCACGATGTCCGGGTCCGTGCGGATCAGTTCGCGATTGATCTCGCCGAACAGGTCGCAGGCGAAGTCGCCGCGATTGGTGAACTCCACCACCTTGGCGCCGCCGCGTGCGCTGGCTCGGATCACGTTCAGGCAGACCTCGGGATCGGGATGGTAGAAGACAGGGCACACGCCCTGGGCTTCCAGCGCCTGAAGCACGCTGACGCGGTCGGGGGTCATGGGCGGCATCCTCTGCAACGGTTCGCGCCCGACCTCCGATGTCGCGGCCGTGGCGTCAAGTCAAACCGCGTTAGCGGCCGCGCGTCAGGCCGCCTGTGCGGGTTCGCCCTCGGCGTCCCAGCCGTGCGCCTCCAGGGCCACGTTCAGAATGAAGGTCGAGCCCTCGCCGGGCGCGGAGCGGACGGTCATCTCTCCGCCCATCATCTCGGCCAGTCGCTTGCAGATGCTCAGGCCCAGGCCCGTGCCGCCGAACCGGCGGGTGGAGGAGGCGTCGACCTGGCTGAACGGCTGGAACAGCGCGGCCTGATCCTCCGGCGCGATGCCGATGCCGCTGTCGCGCACCTCCAGCCGCAGCACCAACCGGCCGTCGTCCCGTCGCCGACCCTCCAGGCGCAGTCCCACCTCGCCCGCCGTGGTGAACTTGATGGCGTTGGCCAGGAGGTTGTGGCTGATCTGGGCCAGGCGCAGCACGTCGGCGCGGACCAGCGTCGGCCAGTCGCCGGCCGTCTCGGTCACGAATCGCAGGCCCTTGGCCTCGGCCTGGGCGGCGAAGGGGCCGACCAAGCGCTGGGGCAGGGAGGCGGCCTCGACCAGGGCCTGGGACAACTCCATCTTGCCGGCCTCGATCTTGGTCACGTCCAGGATGTCGTTCAGCAGCACCATCAGGCCCTCGCCCGAGCGGGTGATGATCTGCACGAACTCGGTCTGGCGCGGGTCGAGGTCGGACAGGCGCAGCAGCTCGGCCGCGCCCAGCACTCCGTTCATCGGCGTGCGCAGTTCGTGGGAGATGACGCCCAGGAAGTTGGACTTGGCGGCGTTGGCGGCGTCGGCGCGATCACGCGCCTGCTCCAGCTCGGTGATGAGGGCGGCCTGGCGGCGGTTCACGGCCCCCAGCTCCTCGTCCTTCATCTGGGTGATGACGACCTTGATCAGCAGGGCCAAGCCCAGCACCGGCACGATGCTCAGCACCACCCAGAAGCCGGGCGTGCCCCACAGGCCCAGGATCAGCAGGATCACCACGACGGAATAGGGGGTCGACACGATCAGCGCCTCGCGCGGGGCCGCGCGCATCTGGGTGAAGACCAGGACGTAGCCGGCCAGCAGCAGGGCCACCCCGACCGCCACGCCGAACAGGCTGCCGGCGGTGAAGGACAGCCACGGCGCCGCCGCCCAGATGGCGCAGGATACGGTCGCGACCGCCAGCCGCAGCCGTGTGGGATTGGCGCCGCGCGGCCCCTGGCGGCCGTCGACGACCGCACGGATCAGCCCCGCCGCGGTGGCCAGAACGAACCAGGTTGCGGCGGTTCGGGTATCGGTGGTTGTCAAAAGCGCAAGCGACCAGCTGGCGATGATCCAGTAGCGCAGGTGGCCAGCGGCGATCAGCCGGTGCAGCAGGGGTCGGGGATCGTCGGCGGCTGAGGTCATCGTCACGCGCTCCTTGCCGACAGCTTTAGACCCATCACTAATAAGATACCGTAAATGTTGGACTTTTCTGTCGCCCTTATTGCGCTAGCGTACATTCTGCGGTGAATCGCGCGGCCTTATCGGCGCGACGCCTATGGGCTAGGTAGACGCCAGGGAGAACGCCGCCATGATGACCGCCATCTTCGTCTTCATCAAAACCGAGCTGGGCTACGCCAACGACGTGGCCGCCGACATCGTCGACAATGTCGAGAACGTGTCGGAGGTCTATTCGACCTCGGGCCAGCACGATCTCCTGGCCAAGTTCAACCTGCCGCGCGACGCCGACATCGGCACCTTCGTGACCAAGCAGGTCCAGACCCGCCCGCACGTGCGCGACACCTTCACCGTCATCACCTTTTCGCCCTTCCTGCCCGGCAAGGGCTGAGGTCAGCCGTCGCTGCGGCGGCGCGCCTTGTCCTTTCGTTCCTCGGCCTCGTCGTCGTCGCCGACCTTTTGCTCCACGGTCGCCGAAAAGCGCTGGAAGGCGCCCAGGCCGACCAGGACCAGGACCGACGCCAGCAGCAGGGCGGTGGGATAGATCAACTGACTGACGTCCGCCCGCGCGGTCTTGAACACCACCACCAGAGCCTCCAGGAACAGGGCGATGACGATGGTGGACAGGAATTTGGTCAGGCTGCGCCGGGCCTCGGCGGCGCTGCGCTTGTCATTGCCGCGCCGGACCTCGTCCTCGAAGATGTATTTGGCCACGTCGAACACGGCGATGGCGACGATGACGTAGCCCAGCACGTCCAGAACCGCGTCGGCGCCCGACTTTTCCGGCGAGCGGATGCTGTGGATGGCGTCGGTTACGCCGAAGCCGATCAGGGCCATGGCCGACAGCAGCAGCAACAGGCTGGCGCCGGCAAAGACGGCGCGGCTGAGATAGGTCATGGTCGGCTCCAGGCGGGCCTGACGAACGCGCGAACGGCGAAGCTGTTGCCGAGGCTTCCCCTACGTGACCGTAGCCAATCGAAACGCATCTGCTAACGTCGGCGTCAGAGGAAACGCGGGGAACACGCGAATGACCGATCTGGACGCTTTTCGCGCCGAGACGCGCGCCTGGCTGGAGGCGAACTGCCCGCCCGAGGTGCGCGGGCCGTTGGGCTCCGAGGCCGACATGATCTGGGGCGGGCGCGACGCCGTCTTCGCCACCCCCGGTCACAGGCTGTGGCTGGAGCGGATGGGCGCGCGCGGCTGGACCGCGCCCGAATGGCCCAGAGAATACGGCGGCGGGGGCCTGAGCCGCGAGGAGGCCAAGGTGCTGGCCTCCGAACTGCGCCGCATCAAGGCCCAGCCGGCGCTGAACAGCTTCGGCGTCTGGATGCTGGGGCCGGCGCTGCTGGCCTTCGGGACCGAGGAACAGAAGAAGCGTTTCCTGCCCGAGATCGTGCGCGGCGAGACCCGTTGGTGCCAGGGCTATTCCGAACCGGGCGCCGGCTCCGACCTGGCCTCGATCCAGACGCGGGCGGAGGATCGGGGCGACCACTGGATCGTCAACGGCCAGAAGATCTGGACCAGCTACGCCGACAAGGCCGACTGGATCTTCTGCCTGGTACGCACGGACCCCGAGGCGCCCAAGCATCTGGGGATCAGCTTCGTCCTGTTCGACATGAAGACGCCGGGCGTGACGACGCGGCCGATCACCCTGATTTCCGGCAAGTCGCCCTTTTGCGAGACCTTCTTCGACGATGTGCGGGTGGAGAAGGAGAACCTGGTCGGCACGCTGAACCGCGGCTGGGACGTGGCCAAGCATTTGCTGGCCCACGAGCGCACCATGATCGGCGCCATGGGCGAGGTCGGCGGCGGTCGGCCGGTGGGCCAGGTGGCGCTGGACGCCGTCGGCACGGACGAAGCCGGCCGGCTGGACGAACCCATGCTGCGCGCCCGCATCGCCGATCTGGAGATCGACCAGGCCGCCTTCCGCCTGGCGATGGAGCGCGTCGGCGATCAGGTGAAGGCGAAACAGGCCCATCCGGCCATCGCCTCGATGCTGAAATACTATGGGTCCGAGCTGAACAAGCGCCGCCACGAACTCCTGATGGCGGCGGGCGGGGCGGACGCGCTGGAATGGGAGAGCGAGCGCTCGCGCGGCGGTTCGGCCGCCCGCGACTGGCTGCGCACCAAGGCCAACTCCATCGAGGGCGGGACCAGCGAAATCCAGCTGAACATCATCGCCAAACATCTGCTGCAGCTGCCGGGAGCCTGAGCCATGCCCCTGATCCTGACCGAAGAGCAGACGATGCTGCAGGAGGCCGCCGACGGCTTCCTGGCCGAAAACGCCCCCATCGCCCACCTGCGCAAGCTGCGCGACGACCGCGACGCCGACGGCGTGTCGCGCGACCTGTGGCGAGCGTTCGGCGAGATGGGCTTCGCCGGCGTGCTGATCCCCGAGGAACACGGCGGCGCCGGACTGGGCGCGGTGGAGGCGGGCGTGATCGCCGAGAGCCTGGGGCGGACGCTGACGCCGTCGCCCTTCATGGGATCGTCGGTTTTGTCCGCCAAGGTGCTGGCGGACGGCGGGTCCGAGGCGCAGCAGGCCTGGCTGCCGAAGATCGCGGCCGGCGAGGCCATCCTGTCTTTGGCCGTGGACGAGGGCGCCAAGCACGCCCCGGCGAAGATCGCCACGCAGGCCGAACGGTCGGGCAACGGCTTTCGGCTGAACGGCGCCAAGGGCTTCGTGCTGGACGGGCACGTCGTGGACGCCCTGATCGTCGTGGCGAAGGCCGAGGAGGGGACGACGCTGTTCCTGGTCGATCCGAAGGCGCCCGGCGTCGAGATCGAGCGCACCGTCATGGTCGACGCCCACAACGCCGCGCGGATCGTCCTGAACGACGTCGCGGTCGATGCGGATGCGGTGATCGGCGAGGTCGGGAACGGCGAGACGCTGCTGAACGGCGCCCTGGCGCTGGGCCGGGCCTGCGCGGCCTCCAGCCTGACCGGCGCGGGCGACCAGGCCTTCAAGGTCACGCTGGACTACCTGCGCACCCGAAAGCAGTTCGGCAGGCTGATCGGCGAGTTCCAGGCTCTGCAGCATCGGGCGGCGCACCTGTTCACCGAGCTGGAGCTGGCCCGCGCGGCGACGCTGGGCGCGCTTCAGGCCCTCGACGCCGGTCGCGAGGACGCGGATATGGCCGCCTCGGTCGCCAAGGCCAAGGCCGGGCGGGTCGCCGAACTGGCCGTGCAGGAGGCGGTGCAGATGCATGGCGGCGTCGGCATGACCGACGAATTCGACGTGGGCCTGTTCATGAAGCGGGTGCGGGTGCTGAACGAACTGCTGGGCGACGCCGGTTTCCACAGCGAGCGGCTGTCGCAGGCTCAAGGCTTCTGAGATTCCGCCTGACCGCCCCCGTCCTTCGCGGTAAGACGGGGCCATGACGGACAGCGACCCGAATCTGGACGGCCCGCCCTGGGACGAGGACGTCGTCGAACGCGACGAGAACACCGACGACATGTTCGGCGCGCCTGCTGTCGAACCGGCGCCGGCGGCCGACACCACGCCTGCCGCCCCTCCGACTGCCGCGCAAGTCCCGGCCGAGGCCCCGAGCGATGACGGCGCCGCCTATCAGGTGCTGGCGCGCAAATACCGCCCGCGCACCTTCGAGGATCTGATCGGCCAGGAGGCGATGGTCCGCACCCTGACCAACGCCTTCGCCACCGGCCGCATCGCCCACGCCTTCATGCTGACCGGGGTGCGCGGCGTCGGCAAGACGACCACGGCCCGCCTGCTGGCCCGCGCCCTGAACAACGAGACCGACGCCATCGACAAGCCGTCGCTGGCCCTGACCGCCCACGGCCGGCACGACGCCGCCATCATGGCCGGCCAGCACATGGACGTGATGGAGATGGATGCGGCGTCGCACACCGGCGTCAACGACATTCGCGACATCCTGGAAAGCGTCCGCTATGCGCCGGTCGAGGCGCGCTACAAGGTCTATGTGCTGGACGAGGTCCACATGCTGTCGACGCAGGCGTTCAACGCCCTGCTGAAGACGCTGGAGGAGCCGCCCCCCCACGCCAAATTCATCTTCGCCACCACCGAGATCCGCAAGGTGCCGGTGACGATCCTGAGCCGGTGCCAGCGTTTCGACCTGCGCCGCGTCGAGCCGGAAATCCTGGTCGAGCACCTGGGCCGGATCGCCGACCGCGAAGGCATGCGGATCGAGGCCGACGCCCTGGCCCTGATCGCGCGCGCGGCCGAAGGCTCGGTCCGCGACGGCCTGTCGCTGCTGGACCAGGCCCTGGTCCAGGCCGAGGGCGGAGAGACGGTCAAGACCGAGACGGTGCGCGACATGCTGGGCCTGGCCGACCGCAGCCAGACCATCGCCCTGTTCGAAAGCGTCATGGCCGGCCGCACGCCCGAGGCGCTGGAGACCTTCCGCACGCTTTACGGCTTCGGCGCCGATCCTGTGCAGGTGACCAACGACCTGCTGGAACATTGCCACGCCGCCTCGGTGGCCAAGATGCTGGGGCCCAACGCGACGCGCCTGCCCAACGACCAGGCGCAGAAGCTAGCGGCGCTGGGCGCCGCCATTCCCGCCGCCACCCTGTCGCGCACCTGGCAGATGCTGCTGAAGGCGCTGGACGAGGTGCGGCGCGCGCCCAATCCGGCCGATGCGGTGGAAATGGCCCTTGTCCGTCTGGCCTACGCCGCCGACCTGCCGGGGCCGGAAGAGGCGCTGAAGCGTCTGCAATCCGGCGAGCCCCTTGGCGGCGGTTCGGCCCCGCGCGGCGGCGGCGGGAGCGGTGGGGGCGGCGGCGCGTCCGCGCAACTGGCCGCGCGGCCGGTCATGGCACCGGCCCTGCCCGATCCGCAGAGCTTCGAACAGGTCGTGGCCCTGATCGGCGAGAAGCGCGAGATCGGCCTGCAGATGGATGTCGAACGCTACGTGAAGCCGGTGTCGTTCAAGCCCGGCGCCATCGTCTATGAGAGCGTCCAGGGCGCGCCGGTCGAGCTGGCGCGCAAGCTGGCCTCGCGCCTGAAGGACTGGACCGGCCGCACCTGGCTGATCGCCGCCAACGGCCAGGGCGGCGGCGAGACCCTGATCGAGCAGCAGAGGAAGGCCCGCGCCGCCGAGCGCGAAGCCGTCGAAAGCGACGCCTTCATCCAGTCGGTGCTGACGGCCTTCCCCGGCGCGAAACTGGGCGAAATCCGCACGGTTGCGCCGACGGTCGTCACGCCGGAAATCCCGGATGAAGGCGAAAACGACGAGGATTGATTTCTCCCTCCCCTTCATGGGGAGGGGTGATCGCGTCAGCGATCGGGGAGGGGTTCGTCAGGGCGTGAGCGAGGCGTCATAACACCCCACCCGGTCTCGCCGCTGGCTCGACCACCCTCCCCATGAA
>NZ_DLMO01000174.1:0-7137 GCF_002479325.1 Brevundimonas sp. UBA7534
TGATCGCCGCCGCCCTGGCGACGCTCGCCACACCCGTTCTGGCCCAGAACGCCGGCCAGATCGCCAGCGTGCGCGCCGGCCGCAGTTGCGCCGGATGCAACCTGTTCCAGGGCGACTTCTCGGGCCTGGAGGCGCGCGGGCTGAACCTGTCGGGGTCGCGGCTGCGCCAGTCGGACCTGAGCCTGAGCGTGATGAACCGCACCCGCTTCTCCAACGCCGACCTGCGTGACGTCGAGGCCTATGGCGGCGTCTTCTCCAGCTCGAACTTTTCAGGCGCCAATCTGACCAACGCCAGTTTCGTCGGGGCCTATTTGGAGGGGGCGAACTTCTTGGGCGCGACCCTGTCCGGAACTAATCTGTCCGGCGCCCAGCTGGCGCGGGCCACCGGCCTGACGCAACGGCAGCTAGACCAGGCCTGTGGTGACGGCTCCACCGTCCTGCCCGGACGGCTTCGCATTCCCGCCTGCTGAGCGCCCGCAACCTGTCCGCGATTTAACGAAGTTACCTCGATTTAAGTAGGTTGCGTCGGGGTTTCGGGGCATTCAGGTCTCGTGAAACAGATCGCTCGACAATCCTCCAACCACCTCCGCGCCGCCCTGCTGGCGGTCGGCGGCGTGCTGGCCGCCTCGCCCGCCCTGGCCGGGGTGGAAATGAGCCTGCAGGATCGCGACGTGGCGCGTTCGGTCTCTCTAGGCGGATCCTGCAACCGCTGCGAACTGTCCGGCCGCAACCTGTCGGGCGCCACCTTCACCGGCGCCAGCTTCATGAACGCCACCCTGGTCGGCGCCAATCTTCGCGGCGCCGAGATGATGGGCTCCAACTTCACCGGCAGCGACTTCAGTCGCGCCAATCTGTCTGGCGTTCAGATCATCGGCGCCAACTTCTCCTCGTCCAACTTCACGGGCGCCAGCCTGGCCGGCGCCGAGGCCCAGGGCGCGTCGTTCGTTCGCGCCAACATGACCCGCGTCGATCTGTCGGGCGCCGAACTGCACGGCGTGAACTTCAATGGCGCCGCCCTGCCCGACGCCAACTTCGCCGGCAGCGAGCTGTTTGGCGCGACCCTCGCCAATGTGCGGGCGCCCGAAGCGAATTTCTCGGGCGCCGAGGTCACGGCCTCCAACCTGTCGAACGGCGACTTTTCGGGCGCGAACTTCTCCGACGCCAATCTGGATGGCGCGCGCCTGACCGGCGGCCGCTTCGGCCGGGCCAACTTCTCGGACGCTTCGCTGCGCCGGACCGACATCCGCGGCGCCGACCTCTCGAGCGCCAGAGGCCTGACACAGTCCCAGATCGCAGAGGCCTGCGGCGACGGCTCGACCCGCCTGCCCGGCCGGCTGACGGCCCAGGCTTGCCGCGGCGGCGTCAGGGTCATCCGCACCCCTCCGGCCCCGCCTGCGCCGCCCCGCGTTCGCAACCTGGTCATCGCCTCGGAGCGATAGCGTCGTGAAACGCCGGACATGAAAAAGGGGACGTTGCGGCGTCCCCTTTTCTTCGTCTTGCCTGACGCGCCGATCAGACCTTGATCGGCGGGGCGGTGCGGATGTGCAGTTCCTTCAGTTGCTTGTCCTGCACGGGCGACGGCGCGCTCATCAGCAGGTCCTCGCCCTGCTGGTTCAGCGGGAAGGCGATGACCTCGCGGATCGCCTGTTCACCCGCCAGCAGCATGACGATGCGGTCGATGCCGGGGGCAAGACCGCCGTGCGGCGGCGCGCCATAGCGGAAGGCGTTCAGCATGCCGCCGAACTGCTCCTCGACCACCGAGGCGTCATAGCCGGCGATGTCGAAGGCCTTCAGCATGATCTCGGCCTTGTGGTTCCGGATCGCGCCCGAGCAAAGCTCATAGCCGTTGCAGACGATGTCGTACTGATAGGCGCGGATGGTCAGCGGGTCCTGGGTCTCCAGAGCCTCCAGACCGCCCTGCGGCATCGAGAACGGGTTGTGGCTGAAGTCGACCTTCTTCTCTTCTTCCGACCATTCGAACATCGGGAAGTCGACGATCCAGCAGAATTTGAACTGGTCTTCGTCGATCAGCTTCAGCTCCGTGCCGACGCGTGTGCGGGCCAGGCCCGCGAACTTGGCGAACACCGAAGGCTGGCCGGCGACGAAGAAGGCGGCGTCGCCCTGACCCAGCCCCAGCGAGGTCATCAGGACCTCGGTCGGCTCCTGACCCAGGTTCTTGGCGATGGGGCCGCCCCACGACTGCTGATCGTCCGACCAGAAGATGTAGCCCAGGCCCGGCTGGCCCTCGCCCTGCGCCCAGGAGTTCATGCGGTCGCAGAAGGCGCGCGAGCCGCCGGTCGGGGCCGGGATGGCCCAGACGGCGTTCTTGTCGTCGGCGCCCAGGATCTTGGCGAACAGGCCGAACCCGCCGTCGCGGAAGTGGTCAGACACGACCTGCATCTTGATCGGGTTGCGCAGGTCCGGCTTGTCCGACCCGTACCAGGCCATCGCCTGGGCGTAGGTCAGGCGCTCGAAGCCCTTGTGTTCGAACGTGTCGCCGAAATCGTTGGTGAAGGTGTGGGCCTGGTCGATGGGCGAGACCGGCTTGCCGTCCGAAAACTCCTCGAACACGCCGTGCATGACGGGCTCGATGGCGGCGAAAACATCCTCTTGCGTAACGAAGCTCATCTCGACGTCGAGCTGGTAGAATTCCAGCGATCGGTCGGCGCGCAGGTCCTCGTCGCGGAAGCAGGGCGCGATTTGGAAGTAGCGGTCGAAGCCCGAGACCATCAGCAGTTGCTTGAACTGCTGCGGCGCCTGCGGCAGGGCGTAGAACTTCTCCGGGTGGAGACGGCTGGGCACCAGGAAGTCGCGCGCGCCCTCGGGCGACGAAGCCGTCAGGATCGGCGTCTGATACTCCAGGAAGCCCTGGCCGAACATGCGGTTGCGGATCGACTGGATCACGCGCGAGCGCAGCACGATGTTCTTGTGCAGGGTCTCGCGGCGCAGATCGAGATAGCGGTGCTTGAGGCGGATTTCCTCGGGGTATTCCGGCTCGCCGAAGACCGGCAGCGGCAGTTCCGCCGCTTCCGACAGGACCTCCACGCCCTGAACCCGCACCTCGATCTCGCCGGTCGGCAGGTTGGGGTTCACCACGGCGGCGTCACGGGCGACCACCTCGCCGTCGACGCGGATCACGCTTTCGGCGCGCAGGCGCTCGACCGCATCGAAGCCCGGCGTTTCAGGGTGCAGCACCAGCTGCGTCAGGCCGTAGTGGTCGCGCAGGTCGATGAACAGCAGGCCGCCGTGGTCGCGCTTCCTGTGCACCCAGCCGGACAGGCGGACGGCGGAACCGGCGTCGGAGGCGCGCAGGGCGCCGCAGGTGTGAGAGCGATAGGCGTGCATGAAGAATCGTCTGAACAAGGCCGCGCGCGCGGGGAAAATCGGAAGCGGCGTAGGGCGCATCATCGCCCCCGAAAGTCAAGGTTCGGGCCGTTGCAAACCGGGCGGAGGCGCGCGATAGCGGGCCATCGGATCGGAAAGCGTCCCCTATGTTCATCGTCACCATCACCTACACCCAGCCCATTGAGGCGATCGAGGCGAGGACGGCCGAACACCGCGCATGGCTGGATCAGCACGTGGCCAGCGGCCTGGTGGTGGCGGCCGGTCCGATGGTCCCTCGCACGGGCGGCGTCTTCGTGGTGTCCAGCGCCCTGACAAAGGACGCGCTGGAATCCCTGCTCAAGGACGACCCGTTCCAGGTCCACGGCCTGGCGGACTACGCCGTGACGGAATTCAAGGCCGGCAAGCTCAATCCGGCCCTCATCCCCTTCGCCTGACCGCCCGTCGCCGGGCGAAAACCATCCACAGGGGCGCGCGGCGCTCCCCGTAACCAACAGGGCGGTCCCGGCGCGGTTAACGGCCGCGTCTGCTATGCCGAAGTCATGTCCGCCCGCCCCGCCCCGGCCCGCGCGTCCGAGCGCACGCCCCCGCAGCAGCTTCGTCTGCCGCTGGAGAGCCACGGCGTGTCCGAGGCCCTGGTGGAGTCGGCTTGCAACGCCGAGGCGATGCGCGTGCTGGCGCGATGGCCCGACGGGGTCGGCTCGGTCCTGGCGCTGTCGGGGCCGGCGGGGTCGGGCAAGAGCCGCTTGGCCGCCGCCTGGGCCGAGCGGGTCGGGGCGATGGCGTTGCACGGCGCCGAGGCGGCGCTGATCGACCCGGCGGAGTTGGAAGGCCGCCCCGTGCTTCTGGACCGCGCGCAGGACGCCGACGACGAAAGCCTGTTCCACCTCATCAACCTGGCGGCGGCGGGCGGCGGCGCCTTGCTGCTGGTCAGCCGCGATCCGCCCCGCGCCTGGCCCAGCGCCCTGCCCGACCTGCGCTCCCGGCTGGACGCGATCCGCGCTGTGGCCGTCGAAGCGCCAGACGACGCCGTGATGGCGGCGATCCTGCGCACGCGCTTCGTCGAGCGCAGCATCACGCCATCCGAAGACGTGATCGACTATCTGGTGCGTCGCCTGGACCGATCGGCGGACGCGGCGAGCCGCGCCGTCGATCGGCTGGACGCCCTGCACCGGCCGGTGACGCGGGCGCTGGCCCGACTGGCGCTGGACAAGGATTCCTCGGACGCCTCAGACGGAAATCCGCCCCCGGGCGCGGCGTAGGGCAACCCCGCCTCAGCTTCGCCGTTTGACCACGGTGGAGCGGCCTGGCGCTCCGACAAAGGGAAACGTCCAATGCGCATTCAGATCGCCCTGATTTCCGCAGCCGCCCTGTTGGCCGCCTGTTCGAACAACAACGACGCCAAGGCGCCCGCCGAAACCGAAAACGCCGGCGCGCCTGCGGCGACGTCCGCGCCGGCGCCGACGCCGGGCCTATGGGAGCAAACCATCTCGGGCGCCGCGATGCCGCAGCCGACGACCTTCAAGGTCTGCGTCGGCCCCTCTCCCGAAGGGGCCAACCCCTTCAATGCGCCGCAGGAGGGCGTGACCTGCAGCGAGAACACCGTGAACCCCGCCCCGGGCGGCGCAACCTTCCGCTCTGTGTGTGAATCGCAGGGCATGACCGTCGCTTCGGACGGCAAGGTCGCGGGCGACCTGGGCTCGGCCTACAAGGTGGAGATCACCAGCCGCGTCACGGGCGCCAACGTCCCGCCGCAGATGGCCCAGATGAACACGACCATCGACGCCCGGCGCCTGGGCGACTGTCCCGCCGGCGTCGCGCCCAACACGATCGTCCAATAGACTTCGACGGGAAGGGCGGCGGGGGAGGTCCGGTCGCCCCGCTCGCTGCGGATTTCGTCTACCCCGCGCTTGCGGCCGTCACAGTCGCGCGCGACAAACGCCCCATGAGCGACGCATCCATCCATGACGTGACCCGAGGCCAGGAAGTCCCCGCCTCGCGCGCCCCGCAGTTGGCCCTGGATGAGGCGCTGATGGCGTCGCCGGCGCGCTTCTTCAATCGCGAGACCTCCTGGCTGGCGTTCAATGAGCGCGTGCTGGAAGAGGCGGCGAACGCGAACCATCCGCTGTTGGAACGGCTGCGGTTCCTGTCGATTTCGGCCAACAATCTCGACGAGTTCTTCATGACGCGCGTGGCGGGCCTGAAGGGGCAGCAGCGCGAGCGGGTGCGGGTGCTGTCGGCCGATGGCCTGACGCCGGCCGAACAGCTGGACCGGATCAACGTCTCGGCCGGCGAACTGATGGCCGAACAGCAGCTTCGCTGGCGCCAGCTGAAGAAGGAGCTGGCCACCGCCGGCATCGAGGTGGTCGATCGCGACCGCATCACCAAGACCGAGCGCGAACGGCTGGAGCCCGAGTTCCTGAACCAGCTGTTCGCCGTGCTGACGCCGCTGGCGATCGACCCGGCGCACCCCTTCCCCTTCCTGCCGAACCTGGGATTCTCCCTGGCGCTGAAGCTGAAGCGCGAGGGCGAGACCAAGACCTTCTACGCGCTGGTGCCGGTGCCGACGCAGGTGCGGCGCTTCTGGGAACTGCCGACGGACGGCCGATCCACCCCCGGTCGCAAGCGCTACATCTCGCTCGAGAACGTGCTGCTGCTGTTCATCGACCACCTGTTCCCCGGATGCGACGTCCAGGAAAAGGGCGTGCTGCGCCTGATCCGCGACAGCGACATCGAGATCGAGGAAGAGGCCGAGGATCTGGTTCTGGAGTTCGAGGAGGCGTTGAAGCAGCGCCGTCTGGGCTCGGTGGTGCGCGTGAAGATCGAGGCGTCCATGCCCGCCGATCTGCGCGACTTCATCGTCGGCGAACTTGAGGCGGCGCCGCAGGACGTGGTGCTGGTCGACGGCATGCTGGGGCTGGCGCAACTGGCCGAACTGATCCCCGGCGGCCACCCGGATCTGAAGTTCAGGGGCTACGAGCCGCGCTATCCTGAGCGCGTGCGCGACAACGGCGGCGACATCTTCGCCGCCGTCCGCGAAAAGGACATGCTGATCCACCACCCGTTCGAGAGCTTCGACGTGGTGGTCCAGTTCCTGCGTCAGGCGGCGCGCGACCCCAACGTGCTGGCGATCAAGCAGACGCTGTACCGCACCTCGAAGGACAGCCCCATCGTCGCCGCCCTGATCGAGGCGGCCGAGAACGGCAAGAACGTCACCGCCCTGGTCGAACTGAAGGCGCGCTTCGACGAGGAGGCGAACCTGCGGTGGGCCCGGGCGATGGAGCGCGCCGGCGTCCACGTCGTCTTCGGCTTCGTCGAGTACAAGACCCACGCCAAGCTGAGCGTGGTCGTGCGGCGAGAAGGCGACGGGCTGAAGACCTACTGCCACTTCGGCACCGGCAACTATCACCCGGTCACGGCCAAGATCTACACGGACCTGTCGCTGTTCAGCTGCGATCCCGTCTTGGGTCGCGACGCCAGCAAGGTGTTCAACTACATCACCGGCTACGCCACCCCGGACCACCTTGAAGCGCTGGTGGTGTCGCCCCTGAACATGAAGTCCACGCTGATCGAGCTGATCGGCAAGGAGATGTCGGCGGCCGCGATGGGCAAGCCGGCGGCCATCTGGGTCAAGCTGAACTCGCTGGTGGACGTCGAGATCATCGACGCCCTGTACCGCGCCAGTCAGTGGGGCGTGCGCATCGACCTGGTGGTGCGCGGCATCTGCTGCCTGCGCCCGGGTGTTTCGGGCCTGTCGGAGAACATCCGGGTCAAGTCGATCGTCGGCCGCTTCCT
>NZ_DLMO01000174.1:7252-7698 GCF_002479325.1 Brevundimonas sp. UBA7534
TCGATCGTCGGCCGCTTCCTGGAGCACAGCCGAATCGTCTGTTTCGCCAACGGCAAGGACCTGCCGCACGACAAGGCCAAGGTCTTCATCTCATCGGCCGACTGGATGACGCGCAACCTGGACCGCCGCGTCGAACTGATGACGCCGATCCGCAACGCCACGGTCCATGACCAGGTGCTGGACCAGATCATGGTCGCCAATCTGAAGGACGACGCCCAGAGCTGGGTTCTCGACGCCGACGGGCGCTACACCCGCGTCATGCCCGCCGACCCCGAGCGGCCCTTCTCCGCCCACAAGTATTTCATGACCAATCCCAGTCTGTCGGGCCGCGGGCGCAAGGTGAAGACCCTGCCCGCCGTGCTGCGCTACGAGCCCCGCTGACGGATGATCGAGGCCCTGCCCCCGTCGCGAGACATCGCGGCCATCGACATCGGCTCCAACTCGGT
>NZ_DLMO01000012.1 GCF_002479325.1 Brevundimonas sp. UBA7534
TGAGTACGGACCCTAGGCGGGCAGGCGCAGCTCGAACGCCGCCCCGCCCTCCGCCGCCTCCACCAGCCGCAGATCGCCGCCGTGCAGGGCCGCCAGCTCACGCGAGATGGTCAGGCCCAGCCCGGTGCCCTCTGACTGCTTCGAGCTGACGAAGGGCTCGAACAGGCGCGCGGCCAGGCGCGGGGGGATGCCGGGACCGTCGTCGGCGATGCGGACGACGCAGACGCCATCCTCGGCGAAGGCGCTGACGGTGATCGCCCCCTTGCCGCGCCGCTCGGGCGGGCGGGCGGGATCGGCCTCGATCGCCTGACGGGCGTTACGCATCAGATTGACCAGAATGCGATAGAGCTGGTCGGGATCGGCCTCCACGGCGAAGCGGGCCGGCAGCTGCTTGACCAGGCGGACGCCGTCGGGGTCCAGCCCGGCGTCCTCGGCCGCCAGGGTCAGGGCCTGGGTCAGGACCACGCGCGTCTTCTGCGGCGCGGGCTCCTCGCTCTTACCGTATTCCAGCACGTTGCGCGACAGGGCCGCGGCCCGGCCCAGGGCCCGTTCCAGCCGCGGGAGGGCCTTGGTCACCGCCGGGTCGGGCGAGGCGGCCAGACGCTCCGACGCCATCTGGGCCGACGTCAGCATGTTCCTGAGATCGTGGTTGATCTTGGCCACCGCCTCGCCCAGCGCCACCAGCCGCGCGCGCGAGCGCAGGGACTGTCGCACCTCCTCCTGCATCCGGGCCAGTTCGCGCTCGACCCGCCCGATCTCGTCGTGACGGTCCGACGGGGTCTCGGGATCGCTCTCGGGGTCCGCGGCGAAGCGCTCCATCGACCGCGTCACGCGCCGCAGCGGCCGCAGCACCAGGAGCGCCAGGCCGCCGTAGAGCAGCGCCCCCGCCGTCACCGAGACCAGCAGCGACACCAGCAGGCTGTTCAGCAGGAAGGCGCGCAGCTCAAGCTTCAACGGCTGGGCCGGGGTCACGATCTCGATGAAATCGCCCGACCGGTAGCGCGGCTTGGCCTGGACCCGCAGGGAGCGGTCGGGATGGCCGAACAGGGTGCGCCAGGGGTCGAGCAGGCGCGAGCCCATGTTCTCGCGACGCAGGTCGATCAGTTCGGGCGCGCGCGGCAGATTGGGGGCCTGCAGCAGCAGCCGGCGCACCCCCTGTTCGGTCAGGGCCACGGCCTGGACGCCGCCGATCCGCATCAACTCGGCGGCCGTGTCGTCCTCGACCGCGCTGTAGGGCAGCGCCTCGACCCCGACGGAAGCCAATTCGGCCGCCTGCAGCCGGTCGCGCAGCCAGCGCTCGTGGAAGGCGGCCAGATTGGGCGCCATGATCAGCGCCTCAACCGCCAGGGTGAAGGCGACCGTCAGCAGCAGCAGCCGCGAAGACAGGCCGTCGGGCGCGCGCGGACGCAGGCGCTCGCGCCAGGTCTCGACCGCCTCTGGCGACAGGTTCAGCCGTGCGGCGATGCGGTCGAACAGCGCGCTCATGCCGGGGCCGCTCCCTGTCGGCGCCGGCGCGCCATCTGGACCAGCTTGATGCCCAGCGGCAGCAACAGGGACAGGAACACCACCCCCATCAAGGGCCAGAAGAACTGGCGCAGCAACACGTCCAGGTCCGGCCGGACCCCCGCCCGGATCAGACCGCCCAGCCGCGAGCCGATCCAGGTATAGATGAAGGTCGACGGCAGCAGCCCCAGGAAGGTGGCGATCACATAGGGCCGCAGCGGCACCGCCATCATGCCCGCCGTGGCGTTGATCAGGACGAAGGGCACGCTGGGGATCAGCCGCAGGGTCAGAAGGGTTGTGAAGGCGTTGCGGTCGATGCCCTTGGCCAGTCGATCCATGAAGCCCGAGTCGGCTTCGAACTTGGCGCGCAGCCAGGTGCCGATCGAGGTGCGATAGACGCCGTAGATGACGACCGAGCCGATCGTCGCGCCCGTCGCCTGGGCCAGCATGCCGACGACCGGCCCGAACATCATCCCGCCCAGCAGGGTCAGGAACACCGGCCCGGGAATGGTGGAGGCCGTGGCCACGGCGTACACGGCGATGAAGGCGATCAGGGCGATCCACCAATGCTGGCGCGCATAGGTCTGGAGGTTCAGGCCGTGCGCGCGGATCAGGTCCATCGACAGATAGCGGTTCCAGCCCAGGGCGAAGAAGAGCACGACCAGGCCGGCGATGGCGAGCAGCGGCAGAAGCCGGAGCGCCCATTCTCTCGCCGTTCGTTGCGCCATGCGGCCGTGATCCTCGAAAAGCCGGCCGCGGCGTTGACTCGCGCGGCCATGCGACTTATACGCCCGCCCTTCCTGCGGCGGACGCCTTTTGCCCCGTCGCCCCAACCTTTTAACGTCAGGAGCCGACCGTGAAGCGGACCTATCAGCCGTCGCGACTCGTGCGCAAGCGCCGTCACGGCTTCCGCAGCCGGATGGCCACCAAGAACGGCCAGAAGATCGTTGCGCGCCGTCGCGCCAAGGGCCGCAAGCGCCTGACGGCGTAAGCGGCTCTCGCGTCCGAAAGCCAAGGACGCATGAGCGACCCTTTACAGATCAAGCGTCTGTTGCGGCGGCCCCAGTTTCTGGCGGCCGCCAAAGGCGTTTCCGAGGCCCGCGGCGCCGTGGTGATCCAGCGGCTGGACCGCGGAGACGGCTCGGCGCACATCGGCCTGGGCTTCACGGCCACCCGCAAGGTCGGCGGCGCCGTGGTCCGCAACCGCGCCAAGCGCCGCCTGCGCCAAGCCGCCCGCCTGATGATCGCCCAACATGGCCGTCCGGGCAGCGACTATGTCTTCATCGCCCGCATGGGCACGGCGGACCGTCCCTGGGACCGTCTGCTTGACGACGTGAAATCGACGCTTACAAGGCTCGCGACCCCCAAGACAGAGCGGGCCGACCGGCCTTCCCACCCTCGCGCCTCTTCCGGCCAGGACGACCGAACCCCATGAAAAACGAGAACTCGCGCAACACGATCATCTTCATCGTGTGCTCGGTCCTGATCCTCGGGATCTACTGGTTCACCGTGCTGCGCCCGCAGGCCGAACGCCGCGCGGCCCAGCAGTCGGCCCAGGCCGAACAGTCGCAGACGGCCGAGAACGCCGCCAACACGGCGCTGAGCCCGCAGGGCCCGGTCTTCGTCACCGACCGCACCCAGGCGCTGGGAACGGCCGCGCGCGTGCCGATCCAATCGGGCACGCTGCGGGGCTCGCTGTCCCTGCAGGGCGCGCGCATCGACGACCTGTTCCTGACCGACTACCGCGAGGTCCAGGACGATCCGGCGCCGGTCGAGCTGTTCCGCCCGCAGGGGATGGAGCACGCCTATTTCGCCCAGTTCGGCTGGGCCGGCGCCAACATCCCCGGCGGCGTGCCGGGACCGAACACGCCGTGGCGGCTGACCGCCGGCTCGACCCTGACGCCGACCACGCCCATCACCCTGACCTGGGACAACGGCCAGGGCCTGCGCTTCACCCGCATGGTGTCGGTGGACGACAAGTACGTCTTCACCCTGAAGGACACGGTGCAGAACCTGGGGACCCAGCCCATCACCATCGCCCCGTACGGCAGCGTCCAGCGCCAGGGCGTGCCGCCGGCGGCGGGGTCGTCCCACATCGTGCACGAGGGCGCGATCGGCGCCTTCGGCAAGCCGGGCGAGTATCGGACCGAGCAGAAGAAGTACAAGGACTGGCTCAAGGAGCCGCGCATCGAGAACGCCTCGACCGGCGGCTGGCTGGGCATCACCGACAAATACTGGCTGGCGGCCCTGCTGCCCCAGCAGAATGAGGCGGTGCAGACCGAATTCCGCGTGCGCGACGCCAACGGCGGCCAACAGCTGGAAGCCAACCTCCTGGGCGCCAGCCGCACGATCCAGCCGGGCGCGACCACGACCGAGACCCAGCGCCTGTTCGCCGGCGTCAAGCGCGCCGAGGTGCTGAAATCCTACGAGGAGAGCCTGGGTCTGCCGCGCTTCGTCTATGCGATCGACTGGGGCATGTTCTGGTTCCTGACCCGCCCGATCTTCTGGATCCTGGAGAACGTCTATGCGGTGGTCGGCAGCTTCGGCATCGCCATCCTGGCGCTGACGGTCATCGTCAAGCTGGTCATGTTCCCGCTGGCGAACAACGCCTACGCCTCGATGTCCAAGATGCGGAACCTCCAGCCCAAGATGGAGGAAATCCGCAAGAAGCATAAGGACGACCCGCAGAAGCAGCAGCAGGAGATGATGGGCCTGTACCAGAAGGAGAAGATCAATCCGGTCGCCGGCTGCCTGCCGCTGCTGCTTCAGATCCCGGTCTTCTACGCCCTGTACAAGGTGCTGACCGTCACCATCGAGATGCGCCACCAGCCCTTCCTGGGCTTCATCCACGACCTGTCGGCACGCGATCCCTCGTCCATCTGGAACCTGTTCGGCCTGATCCCGTGGGATCCGTCGGCCCTGCCGGTCCTGGGCGGCCTGCTGGGCGGACCGCTGCACATCGGCCTGCTGGCCATCGCCTACGGCCTGACCATGTGGCTGCAGACGGCGATGAATCCGCCAGCGACCGATCCGCTCCAACGCCAGATCTTCCAGTTCATGCCGCTGGTCTTCACCTTCATCATGGCGCCGTTCGCGGCGGGCCTGCTGGTCTACTGGGCGTGGTCGAACATCCTGACCATCCTGCAGCAGTACGTCATCATGCACCGCTACAAGGCCGAGAACCCGATCGACAGTTTCATCGGCCGGTTCAAGAAGTCCCCGGCGTGATGGAGGAGACCGAGTTCACGCCCGAGGAAATCGAGGCCGCGCGGGTGCTGTTCGCGCGCCCGGCGACCTTTGTCATGGGCGCGGCCAAGATCGAGCAGTTGCCCGATCCCGACCTGCCCGAGATCGCCTTCGCCGGTCGTTCCAACGTCGGCAAGTCCAGCCTGATCAACGGCCTGGTCGGCATGCACAAGCTGGCCCGCGCCTCCAACGAGCCTGGCCGCACGCGCGAGGTCAACTTCTTCGACCTGGACGGCCGGCTGCGACTGGTCGACCTGCCCGGCTACGGCTGGGCCAAGGCATCCAAGTCCACCACCAAGAAGTTCCAGGACCTGGGCCGCGACTATCTGCGTGGCCGGGTGACGCTGAAGCGGGTCTATCTGCTGATCGACGCCCGGCACGGCCTGAAGTCGGTGGACGCCGAGGCGCTGGACGCGCTGGACCTGGCCGCCGTCAGCTATCAGATCGTCCTGACCAAGGCCGACAAGCTGAAGAAGGGCGAGGGCGAGAAGATGCAGGCGGCCACGCTGAAGGCCGTCTCCAAGCGCCCGGCCGCCTTCCCCGTCGTGGCCCTGACCTCGTCCGAAAAGGGGATCGGCCTGCCCGAGTTGCGCGCCGAGATCATGCGCACGACCGGCACGACGCTGGCCTGACTTCCCTGGCCCTCCCCCGCAAGCGGGAGAAGATCGGCTGCAACGAAAAAGGCCCGGAGCGCGCGCTCCGGGCCTTCGTCGTTTCGGCGGGACGTCGGCCTCAGTCGCCCGAGGCGGAGCGCACCTCGACCGGCAGGCCCAGGGCGTCCAGCTGCGGCTTGACCACCGAGGCGTCGCCCACGACCACCCAGACGAAACGCGACGGGTCGATCGCGGCCTTGGCCGCGGCGTCCATCTGATCCGCCGTCAGGGCGTTGGTGCGCGCCGCCACGGTTTCCGGATAGTCGTCCGGGCGGCCCAGCATGTCGTTGGCCCGAAGCGCGCCCAGGACGGCGCCCGAGGTCTCGTAGCTGCCCGCCAGGCGACGGGTGTTGCCGTTGACGGTCCGCTCCAGCTCCTCGGGCTTCACGCCCTTGCCGCCCTTGAGGAAGTCGTTGAACTGGGTGTTCAGAGCGGCGATGGCCGGGCCGGTCTGGTCGGCCTGGACCGGCGCCGTGACCAGGTAGGGCACGCGGTGCTGGAAACCGGCGACCGAGGCGTTGACGCCGTAGGACCAGCCCTTGGTCTCGCGCAGGTCCGAGTTGATGCGCGACAGGAAGTCGTTGCCCAGCACATTGTTGGCCGCGTTCAGCACCAGCAGGTCGTCGGTGCCCGAAGCGTCCAGCACCTCGCCGCCCAGGATGTAGGACTGGGGCGACTGGGGCCGGTCGATCAGCACGATCCGGGGCGTCGCGGCCGGGATCGGGGCCGAGAAGTCCTTGACCGGCTTGGCCGATGCGGGCGGAACCCACTGGCCGAAGTTCGCTTCCAGCAGCGGCTTGACCTCGTTGAGCGGCAGGTCGGACACCACGAAGATCTTGGCGTTGTCCGGGCGAATCCATTGCGCATAGGCGTTCTGGATGTCGGCGCGGGTGATGGCCTTGACCGAGGTCTCGTCGCCGTTGCCGCTGAACGGCCGGCCATAGGGGCTGTCGGCGCCGTAGATCAGCGCGGGCAGGGCGCGGCTGGCCAGGGCGGCGGGGCTAGTGCGCTCGGCGGCGATGGAGGCCAGGCGGGTGGCGCGCAGCCGCTCCAGTTCCGCCGCGTCGAACGTCGGGCGCCGCACCACGTCGGCCAGCAGCGCGACCGACGAGGCGAGGTTCGGGGTCACGGCGCTGAGCGACACCACCGACCGGTCCATGGAGGAGCCGGTGGAGATGCTGGCGCCCAGGGTCTCTTCCGCCTCGGCCAGCTGGGTGGCGTTGCGGCCGGCGGCCCCTTCGTCCATCAGGTCCATCATAAGCGTCTGGACGCCCAGCTTGTCGGCGTCGTCCGCCGCCAGGCCCGCATCGAAGTCGAGTGCGATCTTGGTGGCCGGCACGGCGTCGCGATGGGCGTAGACGACCTCCATGCCGTTCGACAGGCGGGTGCGCTCCACCGCCGGGAAGTCGACGTTGGACACCGCGCCGATCTCGGGCTTGGCCATCCGCGCCACGCGTTCGATCGGCGGCGCGGGGGTGTGGTTGGCCCCCGAGGGCGCCTCGGCGGCCTCCTGATAGGCCTCGCGTTCGCCCGGCAGGGTGGTCAGGGTATAGGCCGGACGGGTCAGCCACTTCTGCATGGCCGCCTGGACCTGAGCCGGCGTCACCGCCGCATAGGCCTCCAGCTCCTTCTTGTAGTGCTCGGGATCGCCGACATAGAGCTGGCCCTCGGCCAAGGCCACGGCCTTGCCGCCGAAGCCGCCGACCTGTTCCAGACCTTGCACGGTGCGCGAGACGTACTGGGTCTTGACCCGTTCGACCTCCTCGGCCGTCGGGCCGTCGGCGATCAAGCCGTTCAGGATTTCGCGGGCCCGCGCCTCGACGGCGGCGGGGTCCTCGCCCGGCTTCACGTTGAGAGTGATGTCGAACATGCCCACGCGGTGGAAGGCGCCGTTCGAGGCGCTGACCGACACGGCGGTCTGCTCGCCGCGCACCAGTTCGTTGTCCAGGCGCGAGCTGGCCAGGCCGCCCAGCACCGAGGCGCCGACGCTCAGCGGCACGCTGTCGGGATCCAGCATCCCCGGCACGGCCCAGTTGATCGAGACCTGGGCGTTGGCCACGCGGTCGTGGGTCGTTTCGTTGATGGGCGCCGCCAGGGTCGGGACCGGGGCCTGGGCCGGATTGTTCACCGGGCCGCGAGGGATCGGACCGAAGTACTTGTCGGTCAGCTCACGCGCCTTTTCAGGGGTGATGTCGCCGGCCAGCACCAGCACGGCGTTGTTGGGACCGTAATTGGAGCGGAACCAGTCGCGCACGGTTTCCATGGACGCGGCGTCCAGGTCGGCCATCGAGCCGATGGTCGAGTGGCGATACGGATGGCCTTCCGGGAACAGGGCCTCCAGCACCTTGTATTCATTGAGGCCAAACGGCTGGTTGTCGCCCTGGCGCTTTTCGTTCTGGACGACGCCGCGCTGGAGATCGAGCGTCTCCTGGCTGATGGCGCCCAGCATGTAGCCCATGCGGTCGCTTTCCATGAACAGCGCCTGTTCCAGCGCCGGCGTCGGGACGGTCTCGAAATAGTTGGTGCGGTCGAACCAGGTGGTCCCGTTCATGTCCGTGGCGCCCATGTTGCGCATCGGCGTGAAATAGCTGCCCGGCGCGTTTTCCGAGCCGCCGAACATCAGGTGTTCGAACAGGTGGGCGAAGCCGGTCTTGCCCGCGGGCTCGTCCTTGGAGCCGACATTGTACCAGACCGACACCGCGACCACCGGCGCCTTGTGGTCCTCGTGCACCAGGACGGTGAGGCCGTTGTCCAGGGTGAACTTGGTGTAAGGAATATCGACCTCGGCCACCAGTTCCGACACCGGCGCGGCCTGGATCGGCGCGGCCGGGCGCGCGCCCGACTGGACGACCGCGGCCTGGGCGGGGACGGCGATGAAGGCGATCGGCGCGATCGCCGCCGTCAGGGCGGCGGCGGCGGCTAGGGTGGCGACACGGCGCATGGGCAGTTCCTCGGTTTTCGAGCCCCGGACCTTAGTCGCCGCTCGCCCCGCTACAACTGCGGCGCCCCTTCATGACGAAAGTTTCATCTTCCGCCTAAGGCGGGCGATCAGTCCTTCGTCGGGTCGACCTGCGACGCATCGCCGTAGGTCAGGGCCAGGAAGACATCCTCCAGGTCCGGGTCCTCGGTCGAGATGTCGGCGATGGTCACGCCCGCTTGCCGCACGGCGGCGATGACCTGCTCGACCGACGACTGACCCTTCTTGTAGGCCACGGCGAAGGCGCCGTTCGGCCGGGCCGTCACGTCGAAGCCGGGCAGCGCCGGCGGTGTCGCCTGCGGCGTCTCGGGCGTCACCACCACATTGCGGCTGTCCAGCCGGCGCAGCAGTTGCGGCGTCGGCTCGCAGGCCACGACCTCGCCCCGGTTGACGATGGCGATGGTGTCGCAGAGCTCCTGCGCCTCTTCCAGATAGTGGGTGGTCAGGACGATGGTCACGCCCTCGGCGTTGATGCGCCGCACATACTCCCACAGCTGGCGGCGCAGCTCGACGTCCACGCCGGCGGTCGGCTCGTCCAGGATCAGGATCGGCGGATTGTGCACCAGGGCCTTGGCCACCATCAGCCGCCGCTTCATGCCGCCCGACAGCGCCCGCACATAGGCGTTGGCCTTGTCCGACAGGCCCAGCGCCGCCAGCAGTTCGTCCGAACGTCGCTCGTTGGCCGGCACGCCGTAGAAGCCGGCCTGCACCTCCAGCGACTCGCGCGGGGTGAAGAAGACATCGGCGACGATCTCCTGGGGCACCACGCCGATGGCGGCGGCGGCGTCGCGCGGCTCCTTGTCGATGTCGCGGCCCCAGATCTTCACCGACCCTTCGGACTTCTTCACCACCCCGGCCAGAATGTTGATCAGGGTCGACTTGCCGGCGCCGTTGGGGCCCAGCAGACCGAACATCGAGCCGCGCGGAATGACCAGGTCGACGCCGCGCAGGGCCGTCTTCGGCGCCGCCTTCTTGGATCCGGCGTAAGTCTTCTTCAGCCCCCGCACCTGGATGGCGTTGTCGGGCAGGGTCACGGGATCGGTCATCGGCGCGCTTCGGTCGGGAAAATCAGGTCGTGCGGCGGTTTGACGCCGCCGGGCGAGCCGCATAGGTATGCGCGCGACGCCCTCCCGCCAAGAGACGAGCCCGAAATGCCGCCCCGCCACCCCGATGCGATCATCCCGCCGCCCGAAGAGATCGTGGTCTCGACCAAGCGCGTGGCCTGCGACGGCGGCGGCGGCGCCCTGGGCCATCCGCTGGTCTATATGGACATGGGCGAGGACGACTTCGTCGAATGCGGCTATTGCGACCGGCGCTTCGTCCTGTCGGCCCATCCGCATGACGAGAACGAATATCTGAGCCCCGCCGCCCGCGCGCCAGAGGCCCACTGACCGTCCCTCTCGGCCCCGTCCTCTCCGGAGATCGCCGATGCGCTATCTGCACACCATGGTCCGCGTGAAGGACCTCGACGCCTCGCTGCACTTCTACTGCGACCTTCTGGGCCTGCAGGAGGTCCGGCGCCTGGACAACGAAGCGGGGCGTTTCACCCTGGTGTTTCTGGCCGCGCCGCAGAACCTGGAACAGTCCGCCGCCGAGCGCAGCCCCGAGGTCGAACTGACCTTCAACTGGGACACCGAGGAGTATTCGGGCGGCCGCAACTTCGGCCACCTGGCCTACAAGGTCGGCGACATCTACGCCGCCTGCCAAAGGCTGATGGACGGCGGGGTGACGATCAACCGCCCGCCGCGCGACGGGAACATGGCCTTCGTGCGGTCGCCGGACGGCATCTCCATCGAACTGCTGCAGGACGGCCCGGCCCTGGCGCCGGCCGAGCCCTGGGCCTCCATGCCCAATACGGGGACGTGGTGATGCGTCGCGCCCTGGCCGTCGCCGCGGCGGGCCTGACGCTGGCGGCCTGCGCCTCGACCACGGAAACCAATCCCGGCCGCACGGCGACCGAGCAGTTGCTTCTGGCCCGCGCCGCCGACCGCGCAGTCGAGGGCCTGAGCCTGCCCCTGCCCGCCGGAGCGGCGGTCTATGTCGACGAGTCCTACTTCCAGGGCGAGGGCGCGCGCTATGCGATCAGCGCCATCCGCGCGGCGCTGTCGGACGCCGGTTTCCGCCTGGCCCCGAACAAGGACGCCGCCGACGCCGTGTTCGAGATTCGCGCCGGCGCCCTGTCGCTGGAGCAGATGCGCCGTGTCTTCGGCATCCCCGAGATGCGGGTGCCGATCAACGAGACGTTCAACGTCGTCTCCCTGCCCGAGCTGTCGATCTACAGCCACCGCGACCGGGTCGGCGTAGCCGAGTTCTCGGGGTTCCTCTACGAAACCCGGACGGGCGCGCCCCTGGGCGCCGTCCTGCCGATGATCGGCAGCTACCGGATCCGCAGCCACAAGGCGATGATGATGGTCACCTGGGGCCAGCAGCAGGCCCAGCCCGGCCAGCGCGACCCCGGCTCCAGCTGGACCGAATTCTGATCCGGTTTCCCGGCTGACGCGGGGCCTTCGCCGCCCTATGTTCCGGCCATGACCGACAACGCCGACACGCCGCCCGCCATGGAACAGGACCGGGAGCTGACCCAGGACGGGCCTGCCCTGCGCCTGTGGATGATCGACGCCTCGGCCTACATCTTCCGCGCCTACCACGCCCTGCCGCCCCTGACGCGCAAGTCCGACGGCCTGCCGGTCGGCGCGGTCCAGGGCTACTGCAACATGTTGTGGAAGCTGTTGAAGGACATGAAGGGCGCCGACGGCCCGACCCATCTGGTCGCCATCTTCGACCATTCGGAAAAGACGTTCCGCAACACCCTGTACGACCAGTACAAGGCCCATCGCCCGCCGCCGCCCGAGGACCTGGTTCCGCAGTTCCCGCTGGTCCGCGAGGCGACTGCGGCCTTCGGCGTCCACTGCGTCGAGCTGCCCGGCTACGAGGCCGACGACCTGATCGCCACCTACGCCTGCAAGGCGCGCGACGCGGGTGGCGAGGCCGTGATCGTCTCCTCCGACAAGGACCTGATGCAGCTGATCGGCGGCGGCGTGGTCATGTGGGACCCGATGAAGGATCGCCGCTTGGCCGAACCCGAGGTGTTCGAGAAGTTCGGCGTCGGCCCGGAAAAGATGGTCGATCTGCAGGCCCTGATCGGCGACAGCGTCGACAATGTGCCCGGCGCCCCCGGCATCGGCCCCAAGACGGCGGCCCAGTTGCTGGACGAATACGGCGATCTGGACACGCTGCTGGCCCGCGCCGAGGAGATCAAACAGCCCAAGCGACGCCAGACCCTGATCGACTTCGCCGACCAGATCCGGCTGTCGCGCGAACTGGTGCGCCTGACCTGCGACGCCCCGGCGCCCGAGGCGATCGACGATTTCGCGGTGAAGGATCCGGAGCCGCAGACCCTGTCGGAATTCCTCGACAAGATGGAGTTCCGCTCGCTGGCGCGGCGGGTTGGCGACGGCAAGGCCGAGGCGAGCGAGACCTCGGCCTTCGCCCCCAAGCGCGCGCCGCACCTGTCGGCCCCCGTCGCCAGCCCGCGCTATGCGCCCAAGGAGGTCGCGGCGCCGGCCGAGCCGCACGTCTTCGACCTGGACGCCTATCAGTGCGTCCAGACCGAGGAGTCGCTGGATCGCTGGATCGAGCGCGCGCGCGAGGCCGGCGTGGTCGGACTGGACACCGAGACCGACGCCCTGTCGGCCACCCACGCCGGCCTGTGCGGCGTGTCGCTGGCGCTGGGGCCGAACGACGCCTGCTACATCCCCCTGACCCACGAGCACGAGCCGGCGGCGAACGCCGGCGGGCTGGACTTCGGCGGCGAGGCCGATACGCGCGAGCCCCTGACCCAGCTGGACAAGCCCACGACCCTGGCCAAGCTCAAGGCCCTGCTGGAGGACCCCTCCGTCCTCAAGGTGCTGCAGAACGCCAAGTACGACGTCGCCGTCTTCGCCCGGCGCGGCATCCGCGTCGCGCCCTATGACGACACCCTGCTGCTGTCCTATGTGCTGGAGGGCGGGCTGCACGGCCACGGCATGGACGAACTGGCGCGCCTGCACCTGGGCCACGAGCCGATCGCCTTCAAATCGGTGGCCGGGACGGGCAAGAGCCAGAAGTCGTTCAAGCACGTGCAGCTGGCCCCCGCGACGCAATATGCGGCCGAGGACGCAGACGTGACCCTGCGCCTGTGGCGCGTCCTCAAGCCCCGCCTTGCGCGCGAGGGCCTGTCCACCGTCTATGAGACGCTGGAACGGCCGATGCCGACCGTGCTGGCCGACATGGAGCTGGCTGGCGTGCGCGTCGATCCCGACCGGCTGAAGCGGCTGTCCAGCGAGTTCGGCCTGCGCATGGCCGAGCTGGAGCAGCAGGCGCACGAGATCGCCGGCCGCCCGTTCAACGTCGGCTCGCCCCGCCAGATCGGCGAAATCCTGTTCGGAGAGCTGAACCTGCCCGGCGGCAAGAAGACCGCCTCGGGCCAGTGGGGCACCGACGCCAGCGTGCTGGAGGAGCTGGCCCTCACCCACGACCTGCCGCGCGCCATCCTGGACTGGCGCCAGCTGTCAAAGCTGAAGGGCACCTACACCGACGCCCTGACCGCCGCGGCCGACCCCAAGACCGACCGGGTCCACACCAGCTACCAGCTGGCCGCCGCCTCGACCGGCCGCCTGGCCAGCTCGGACCCCAATCTGCAGAACATCCCGATCCGCACCGAAACCGGCCGGGAAATCCGCCAGGCCTTCATCGCCGCGCCCGGCAACGTCCTGATCAGCGCCGACTACAGCCAGATCGAGCTGCGCCTCCTGGCCCACATCGGCGACATTCCCGAGCTGAAGCGCGCCTTCAAGGCCGGCCTGGACATCCACGCGGCCACGGCGTCGGAGATGTTCGGCGTCCCCGTCGAGGGCATGCCGTCCGAAACCCGTCGCCGCGCCAAGGCCATCAACTTCGGCATCGTCTACGGCATCTCGGCCTTCGGCCTGGCCGCTCAGCTGGGCATCGACCAGGGCGAGGCCGGCGCCTACATCAAGACCTATTTCGAGCGCTTTCCCGGCATCCGCGGCTATATGGACCGGACCAAGGCCGAGGTGCGCCACGCGGGCTTCGTCTCGACCGTCTTCGGCCGCCGCATCCACATCCCGGCCATCCACTCCAAGTCGGGCGCCGAGCGCCAGTTCGGCGAGCGCGCGGCCATCAACGCCCCCATCCAGGGCGCCGCCGCCGACATCATCCGCCGCGCCATGATCCGCATGCCGGCCGCCCTGACCGAGGCCGGCCTTCAGACCCGCATGCTGCTCCAGGTCCACGACGAACTGGTCTTCGAAGCCCCCGAGGCCGAGGCCGAGGCCGCCATCGCCGTCATCAAGCGCGTCATGGAAACCGCCGCCGAACCCGCCGTGGCCCTGTCCGTCCCCCTGGTCGTAGACGCCCGCGCCGCCGCCAACTGGGACGAGGCGCATTAGGCAACCACGCGGAATACCGCTATGGTTGTTGCGACACACGTCAAACCACGGGCAAACGAATGATCTCGGTTTTCTTTGCTGCGATCTTGCTTTTCGCGCCGGCCCCGCCCCTGCGAGAGGACAATGGGGATTTCGAGGCCCCGAGGTGGTCTCGGCCACCCGATGGGGATTTGGTCTCCGCCCTCTATCCTGGGTTTGCACGGAACCTCGGCGTGTCGGGCTGGGCCGAAGTCCAATGTTTCCTTGAAGAGGACGGACATCCCTTCAACTGCAGAGTAAATGACGAAGAACCGAAAGGCTTGGGCTTCGGTGCAGCGGCGCGCCTGGTGGTGGCCAGCGGGCAGCTAAGGACGGGACGTCTCAACGGCGCCCCTGTCCCGGGTACCGCTAGAAGCGTGGTGCGCTTCCGGGTGGAGGATATGGAAGACGAAGTTTCTTCCTGGAACGGTCCCGAGCCGACCCCACGCACACTGCAACTGGCGCGCGAAATCGTCGAACAACGCGTGTCGGAATGGCAAGAAGAGTACGCAGAGGACACCTTCGACGGCCTGGATTATGACCGTCGACTTATCGTCCAACAGTGGATGAACGAACTGTTACCGGGCCTGGAAGAACGGCGGGTGGCTCGCGTCATCACGCAGATGGCGCGCCTCTTCGATGACGTGCAGCTAAAGGCGATGCTCTCTGGCGACACCGAGCACGTGACGTTTGAGGCCATCACGCCCGACCACTTCAATTCAGCCTACCCCACGCCCAGCCCAGACGAAGAAGCGGCGTTCGAGGAAGTTAAAGCGCGATACTGTCAGCGTTTCAGCTGCGTCGCGTCAGAGGGGCCTCCAGCGAGACCCTGATTTCACCCCAGCGCGTCCGCCAGCCCCTGCTCGGCCGCCAGGTCGGACAGCTTGACCATCGGGCGAGGGCCCCAGTGGGCGATGACTTCGGCGGCGGCGAGGGAGCCCAGGGCGCCGGCCTGGTCCAGCGGAAGGCCGCGCGCCAGGCCCAGCAGGAAGCCGGCCGCGTACTGGTCGCCGGCGCCGGTGGTGTCGACCACCTTGTCGACCGGATGGGCGGGGACCACGACGCGCTGGTCGCCGCGCAGGATCACCGAACCCTCGGCGCCGCGCGTGACGGCGGCGATCTCGACGATGGCGGCCAGACTGTCGGCGGCGGCGTCGAAGTCCTCGGTCTCGAACAGGGCGCCCAGCTCGGCCTCGTTGGCCAGGACGATGTCGGCCGACTGCTTGATGAAGGCCAAGAGCTCGGCCCGCCAGCGCGCGACCACGAAGGTGTCCGACAGGGTGATGGCGACCTTGCGTCCGGTCCGGTGCGCGGCGGCGGCGGCGCGTTCGAAGGCGGCGCGGGCCGGGGCCGGGTCGAACAGATAGCCTTCCAGATAGACGATGGCGCTGTCGGCGATCAGGGCTTCGTCGATGTCGTCGGCGAACAGCTGGTTCGCGGCACCCAGGAAGGTCGCCATGGTCCGTTGGCCGTCGGGCAGGACGTTGACCAGGCACCGGCCGGTGCCGAAACCGTCGGCCGCGCCGTCCTTCAGCACGGGCGTGTCGAAATGCACCCCGGCGGCGCGGATGTCGTGGGCGAAGACCTGGCCCAGCGTGTCGTCGGCCACCTTGCCGATATAGGCCGCGCGGCCGCCGAAGGAGCCGACGCCGGCCACGGTGTTGCCGGCCGATCCGCCCGACGCCTCCACGCCCGGCGCCATGGCGTCGTACAGGGCCGCGCTGCGGGCCGCGTCGACCAGTTGCATGGAGTTGGGGGCCAGGTCCTGAGCCGTCAGGAAGGCCTCGTCGCAGGGGCTCAGCACGTCGACGATGGCGTTGCCGACGGCGCAGACGTCGTATCGGATATCGGTCATGGGCGCGGCTTAGCCGACGCCGCGTCCCGCGTCACCCCGAAGTTCAGCTTTCGGCCGGGCGGAACAGCAGGGCCGCGATCTTGCCCTCGTCGTCGAAGCCGATGACCCATTCCGTCGCCTGGTTCTCGAAGGTGACGCGGAACAGCTGGGCCTGCCCCTCGGGCCGCTGGTGCTCGACGGCCTGCAGGGCGCCGAAGCTCTTGATCAGGGGCGTGACCTGGGCCGCCTGCTGGCGGATCTGGCTGGCCAGGTTGTCGGTGAAGACCGAATAGTCGAGGCCCGGCCCCTGGATCGCCGTGATCACGCCGCGCAGGGCGGTTTCGGCCTTGGCGACATCGGCGGGCGCGGCGGCCTCGGGCGCGGCCTGGACAGGACCCTGCGGCGCGGGCGTCGCCTGGGTCGCGGGCGCATCGAAGCTGTTGGGCACCGAGCCGGCGGCGGCCTGGGCCAGGACGGGGGCCGGCGCCAGAAGCGCGGCGGCCAGCGCCAGGGTCTTGAGGGCGGTCTTCATCGAAAAGCTCCAGACAGTCAGGACACGAGCGGCCAGAGCGAAAGCCCCAGCGCCGCGAGGGCGGCGACGAGCGCCACGGTGACGCAAGCCGTCAGCCAAGCGGGAGTTCCCGGCTTTTCCATGACCACGGTCGTCGGACGGGGCGGCTCCTGCACCAGGCGCGACAGGGCGCGGGCGGCCGCCAGGATCTCGTTCAGGGCGTCGCGCGCCTGGGCCTGTGGCCCCAGTTCGCGGCGGATCCAGCGCTCGACCACCGGCTGGGCGGCCTTCCACAGGTCGTGGTCCGGCTGCAGCCGGCGGGCCACGCCCTCGACCGAGACCATGGTCTTCTGCAGCAGGATGAGCTCGGGCCGCAGGCGCATGTCGAACAGGGCGGTGATCTCGAACAGCTGCCCCAGCAGCCGGCCCATCGACACCTGGCTGGCGGCGCGACCGACCACCGGCTCGCCCACCGCCCGCAACGCCTGGGCGAAGGTCTCCACCGAATGGTGCGGCGGCACATAGCCGGCCTCGAAATGCACCCGGGCGATCCGGTCGTAGTCGCGACTGATGAAGCCCCACAGGATCTCCGCCAGATAGCGCCGCTCGGCCGGCCCCAGCCGCCCGACGATGCCGAAGTCGATGGCCGTCAGATGCGCCGGCGCGCTGGCGAACAGGTTGCCTTCGTGCAGGTCGGCGTGGAACGCGCCGTGGTCCAGCGCCTGCACCAGGAAGGCGCGCACGACGTTGTCGGCCAGCAGGTTGACGTCCAGCCCCGGCAGGTCCGCCAGCGCCGGATCGGTCATGGGCGTGCCTTGCGCCCATTCCAGCGTCAGCACCCGCTTGCCGACCCCGTCCCAGATGACGGCGGGGGCGGACATATAGCCGTCCTTGGCCATGACCTCGGCCATCTCGCTGGCGGCGGCGGCCTCCAGCCGCATGTCCAGTTCCAGGTCCAGCGAGCGGGCGATCGTCTCGACGAAGGCCGACGGCTCCAGCCGCCGGGCCATGGGCGCCAGCCGCCACACCAGTCGCGCGGCCAGACGCATCGAATCCAGCCCGTCGGCCACGCGCCGTTCGACGCCGGGGCGCAGCACCTTGACCGCCACCTTGCGCCCGTCGGCCAGCCAGGCCGGGTGCGCCTGAGCCAGAGACGCCGCCGCGACAGGCTCGCCCAGGTCGGTGAACAGGGCCTCAACCGGCCGGCCCAGCGAGCGTTCAATCTCGCGCCGCGCCTCGGCCAGCGGAAAGGGCGGCAGGGCGTCCTTCAGCCGGCCCAGGTCGCGGGCGAACTGCAGGCCGAAGATGTCGGCGCGGGTGGCCAGGACCTGGCCCAGCTTGATCGCCACCGGCCCCAGGTGCTCGAACGCCTTGCCCAGCCGCTGGCCCGGCCGTCCCTCGCGTCCCGCCCGGCCGGAAAACATCTGCACGAACCGCGCGAACGGCCGCGTCCAGGCCGGCAGCAGCGGCGTGACCTCGCGCGGGACCAGGGCGTCGTGCCGCGCCAGCACCCATAGCCAGCCCAGCAGGCGCAGGAAGGCGCCGACCGGATGGCGCACCGGCTCGGCGACCGGCGCAGGCGGCGGCGTGCGATAGACGGGGCTGCTCAGATCGCCCACCCGTGATGGATGGCCGCGACCCCGCCCGACAGGTTGGTCACCGACACGCGGCTGAACCCCGCGTCCTCGATCAGGGCCTTGAAAGCCGCCTGGTCAGGAAAGCGACGGATGCTCTCCACCAGGTACTGATAGCTGTCGCGATCCTTGGCGACCCACTGTCCGATGCGCGGAATGGCATGGAAGGACCAGGCGTCATAAGCGCGCCGCACCGGCCCCGCCGTCGGCCGCGAGAATTCCGGCACAGGAACCGCCCGCCAGGCTTGAGCACACGCCGCGCCTCGCTCAGCGCCTTGTCGATATGGGCCACGTTGCGGATTCCGAAGCTGATCGAATAGGCGTCGACCGAGGCGCCGGGCAGCGGCAGTTTCATCGCGTCGCCCACCGACCAGCTCATCTCCGGCTCGCCGCCCTTGTGGACGCCGGCCAGGATCATCTCGGCGTTGTAGTCCAGCACGATGACCGAGGCGTCCTCGCCGCCCCGCCTCGCTTGCGCCGCGCGCGCCATCTTCGAATAGCGCCGCGCCATGTCGCCGGTGCCGCCCGCGACGTCCAGGATGGTCTCGCCCGGCCGCGGGTTCAGCTTGGCCGCCGCCGCGTCCTTCCACAGCCGGTGCACGCCCGCGCTCATCAGGTCGTTCATCAGGTCGTAGTTGGAGGCGACGGAATCGAACACGCCGCGCACCATCTTCACCTTCTCGCGCGCGTCCACGTCGCGAAAGCCGAAGGAGGAGCTGTCGCCGGAGGAATGCGGGCGGTTCGGCGCTGTGTCGGTCATGGCGTGGATGTAGCGGCTCGCACGGCCGCCGTCACGCCGCCTTTGGAGCCGACAGGTCCAGTTCGTCCATCACCGCGCGCATCTGGCCGTAGCAGCCGCAGGCGGCGGTCTTCAGCCCGCTGCGGTCCAGCACCCGCACCCAGCCGCGGCCCCGCTCGATCAGGCCCCTGTCCTCCAGGCTGGCCCCGACTTCCGAGACCGTGGCCCGGCGCACGCCTAGCATTCCCGCGATGTCGGCCTGGGTCAGGTCGAAGCGCGCCTCTCCAGCCCGGTCGTGCAGCGACAGCAGCCAGCGCGCCAGCCGCTCGTCCAGGGCATGGCGGGCGTTGCAGGCGGCGACCTGCTGCACCTGCGCCATCAGCGCCTCGGTGAAGCGCGCCAGCGCCAGTCTCAGGCTCTCGCTGTCGTCCATGGCGGCCGAGAAGGCGTCGGCCGGACAGCAGGCGGCCTCGCCCGGCAGAAGCGCCACGGCCTGACTGGCGGCCCGGCCGTTCAAGGGACCGCAGGTGACGCCGACCACCCCCTCGCGCCCGATCACGGCCGTCTCCACCCGCTTGTCGTCGTCCAGCAAGGTCATCAGCGAGATCACCCCCGCGGTGGGGAACCACACGGCGTCCACGTCCTGCCCTTCGCCGAACAGCACCTGGCCGTGGTCGAAGGCGCGGGTTTCCAGGGCCGGCGCCAGACGGGCGCGGTCGGAGGCCGAAAGGGCGGCGAGCCAGAGATTGGTCATGCAGCGTCCTTCCCGAGTTCCATATGGCGGCGCTTGGTGATGAACGCCGAAGCTTGGCAGGGCGTTCCGGGACCCTTGCGGGGCCATGTCGTGGCGCTTGCGAGGCGTCTTCGGGCGCCCTACGCCAAGGGACAAAAGAGGAAACGCGCATGACCGACGCCCGCCTTGACCTTGCGGAAACCCTGACCAGCCTGCCCGCCTGGCGCGCCGACGACGGCCCACGCGAGGCGCTCAGCCGCCGGTTGGTCTTCGCCGATTTCAACGCCGCCTTCGGCTTCATGAC
>NZ_DLMO01000013.1 GCF_002479325.1 Brevundimonas sp. UBA7534
TGATTGAGTACGAACCCTAGTGCGAGAATGAGCGATCGCGAGGCGCCCACGCCCTTTCCTAGCGCCCGACGGTCAGACATTCACCGCAGAAGGATTGCCGCGCTTCTCAGGATTTCTGTTCACAGCAGAGCCCGTAGCGCGCGCCCCAATCGTTCGGCGGCTTCGTCCAGCACGGCGTCGCTTTTGGCGAAACACAGGCGCGCCAAAGTCCGGGTCACCGGGTCATGCTCGAAGGCGGAAAGGGGGATGGCCGCGACGCCGACCGCCTCGACGATCCGGCGGCAGAAGGTCGTGTCGTCCAGCGCCAGGCCCGACCCCGCCAAGTTCAAACACAGGAAATAGGTCCCTTCGCCCGGCGTGACGACATAGCCCTCGGCTGTCAGGGCCGCCGCCAGCCGGTCGCGCGACCGGCACAGATCGGACCGCATCTGGTCGAACCAGTCGACCGGCCAGGCTAGTCCCGCCGCCACGGCTGTCTGTAGATTGGGCGGGGTGGAGAAGGTCAGGAACTGGTGCGCCTTGGCCAGGGGCGCGATCAGATCCGGCGAGCCGCAGGCGAAGCCGACCTTCCATCCGGTCAGACCGAACATCTTCCCGGCCGAGCCGATCTTGACGACCCGGTCCGCCATGCCGGGCGCGGCCAGCAGCGTCCGATGAATACGGCCGTCGAAGACGACATGTTCCCACACCTCGTCGCTAACGACGATCAGATCGTGGCGGACGCAGACGGAGGCCAGGGCCGCGACCTCATCCGCGTCGAAGACCCGCGCGGCCGGGTTCAGCGGGTTGTTGACCAACACCATCCGCGTCCGGGGACCTACCGCCGCCTCCAGCGCGGCCTCGGTCAGTCGCCACGCCGGCGCTTGCAGCCTCACGGCCCGCACCACTCCGCCCGCGCGTTCGATCAGCGGGCGATAGGCGTCATAGGCCGGCTCGAAGATGACGACCTCGTCGCCAGGCCGGACATGGGCCAGCAGGGCCGCCGCAATGGCCTCGGTGGCGCCAGAGGTTACCACCACCCCATCAAACGTCAGATCGACGCCCTGCAATCGGCGATAATGTTCGACCACCGCCTCGCGCAGGACCGGATCGCCGCGCGACGGCGGATACTGGTTCGACCCGTTCAGCACCGCCTCGGCCGCCAGCCGCCGCAACGCCTCGGGGCCGGGCGCATCGGGAAACCCCTGCCCCAGATTGATCGCCCCATGCCGGCGGGCGAGCCCCGACATGGTCTCGAAGACGGTTACGGGCATGTCGGCGAAGACGGGATGGGCGCTCATGGCGCCACCCAATCCGCTTGAAACGTAGCTGGCAAGTGCGACCGGACGAGGCGATGCGGCGCTTTAGGTTTCCTGCGCTTAGGCACAGCCGATCTCGATTGCGAGGCGACCGCCGCGCGCGCCTGATGCCGGGGTGAACAGGTCACTGGAGCCCCTCATGTCCGCCAAGCCCTCCGGCCCGTCCCTTCGTTCCAGCGGCCCCGTGTCGTTCGACCGGGTGCGCGTCGCCGTGGCCTGTGCGCCGCACGGAGGCTGGACGATCCATATGGCGAGACGCGTCGAGACGACGCCCCGCCCGGACCGTTAGCCGGTCCGGGCGGGGGCGCCCTCACCGTCGTTCGGCGGGGGTCAGATAGTTGGACAGGAACAGGGCGTTGATCAGCAGCCGCTCGGTTCCCAGCCAGTACTTTCGGTGGGCCGGATCGTCGGCGAACAGCACGACATTGCCGCGGCCCGCCCGCACCGTCTGCGCCCAGACAGACCCGGCGGCGGCGCGGCGCAGATTCTCGGCCAGATAGCCGTTCACGCGCGGCTGGTCCTCGATGCGGACAACGTTGGCGAACGGGTCCTCGACCGGGCTCAGGACAACGTCCGTCTCCTTGTTCACCACCAGCGATCGGCCCGTCAGACCGAAGGCGAGCGGATGGGTCACGTCCACATCGGCCGACAGGGCGTTGCCCGAGGTCCGCTGCTCCGAAAGATAGTCCCGCCGATTCGCGAAGTCCCGACGCCCGGCCGACGTCGTCTCGGCCTCGCCGTCCGCTTCGGGTTTGGCCCCTGACTTCACCAACTCCTTGTCTATGGCCCAGGCCGAAGCCGAGCCGTAGGTCACCAGCGAACCGCCGCCCTCGACCCAGGATTTCAGCGCAGCGATGCGACGGTCGCTCCAGTCGTCATAGGAACCGCCGGCCAGGACGATACTGGTGTAGCCGTCCAGCGAGACCCCGCCGATCTGCGACGGGTCCAGCCGCGTCGCTGGCCAGGTCAGGCGTTCGCTGAGTGCGAACCAGGTCGAGCCGATCTCGGTGGCGTTGACGCCCTGCCCCATGATCAGGGCGATTTTGGGCGCCCGGATGCGGCGCACGCTGTCGCTGCCCAGATCGACGCCCAACACGCTCTGACCGGTCGCCAGGCTCCAGGCATCGACGCCGGCCTGACGCGACGCCGTGTCGATCAGGCTCCGCAGGGTCGCGGCGTCCTTATCCTGCCCCACCACAGTCACCACCAGACTGCCCCGTTCGAAGGTCGTCTCGCCCTCGGCCGTCCGTGCAGTGAAGGGCTGGAAGGCAGCGCGCACCGACACCCCCTCCTTCAGCAGGGCCGACAGGACGGCAGGCGCGTTCAGATCGCGCCAGTCGATGGCGTAGGCATAGGCGGCCTCCGCCCCCTTCACGCCCCCGACGTGGCGCGGAACCGACGCGACCTGCTCGCCCATGGCCGGCGCCCGACGCGCCCGCCCGACCGCCAGCCCATAGGCGTCGGCGATCCCATAAGAGGTGCTGCCATAGACGCTGCCCTTCACCTCGGGCGTCGGTTCGAAGATCGAATGGATCAGGCGGAATTGCGGCTGGGCCGAGGGCACGACATAGGCGCTGTCCGGCTGGAAGGCGCGGCCGTCGATCGTCACCGCCGAAGCCAGACGATGGACGCGGATCTGGTGTCGCTGCAGCAGCTCCAGCGTCTGGGCGGTCAGGCCCGGATTGGCGGGATCGCCGAAGACGAAAGCGGCGTGCTCGTGCCTGCGTCCCTGCTCCACCGCCGAGCGGAAGAAGTCGCGTTGCAGGTTGCGCAGATAGTCGCGCTGCTCGACCGCCCCGCGAATGGTAGCCAGACCGACGGCGGTCTGGTTGCGGATGGTGAAGCGGAACTCCAGCGACCCGTTGTCGGTGTCCTGCACCAGGCCGCGCGAACTGGCCTGTTCGACCGTGACCCCGACCCCGCCGTGGAAGTCGGGATAGGTCGAGCCGTACACTGGCGAGAAGTTGTCGAAGTTCTCCTTGTATTTCGACATGGATGTGCTGCGTGGCCAAACTGCGGGAGGACGGCGATCTAAGCCGCATTCTCGCCACAAGCCTCGTCAGTTCGGCTGCGCCTGAGTTAGAAAATCTAAATCACCTAGCGACGCAACAGAGTGGAGCGCCGCCGTGGAAGATGGAGAGAACTATTCCACGGCTGTAGCCTGGGCCGCGTAGATCTGCTGCTGGACCGTGTGCGAATGTCGCTTCGCGGCCCATTTCGGAATTCGCGAGCGATGTCTGGCTGCCTGAAAGCGGAGGTCCAGAACGCCATCTATCTCCGCGCCACTCTCGTTGAGTGTCGAAGCGGACACACTTGGCGGATTGAGCTCAGGGGTAGAATCTGCCTAAAGTGTGGTTCCGCCGTCGTACAATTATAGATTGCACGGGACGTTCATGATTGCGGTTGGGCTGACGCTGCATGCCGCGCTGATGGCGGCGAACTTGGGGTTCGTGGGAAACTGCGCAGACTCCTCACACACGACCTTCGATCAGTCTTCACCTGCGGTGAATATTACATCGGCGCCGGGAGCCGTGTCACACGCCACTCACTACGCTGGGGGCGCAAACCAGAGCGCCGCGCAGGACTGGGTACGCAGAAACTGCAGCAGGTATCTCGGCCCCTATTTTTCCGGGATGAAAGCTTATGAGATTACTGTTTCGAGAGTGGGATGTGAGGCGGCGCGCGAGCGCAGCCCGACCGGGGCAGTCTCTGCCCCTACGCAAGTTGGCGACGCTTCACCCTTCCGTGTCAGTTCCAATCCTGCCTCGCCGGTACTGGTGGACGCGTCGCTGATTCCGACCCGACAAGGGTTGGTATCCAACGTGATGGATCGGCGTCGGGCGCGGGAGGAAAGCGGCGCGCCTACGGCGTTCGCGACGGACACCTATGACGTCACCGGAGCACTCTCCGCCCTTAGATGTAGGCCGCTTTCGGAGACGATTGACGGCGAGGCAGAGACCAGTCTGAACCGCTATGGCGTTTATGCTTGCCACGATGGTGCGACGCTTGAGATTGAACAAAAGATCTACGGCCCATCCTCCCTAGCTTCCCTCCCAATAGGCGGCGGGCGATACCCCCTGGGCCTCGGGCCACTAGCGGTTGAGTCTCATCTTCGCGATGAAGGAGGGCGTCATGTTTCTACCGCTGTAGTGCTCGATGGATCACGTTCCCTGAGCGTCAGGGGCATTCAGGATGACGTGACCCCCGTTTCTC
>NZ_DLMO01000039.1 GCF_002479325.1 Brevundimonas sp. UBA7534
CGCTCTTCCGATCTTGGCCGAGGCGATCACGGTGCGCGACCGGTCCCTGACCGCCTCCCTGGCGGAGAAGGACGCGCTGATGCGCGAGATCCATCACCGCGTGAAGAACAACCTGCAGATCATCTCCTCGCTGCTGTCGATGCAACAGCGGGCGGTGGCGGACGCCTCGGCCAAGGCGGCGCTGGGCGACACGCGCCAGCGGATTTCCGCCCTGGCCCTGATCTATCGCACCCTCTACCAGAGCGACGACGTGCGCCACGCCGATGCGCGCGAGTTCCTGACCGAACTGGTCGGCCAGCTGATCGCCAGCGAAGCCGGGCGCGGTCCCATGGTCGTCAGTTCGGTCGAGGCCGACAGCCTCTATGTCGACCCGGACAAGCTGGCGCCCCTGGCGCTGTGGCTGGTCGAGGCCGTTTCCAACGCTCAGAAGCACGCCTTCGCCGGCCGGGGCGGGACGCTGAAGGTTCGCTTCCACGTCGGCGGCGCCACCAGCGTGCTGGAGGTCGAGGACGATGGACCGGGCGCCCCGGCCGACGACGACGTCGGCGTGGGTCGAACCCTGATGGGCGCCTTCGCCAAACAGCTGCGCGGAGAGGCGGAGATGATCCCCGCGCCCGACGGCGGAACGATCGCGCGCATGATCTTCGCCACGCCCGAGGCCATCCATCCCGGCGAGACGCCCTAAAAGCTTCACGGTGCGGAACCGCCAAGCCTGGGTGGCGTTGACAGCCACGGAACCGGCCATTCCTGCGCCGGGATTGTCGGAGAGAAAAGAATGCGCAAGATTTTCGTCCTGTTCGCCGCCGCCGCCGCCCTGACCACGGCCGCCTGCAACACCGTCGCCGGCGTCGGCCAAGACGCCCAGGCCGCCGGCCAGGCCGTCGAGAACTGCGCCGAAGGCCGCGTCTGCTGATTTCGGCCTGAGCCAGACGTTTAAAGGCCCCGTCGCACGATGCGGCGGGGCCTTTTCGTATGCACGCGCCAAGGCTAGGCTCGACAGCGGAAACGCCCGTCAGATGGCGTCGGAGGACAGATGGCCGAAGCCGCCGCCGCCCGGGAGCCGGGCCTGAAGACCGTGGTGGGGGCCTCTGCGGCCGGCACGGCGTTCGAGTGGTACGACTTCTTCATCTTCGGCTCGCTGACCACCGTCATCGCCCGCCATTTCTACGCCGACGTGGGCGAGGCGACGAGCTATGTCCTGGCGCTGCTGACCTTCGGCGTCGGCTTCGTCGTGCGGCCCCTGGGCGCCCTGGTGTTCGGCTGGTTCGGCGACAAGGTGGGGCGCAAGACCACCTTTCTGGTGACCATCACCATGATGGGCCTGGCCACCGTGGCCATCGGCCTGTTGCCCGACTACGGCCAGATCGGCCTCATGGCGCCGGCGCTGCTGCTGCTGATGCGGGTGCTGCAAGGCTTTGCCCTGGGCGGCGAATACGGCGGCGCGGCCATCTATGTCGCCGAGCACGCCCAGCCGCACAATCGCGGCTTCATGACCAGCTGGATCAACACCACCGCGGCGCTGGGCCTGATCGGGGCCCTGGTCGTGATCCTGGCGACGCGCCTGATCGTCGGGGTCGAGGCGTTCGACGAATGGGGCTGGCGCATCCCCTTCATCCTGTCGGGCCTGCTGCTGGCCATCTCGCTGTGGATCCGGCTGAAGCTCAACGAGAGCCCGGCCTTCCGCCGCATGGAGGCCGAGGGCGGCGCCCGGCGCGCGCCCTATCGCGAGGCCTTCCTGACCTGGAAGAACGGCCGCTTCGTCCTGATCGCCCTGTTCGGCGTCATGTTCGCGCAAGGGGCGGTCTGGTACTGCGGCTATTTCTACACCCGCTTCTTCATGGAGCGGATGCTGAAGGTCGACGTGGCGACGGTGGACGGCCTGATCCTGGCCATCTCGCTGGCCTCGGCCTTCCTCTATGTCTTCTTCGGCTGGCTGTCGGACCGGGTGGGGCGCAAGCCCGTCATGCTGTTCGGCATGATCCTGGCGCTGGTCGCCTTCTTCCCCGGCTTCCACGCCCTGACCCGCGCGGCCAATCCGGCCCTGGCGGAGGCGCAGGCCCGCGCGCCGGTCACGGTGGTGGCCGATCCCGCCACCTGCGCGGTCCAGTTCGATCCCGTCGGCAAGGCCGCCTTCGTCAGCGCCTGCGACATCGCCAAGACCATATTGACCAACGCCGGCGTCTCCTACGACACGGTCGCGGCGCCCGCCGGGGCCACGGCCCTGGTTCGGGTCGGGACGGCCGAGGTCGCCTCCGTCGACGGCGCGCGCCTGACGCCCGCCCAGCTGAAGGCGGCCCGCGCCGACGTCGAGACGCGCATCAAGGCGGCGCTGGCGGCCGCCGGCTATCCGGACCGCGCCGATCCCGCCCGGATCAACCTGCCGATGGTCTTTCTGATCCTGATGGTCTTCATGACGGCCGCCTGCGCCCTTTACGGTCCCCAGGCCGCGGCCCTGGTCGAGCTGTTCCCCACCCGGGTGCGCTACACGGCCATGAGCCTGCCCTACAACATCGGCACCGGCTGGGTGGGCGGTCTGCTGCCGGCGGCCAGCTTCGCCCTGGCGGCGGCGTCGGGGAACATCTACTTCGGCCTGTGGTATTCGGTGGTCTTCACCGTCATCGCCGTCGTCGTCACCGTCCTGTTCATGCCCGAGACCAAGGGCCGAGACCTGGACACCATCGGGGCCTGAGCGCGTTCAAGGGTTCGGACCCAGACATCGGAGCGCCCCCATGACCAGTCCTCGCGACGCCGGCCTCAACCTTGTGCGCCAACACGCCCTGATCGCCGGAGAGCCGGTTCCGGCCAACGGCGGCGGCATCGCGGTGGACGATCCGGCCACCGGCGCGGTGATCGGCCACGTGCCGGACCTGGGCGCGGCCGAGACCCAGCAGGCGATCCAGGCCGCCGCCGACGCCTTTCCCCCCTGGTCCCGTTCCGACCCGCACGCGCGCGCGGCCTTCCTGCGCAAATGGGCGGCG
>NZ_DLMO01000064.1 GCF_002479325.1 Brevundimonas sp. UBA7534
AGGCGGCCTGGCGCGAGGAACTGAAAAACACCCAGGAGATCGACACCAAGCCGATCCACCCGGCGCGCCTACTCAAGGTGCTGTCCGACGCGGCGCCGGACGATGCGGTCTTCGTGACGGATGTGGGCTGGAACAAGAACGGCGCAGGCCAGCAGTTGGAGATTCCGGGCCGCAACGGCTTCATTACCTCGGGCGGCATGGCGACCATGGGCTATTCGCCGGGCGCGGCGGTCGGCGCCAAGATGGGCGCGCCGGATCGCAAGGTGCTGGGTCTGGTCGGGGACGGCGGTTTGATGTCGGTCCTGGGCGCCCTGACGACGGCGGTCGAGCTGAACGTCCCGGTGCTGTGGGTGCTGTTCAACAACTTCTGCTACTCGACCATCCGCACCGTCGGCACGACCTATTTCCACAACAAGACCGGCACCGAATTCCGGGCGCCCGACGGGGAGCTCTACAACCCGGACTTCCAGCTGCTGGCCCGATCGTTCGGCATCGACTCTGCGCTGATCGAGGAGCCTGACGATCTGGAGGCGGGTGTGCGGGCCGCGATGGCGGTCGACAAACCCTTCCTGCTGGAAGTGCGTACGCGCGGCGACGTGCCCATGCCTCGCACCGGCTATTGGGACATCGCCGACTTCCTGGCGACCGGCAATGACTGACCAAGGTTCGCCACCGGCCGGCGGCCTGCACAGGCGCGCCTATCAGCCCGACGCGGTGGGGCCTCTGAGCGGCGTGCGTGTGCTGGACCTGTCGCGGCTGTTCGCCGGCAATGTCCTGACGCAGATGCTGGGGGACTTCGGGGCCGAGATCGTCAAGGTCGAGCCGCCGGCGGGCGATACGCTGCGGGCCTGGAAGACAGCGGACGTCTCGACCCACTGGAAGATCTACGCCCGCAACAAGAAGAGCATGTGCGTGGACACCAGAAAGCCGGGCGCGCGCGACCTGCTGCTGAAGCTGGCGGCCACCTCGGCCCTCTTCGTCGAGAGCTTTCGCCCAGGCGTCCTGGAGAAGATGGGCCTTGGACCCGAGGCGCTGCTGGCGGCCAACCCGAAGCTGGTGATCGTGCGCATCTCGGGCTGGGGCCAGGACGGCCCCTACCGCCAGCGTCCGGGCTTCGGGACCGTGGTGGAAGGCATGTCGGGCTTCGCGGCCATCAATGGTTTCGCCGACCGCGAGCCGGTCCTGCCGCCCATGTACCTCGCGGACGGGGTCGCGGGCGTCTATGGCGTCTCGGCCGCCCTTATGGCCCTGCGCGAGGCCGAGAAGCCCGACGGAACGGGACAGGTGATCGACCTGCCGCTCTATGATCCGTTGTTCGCCCTGCTGGGGCCGCAGGCGGCGAACTACCGCCTGACCGGCGCCCTGCGCGAACGGACGGGAAGCCGGTCGTCGAACTCGGCGCCGCGCAACGTCTATCGCTGCCGCGACGGCAAATACGTCAGCCTGTCGGGGTCGACCCAGAAGATGGCGATGCGAATCCTGCGCGCCATCGGCCGCGAGGACATGGTCGAGAACCCCCGCTTCGCGACCAACGCGGAACGCCTGCAGCACGTCGAGGAACTCGACGCGGCCATCGGGGAGTTCTTCGCCCGGCACGACCAGGACGAGATCGTCCGCCTGATGGAACAGGCCGAGGTCACGGTGGGGCCGATCTACGACATCGCCCAGATCATGGAAGATCCGCACGTGGTGGAGCGCGAAATTCTCGCGGACTATCCCGATCCGGAACTGGACGCCCTGCCGATGCACGCGGTGGTGCCGCGCCTGTCCAGGACGCCGGGATCGATCCGCACGCCCGCGCCCGATGTGGGCCAGCACAGTCGCGCGCTGCTGGCTGAACTTGGCGTCGACGAGACCGAATACCGCCGCCTCGCGGCCGAGGGAGTCATCGGCGGCGGCGCTGCGGACGCGGCGCCGGAGGACGCGGCATGACCCGGCCGTGGCGGTCCCTTCAGTACGTTCCGGCGCACAGCGACAAGCATGTCGCGTCGGCCCGCATCCAGGCGGCCGACGCCGTGATCCTGGACCTCGAGGACGCGGTTGCCGGTCCGCTGAAGGGGCGGGCCCGGGCGGGATTGGTCGACGCCCTCGCCTCGGTCTCGCGCTGGGGTGGGGACGTCCTGGTGCGCGTCAACGCCGAAGACGACCTGCTTGAGGGCGATGTGACCGCCGCAGTCGACGCCGGGGCGATGGGGATCGTGCTTCCCAAGGCGGACTCGCCGCGGGCGGTGGAGGCGGCGGCCGACCTGATCGCCGCCGCGGAAGCCGGAGCAGGACGAGCCGCGGACACGGTTGTCATGATGGTCCTGGTCGAGAGCGCGCGGGGAGTCCTGGCCATGCCCGAGACACTGGCCGCCAGTTCGCGCGTCGTCGCGGTCAATCTGGGCAATGAAGATCTGGCCGCCGACCTGGGAGTCGAACCCTGCGAGGCCGCGTTGCAGTTCGCGCGCCAGCAGATGGTCGTCGCCGCCGCGGCGAACGGCGTGACGCCCTTGGGTTTGATCGGGGCGGCGACCCGCTATGACGACCTGGACGCCTATGAGGCGCTGGCTCGCCGCTCGCGCACGCTCGGCATGACGGGGTCGACCTGCATCCACCCGTCGCAGATCGCCGTGCTCAACGCGGTCTTCTCGCCAACCGAGGACGAACTTCGACGAGCCGAGGCGGTGCTGGCTGCCGCCCAGGCCGGCGACGGCGGGGCCTTCGGCCTGAACGGCGTGATGATCGACCTGCCCGCGGTACGCCGCGCCAAGACCATTCTGGAGAGGAACGATAGCCTGAAAAGACGTGTCCAACCATTGATCTAGCAAAAATCGGAAAGTCGGAAGCCTGCGCAGACTGGGCTCCGAAAGGGGAAGGAAAACCATAATGTTCGAGAGAGAAGAGCGTCGCGAGGGGCGCGTCCTGCCGATGCTGGGCCGGACCATGCTGATGGGATCGGCCGCCCTGGCCGGCCTGATGTTCGCCGGAGCCGCCCTGGCTCAGGAAGCCGAAATCGAGACCACGGCGATCGAGGCTTCGGCCCAACCGCCGTCATCCGAAGCGGTCGAGGTCGAAGAGATCGTCGTCACCGGCACGGCGATCCGGGGCGTCGCCCCCGTCGGCTCCGCCACGGTCGGGGTGAACCGCGAGGAGTTGCAACAGGCGCCCGCGCGCGACCTGTCGGCAATCGTGGCGCAACTGCCGCAAGCGTCCAACCAGGGCACGACCCTGACGTCCTCGGGCGGTCGCGCGGCGGGGGTCAACCTGCGCGGGCTGGGCAACAACGCCACCCTGGTTCTGTTCGACGGCCGGCGCGTGGTGCCCCAGGGCGGCAACGCCCAGGTGTCCGATCCCAATCTGATCCCGTTCAGCGCAGTGGAGCGCGTCGAGGTCGTGACCGACGGCGCCTCGGCCATTTACGGCTCCGACGCCGTCGCCGGCGTGGTCAACTACATCCTTCGCAAGAATTACGACGGCGCAGAGATCAGCAGCCGCTATACTCACAGCCTGTATGACAAGTACGAGCTGGACGGCGTCATCGGCCGGCGCTGGAGCGGCGGCAGCATGATGATCGCCGGCGCGTGGGACAAGAACGACAGCGTGCCCCGCAGCGCCCGTCCCTATCTGATGCAGGACCTGACCCAGTACGGCGGCAACGACAACCGCCTGGTCGGCACGACCGTCTATCCCGACCTGCCGGGCGCGCTGCTGATCGGCAACACCGTGTATGGTCTGCCGGCGACGGGCGGGGCGGTGCCGAACGCCGCCGATGTTCTGGCGATGCGCGGCGACCCCGCCCTCTACGACTCCTCGTACCTGTACGACTTCTATACCGAGCGGGAGCGCCACGCGGCGCTGATCAAGGTCCGCCAGGAGTTCGCCCCGGGGCTCGAGATGGGCTACACGGGCATGTACAACCTGCGCACCAATTCGTCGCGGGCCGGCGACGGGTTCGAGCGCGTCGCGATCACGGTGACGCCCAGCAGCCCGTACTACATCCAAGGTCTGCCCAACCCGACGGCCAACCAGACGGTCGTCTACAACTATTCGCTGAACAACCTCGGCACTTCGCGCAGCCAGGACAATCGCGAGGAGACGATCAACCATTCGGTCGATCTGACCATGGAGCTGCCGCGCGATTATCAGTTCTCGGGCCTGCTCACCTACGGCAAGACCGATTCCTGCAACGTCTGCCAGCCGCAGGTGAACACCACGGTGGCCCGCGTGATCGCCAACGATCCGTCGTGGGGCTTTAACCCCTATCAGCTGGGTCCGCAAGCAGCGGCCGATGCCCTGGTCGGCGGCTTCATCCAGCAGTACGACACCGTCCTGTTCGACGCTGTCGGCAAGATCGATGGCCCCCTGATGACCCTGCCGGCCGGGCAGGTGCGCCTGGCGGCGGGTGCGGAATATTCCCGCTACAAGCTGTACCTGAAGGCGCAGAACACCCTGAACCTGGCGGGCGACTATCAGACGTCGCGCTTCACCAAGAGCGACCGTGACGTGTCCTCCGCCTTCGCAGAGGTGTTCGTGCCTCTGCTGGGCGCCGAGCAGGCCGTCCCGTTCGTGCAGTCGCTCGATCTGAGCGCGGCCATCCGCTACGACAGCTATTCGGACGCGGGCGACACCACCAATCCCAAGATCGGGATCACTTGGCGCGCCACCGACGAGTTCCTGTTCCGCGGCAGCTGGGGCACCTCGTTCCGGGCGCCGACGCTGATCGAGGCCAATCCGGCGACGGTTGGCCAGACCAACCGGGTCTATGTCAGCAACGGCCTGAACGATCCGAGCATTCCGGTGACCATCGGCTCGACCGGTCAGAGCGCCGTGCTGTCGCGCACCGGGAACACGGCGGGCTTGCAGCCCGAGACCGCCACCATCTGGTCGGCCGGCGGCGAGTATCGGCCTAACGCCCTGCCGGACCTGCGGCTGAGCCTGACCTACTACAACGTCAACTATACCGACAGAATCGAAAACCTGCCGAACCAGACGCTGATCCTGTCCAGTCCGGAGACCTACGACCTCTACGAGGACTTCTTCATCACCGCGCCTCAGCCGACCACCTGCGTCAACGGCGACTATTCGACCTACAACCCGGCCTATCTGCCGTGGCTGACCGATCCGAATGCGGTCTATTCTCCCTCGACGATCAACGACTGCTCGCTGGTCGGAATCATCTCGGGCGGGCGGCTGAATCTGGGCCAGGTCAAGCAGAGCGGCCTGGATTTCGGCGCCAACTACCGGCACGCGACGCCGTTCGGCCAACTGGCCTTCAGCGCCAGCTTCTCCAAGATCCTGAATTTGGAAAAGAGCGTGGTCGCCGGCGGGCCGCTGTTCGACGCCTTGGACACCTACGGCTTCCAGGTGTCGGAGCGGGGGCGTGCGGGCGTGGTGCTGACGCGCGGCGGCCTGACCGCGAACGTCCAGGCCAACTATGTCGGCTCCTATCTGAACAACGCCACCATCACGGTCGCTGGCCAGAAATTGCCTGATAGCGAAGTGCCGTCGTGGACCACGGTCGACGCCGGCCTGGCCTATGAGTTCGAGAACGCCGCCATCGCCGCCCTGAACGGGGTGCGGATCGCCATGACGGTGCAGAACGTCACCGACGAGGACCCGCCCATCGTGCTCAGCGGCACCAGCGCGGTCGATCTGGGCAACCACAACCCGTTCGGCCGAGTGTGGTCGTTCGAACTGAGCAAGCGATTCTGAAGACCCCGACGCGGGAAGGGGCGACCCCTTCCCGCGTCTCCGACGACAAGGAGGGGGCATGGCCCGCACGGTTCGCTTTCTGATGATGCTCACGGCGATGCTCTGCATCTCGCTGGGCGGGCTGCCGGCGACGGCTCAGGCGCCGGGAACGTCGGCGCCGCCGGGTATGCGCGATCCCTACGCAGGCAAGAAGAAGCTGCTGGTCGTAGCCGACGTCCAGACCGGCTTTCAGCATGACTCCATCAGCCGCGCCATGGCAGAGATCGAGCGGATGGGGCGCGAGAGCGGCGACTTCGTCGCCTTCCTCAGGACCGATTCCCAGCTCCTGACGAGCGAACCGATCGAGGGCGTGGGCGCGCGCTACAGCGGTCGTTACGTCAACGCCCGCAACCTTGAATATTTCGACGCCGTCTTCTTCTTGGGCAGCGGGGAAGGGACGCTGTCCGATGCCCAGAAGGCCGACCTGCTGGCCTTCGTGCGCGAGGGCAAGGGCTTCATCGGCGGACACGCCTCGACCATCGCCTTCTACGACTGGCCCGAATATCTGGAGATGATCGGCGGCCTGATGGAGGGCGAGTTCCCCGTCGCGCCCCGCCGCCTGGTGGTCGAGGATCCCGATTTCCCGGGCGTCGACGGATTTCCCAGCGAAGTCGCCGATCAGTATCAGTATCTGACCGCGCCCTACGACCCGAGCCGGATCCACACCATCCTTCGCCTGGACGCCCAGGCCTTGGCGCCCGAGCTGTTGGCGCGCCACCCCGATGGAGACTTCCCGGTCGTATGGGCGCGCGAATACGGGCAGGGGCGGGTCTTCGTCTCGACCTTCGGCCATCTGGACGAGGCCTGGGACAATCCGGCCATCCGCCGGCTCTATCTGGAGGGCATCCGCTGGGCGCTGGGCCTGACCCAGGCGGACGTCACGCCGGACACGCAACAATCGAGCATGGAGAGGACCGCTCAATGAACAAGAGAGCCCTGACGGGCGTCGGGCTGGGCCTGGCGCTCTTGGTCGCGGCCTGCGCGCGAGATGCGGCGCACCCCGACGACGGCAGCGAATGGCGCAGCTACGGTGAAAACCCAGGCGCGACCAACTTCTCGCCGCTGACGCAGATCACCCCTGACAATGTGGGCTCGCTTCAGCGCGCCTGGACTTTCCGCTACGGCGGCGGAACCGACGAGAACGGCGACCGCGGCCTGGACTACCGCTGGGAGGTGACGCCGCTGGTGATCGACGGGGCGATGTATGTCTCCACCCCGACCAATCCCGCCAAGCCCGAGTTGAAGTCGACCATCACGGCGCTGGAGCCCGAGACCGGCAACGTCCTGTGGCGCTACGTCTCGGACCTGAACATCCACGGGCGCGGCATCGCCTACTGGCCCGGCGAGGGGCGTCGAGGCCCGCGCATCATCTTCGCCACCGATCGCGGCTATCTGGCCGCGCTGGACATCAAGACCCATCAGCTGGCCGAGGACTTCGGCCAGAACGGCCGCGTCGACGCTTACGCCGGCGTTGCTTCGCCCCAGGTCGGCGAGAGCCGCCGCGAGACCTGGACCATCCCCAACCCGGTCGCGATCTACAAGAATCTGATCATCACCGGCTCGCGTCCAGGCGAGATGGGGCCGCCCGGACCGCGCGGCGACGTGCGCGCCTGGGACGCCCGCACCGGCGAGCTGGTGTGGTCCTTCCACACCGTGCCCCAGCCGGGCGAGGCCAACAACGAGACCTACACCAACGACGAATGGCGCGACCGCAGCGGCGCCAATGTGTGGTCGACGATCACCATCGACGAAGAGAACGGCATCATTTTCGCGCCGGTGGGCGACCTGAACGGCCGTGCGGCGGGGCCTGAGCTCTACTCCAACAGCCTGCTGGCGCTGGACGCCAACACCGGCAAGCTGAAATGGTATCAGCAGATCACCCACAAGGACCTGTGGGACTGGGATCAGCCGACGCCGCCGGTTCTGGTCAACTTCCGCAAGGACGGCGCCGCCGTGCAAGGCGTCGCCCTGACCGGAAAGCAGGGCCTGTTCTTCGTGTTCGACCGCCAGACCGGCCAGCCGCTGCACGAGGTCAAGGAACAGCCGACGCCGCGCAGCGACGACCCGAACGACGACGCCTGGCCGACACAGCCGATCCCCGCGCGCCCCGGCCCCTTGGCCCGGGTCACCATGACGCGCGACGAAATCCCCAACATCACGCCCGAGCAGTACGCCTACTGCACCGCCTTCTGGGACAAGAACAACATCCAGGTGACGGGCCTGTACGGACGGCCGCTGCTGAGCCGGGGCACGCTGAGCTTCCCCTCGACCCTGGGCGGACCCAACTGGGGCGGCCCATCCTATGATCCCAACGACGACGTCTTCATCGTCAACGTTCAGAACATGGGTCAATTTCGTCCGGCGGGGCCTGTGACGCCGATGTTCCAGGGCATGCGCCCGCGTCGTCGCCCACCCGCCAACGAGACCGGCGCCATTACCCAGTCCGGCTTCATCTATCGCGTGGACCGCGACACCGCCCTGCCGTGCACGCCCACGCCGTGGGGGGAACTGGTCGCGGTCAGCGTCAGCCGGGGCGAGATCCTGTGGCGCGCGCCGCTGGGGACCATTCGCGGACTGGACACCGATATCGCCACCGGCGCCCGCAACCTGGGCGGAAACATCCAGACCGCCAGCGGCCTGGTCTTCATCGGAGCCACCAACGACAGGACGTTCCGCGCCTATGACGCCCGCAACGGACGCCAGCTGTGGTCGGTCGAACTCGACGCCAGCGCCCACTCCACGCCCATCACTTACATGGGCAAGAACGGCAAGCAGTATGTCGTCGTGGTGGGCGCCGGCGGCACCGCCGTTGGCGCTAGAAGAATGTCGGACACCTTGAACGCATTCGTCCTCCCCTAGCGCCGCAAGCCCTGCGAGATCCCCTGTCTCGCAGGGCCCTTCTTTTCCGCCTTCACCGGCGACAGTCACAAGGACGAGTCGAATGGACCTGGCCCCCGCCGCGGTGGCGACCCTGAGACGCAGCAACGCGCGCTACGGCGTATTGGCGCTGATCGCGATCGGCACCATGATCAACTACCTGGACCGGTCGCTGCTGGCGGTCGCGGCCCCGCGCATGGTCGAAGACCTCGGCATCGGCGCGGCGGTCATGGGCCTGGTCTTCTCGGCCTTCTCCTGGAGCTACGCCTTGGCGCAGATTCCGGGCGGAATGTTCCTGGACCGGTTCGGGGTGCGGCTGACCTATGGGCTTTCCGTGGGGCTGTGGTCGATCTTCACCGCCCTGCAGGGCTTCGCCACGGGCCTGATCTCCCTGATCGTCTATCGACTGGGACTGGGCGCGGCTGAGGCACCCTGCTTTCCCGCCAACAGCCGCATCCTGGTCGCCTGGTTTCCCCAGCACGAACGGGCGCGCGCCAACAGCGTCTATTCGGTCGGGATGTATTTCGGCATCGCCTTCCTCAGCCCCTTGCTGTTCTGGGTGACCGGCACGTTCGGCTGGCGCGCCCTGTTTGTGATCGCCGGCGCCGTCGGGCTGGTGTTCGCCGCCATCTGGTGGTTCATCTATCGCGACCCGGAGCACAGCCGCTGGGCCAACAAGGCCGAACTGGACCACATCGCCAAGGGCGGGGGCGGCTTCAGCCAGACCGCCGCCAACACCAGCTTCTCGTGGCGCCAGATGGGCTGGCTGCTCAGCCGGCGTCAGATTCTGGGCGCCTCCATCGGTCAGTTCGCCACCAACGCCACCCTGGTCTTCTTCCTGACCTGGTTCCCCACCTATCTGATCACCGAACGCGACATGCCCTGGCTGAAGGTCGGCTGGATGGCGGTGCTGCCCTTCATCGCCGCCTCGGTCGGCGTGCTGGTCGGCGGCCAGATCTCGGACTTCCTGGTCAAGCGCAGCGGCTCGGCCACACTGGGCCGCAAGCTGCCGATCGTGGGTGGACTGATGCTGTCCTCGACCATCATCACCGCCGCCTTCCTGGAATCCGACGCTCTGGTGATCGCGGTGATGTCGGTGGCCTTCTTCGGTCAGGGGATGTCAAACCTGGGTTGGACGCTGATCTCGGACGTGGCGCCTAAGAGCCTGATCGGCCTGACCGCCGGCCTGTTCAACTTCTGCACTAATCTGGCGGGGATCGTGACGCCCATCCTGATCGGCTTCATCGTCGCAGCGACGGGATCCTTCTTCGGCGGCCTGGCGCTCATCGGCGGCCTCGCGCTCATCGGCGCCTTTTCCTACACCTTCGTTGTCGGCCGCGTGGAGCGGATCGCCGAGCCCGCGCCGCGTCCTCTGGAGAGTCTGTGATGGGTTTCGTTCGTTTCCCCGCCTCGCTGTCGACGGCCGCGGCCCTGCTCGCCGCCGCGGCGCTGCTGTCCGGCTGCGGCCGAGGCGAACCGGCCAAGACATCGACGCCTACGCCGGCCCCCACCGCGCCTGTCGCGCCGCCGGCCGAGCCTGCCGCTCCCGCGGCGGCGACCAAGCCGAGCGCCGAGGCCGCGGTCGCCCTGCCGGAGGGCGAGGGCCGCGAGATCGCCCAGCGTCTGTGCAGCGGCTGCCACTCCCTGAGCCTGGTTACCGCCCAGGGACGCACGCCCGAGGAATGGGACGCCACCGTCGCCCGGATGGAGACCAACGGCATGGTCGCCCCCGCCGACGACGTCTACGCGGTCATAGATTACCTAAGTGAAGCCCTGCCGCCGGGAAAATGATAGCGTCAGAACCGCTTCTAGTCCTTGTCGCGTGCCTGCGCGGGGTATCGATTGTCCGAGGCCGAAATCGAATCGCGTGGAAGGCCGCGCGTCAGATGGCCGTTGAGCCGCACGCGACTCATTGAACTGGCGGTAGTTGTTTTCGGCGCGATGATCGCTCTCAGTGTGGAGAGTGCGGCCGAAGATATCAGGCGTCGAGGCGATGCTCTCGCACTGGAGGCTGCATTCCAGAGCGAGGTCTTCTACGCCGTTGTCTTCAGTTGGGAGAGACAGGCTGCCGAGCCCTGCTCGTCATAACGTCTGGCGTCGCTGGCAGCGCCTCGTAGAGGCCGGCGAGGGGCCATGGGCGGCGGAACCTGACGTTCGTTGAGTTGCAGGCGGCCTGGAGTTCGCCACGCCTCAGACCTATCGTGCGCCCTCGCGGCAATGACAACGACGTTTGATCGCGCTCTGAGCACCGAGGCGGCGCTTTTTGGGAGCCACCCGAACCGTTCGGTCGTCGGGATCGGCCCCGGCGCGAACGCCCCTTATTTCCCAAGATCGGGCGTTCCTCTCCCCTGTAAGCCATCACGCCCGCGCCGCCGTTCACGACCGGGACCAAGGCCCGAACGCGGTCCGAGCCGTCGACCCTCAAAAGCGGCCGCGGCTCCTCTTGGTCTAAAAAGACCGAAGGGGGATATCGCCGTTCAGGGCACGGATTGGCGATCGGCGTGGCCCGTCGGCGCGGCGATTTGGTTTTGGGGGAACGCGTCGCCCTTGCGCGCCCGACGCCATTTCCACGGCGTGACGCCGAACCGGCGCCGAAACAGGCGGGACAGGTGCGCCTGATCCGCTAGGGTCCGGACTCAT
>NZ_DLMO01000084.1:0-39571 GCF_002479325.1 Brevundimonas sp. UBA7534
TCGCGGGTCATGGACCGCTGGCGGCTGGAAGTGGTCGGGGGCCGCACCGACCGTGACGCCCTGGTCTCGCTCGGCTGCTTCGTCGAGATCATCGCCTATGCCCCACGGGTCTTCGTTCCGGTGGACCGGCCCGATGTCGTGGAGGGGGTGCTGCGCCGCCATCCGGTCCAGTCGATCCTGGAGGGTGCCGCAGCCTAGCGAAACAGCGACTTACGCTTGCCGGCTCACTGCGGGTCGCCGGGCGCGATACCGACAAGTCCGGCGACTGGAATCAACAGCGGCAGCGCGCCGACGATTACCAAATGGGAAGAGCGACACCGTCCCGCGAAACCCAGACCGGCTGCGGCCTGGCGGTCTGCGCTGCAGTCTCAAGGCCGTGCCGCTTCGGCCACTCCGGGGTGATCGTGATGACGCGGACCGAACTGCAACTGATCTCGCGTCAGAACAAGAAGGCCGAACCCCAAGAGACATACAGTCGCCATGGCGGCGGTCATGACCCGTCCAGCCTGCCCCTTCCGCCCGAGACGATAGGTCATGATCGCCAGGAGCGACATGAGAACGCCGAAGGACACGAACACCGGGATGCGGTAGGTCGCCGCCAGCGGTACGGCGAGACAGACGACGATCGCGCCGGCGACGAGGCTCGCGCCAATCGCGATCAGTGTGTCCTGCACCGGCCGGAACGGCTCTGGCCTCCCGTATAGCTTGGACCGGCCGCGCCCCTTGTAGCGCCCTGGACGCCATCGAGGAGCCTTGCTCCGGATCGGGGATCGCTTGCCCCCCATGGCTTCAGCCCTGCGCGTCCGCCGGGCGAGCCGCGCGGTTGGCCAGCCACACCCGCATACGGACAATTTCAGCTTCCTGAGTCCGAATGATCTCCTCCGCGAGGCCCTTGACCTCGGGATCCGAACCTTGGTCGAGCGCAATCCTTGCCATGGCGACCGCCCCCTCGTGGTGGGCGATCATCCCGCGCATGAAGTCGACATCGGCGTCGCCGCTGTAGTCGATGTTCATAGCGGCGTGCATCCGCTCGTTCGCCTCCTTGTAGGAACGGGTGGCGGGATTATCCGAGGCGGCATCGCCGTGCCCGGCATGCTGGTCGATCGGGCGTGCATCGACTGCCGTCGGCTCCGGCGCCGGGCGACCCTGCCGCGAGAGCATCCCGAAGCCGAAGACCGAGATCAGGAGAAAGGCGGCGATGACGCCAACCCAGCCGAGACGTTTCATTGGACTATCCTTTGCTTTCCTGAAGGCGGGTCATTCGACGCCGCGCGGACCGCGCCACGCCAGAAGGCGAAGCGCGTTGAAGACGACCAGCAGGGTGGAACCCTCGTGGAGGGCGACGGCAGGGCCGATGCCGAGACCGAGGATCGTCGCCGGGACGAGGAACGCCACGACCCCGAGGCTGACGAACAGGTTCTGGCGGATGATGCGGCGGGTTTGACGGCTGAGACCCACGGTGAAGGGCAACTTCGACAAATCATCCGCCATCAAGGCTACGTCGGCGGTCTCCAGGGCGACGTCCGATCCCGCCGCACCCATGGCGACGCCGACCGTCGCGGTGGCCATCGCCGGAGCATCGTTGACGCCATCGCCGACCATGGCGACCTTGGTCTCCGCCCGGAGTTTCTTGATGGCGTCGACCTTGTCCTCCGGCATCAGGTCGCCCCACGCCTCGGTCAGCCCGACCTGACCGGCCACCGCCTGGGCCGCCTTCTGGTGGTCGCCCGAGATCATGATCATGCGGCGAATGCCGAGCGCGCGGAGCGCGGTAAGGGTCTCGCGCGCCTTGGCCCGAGGCGTGTCGAGAAGGCCGATGACCCCGAGATCCTTTGTCCCGCGGCGAACCACCATGAGCGTCCGTCCCTGGTTTCGAAGGCCCGCGACGGCGATCTCGGTGTCCGGTGCGAGCGGAGCGATGGCGTCCGAACCGAACATCTCCGGTTTGCCGATCCAAACATCCTGGTCGTCCAGGCGTGCCGTGACGCCCTTGCCAGTCAGGCTACGCAAATCCGTTGCGGTTCGAACGGGGGCGGCGACCAACCGCTGGCTTCCGTCGCGGACGATCGCTTCCGCCAAGGGGTGATCGCTGAGCCGTTCGACCGCGACAGCAATCTCCAGGAGCTCGCTCTCTGTCGTCTGGCCGAACGGAACGACATCGGTGATCCGCGGCCGCCCCTCGGTCAGCGTCCCGGTCTTGTCAAACGCGATGGCGTCGAGCGCTCCCAGGTTTTCGAGCGGCGCGCCACCCTTGACGAGAACCCCGGCGCGGGCCGCCCGGGCGACCCCGGACAACACCGCGCTCGGCGTGGCGATCGCGAGAGCGCACGGACTGGCGGCCACCAGCACGGCCATCGCCCGATAGAAGCTGTCGCGGAACGGCTCGTCGACGACAACCCATGCAAACAGGAGGACGAAGGCCAGACCGAGCACGAGGGGCACGAAGACGCGCTCGAAGCGATCGGTGAAGCGCTGGGTCGGCGACTTTTGGGTCTCGGCCTCACTCACCATCCGGACGACCTTGGCCAAGGTGGTGTCGTTGGATCGACGCGTCGTTTCGATCTCGATGGCGCCGCCGCCGTTAATGGTGCCGGCGAAGACCACCGACGCCGCCGAGACATTCGCCGGCTTGGCGCGGGCCTCCTCGGGGTTCAGGACAGGCTGCTTGTCCACCGGAATGCTCTCCCCTGTCACGGGAGCCTGGTTCACGCTGGATGTTCCCTTCACGACGAAGCCGTCGGCCGGGAGACGCTCGTTCGGCCGGACGACGACGAGGTCGCCGACTTCCAGCTCTTCGACCGGAAGTTCGACGACGGCCTCTCCTCGCCGCACATGAGCGGTGCGCGGGGCCAAGGCGGCCAGAGCCTCGATCGCCTTCTTGGCGCGACCCATCGCGAAGTGTTCGAGGGCGTGCCCGAGGCTGAACAGGAACAGTAGCAGCGCCCCTTCCGCCCAGGCTCCGAGCGCCGCGGCGCCGGCTGCGGCCACCAGCATCAGGGTGTCGATCTCGAAACGCTTGCGCCGCAGATTCCCGACAGCCTCGCCGACCGTGAACCAGCCGCCCAAGGCATAGGCGATCAGGAAAAGGCCGAAGGGCAGCCATCCCGGCACGCCCGGAATGAATTTCTCGATCAGCCAACCAATCGTGAGCGCGACACCGCTGCCGACCGCGAAAATGAGCTCCGTGTTGGGTCCGAGGAAGCCGCCATGACCATGGTCGTGCCCGTCGCCTTCGGAATGTCCGTGGTCATGGCCATCGCCATCGAAGTGGCCATGGCCGTGACCGTCATCGGGCGTATGACTGGCCTCGTCATCGGATGGCGCAGTCGGCTGCGCATCAGGGCGCTTTGCAGTGGCTGAAGCAGCGTCCTCCGTCGCTCCGACCAGTGCGAGGCCGTGGCTCGCAAGGCGATCGACAAGCGTCTCACGGTTCGTGATCTGCCGGTCGAACTCCAGGCGCAGAGCGCCAGCCGGATCCAGCACCGCCTCGATCACGCCGGCTTCTTCGCCGAGCGCGGCCGCGAGCGTGCGGGCGTGCCGGGCGTGGCGGACACCCTCCACTCGCCCGACGAGATGCCCGAAACGCTCACTGACCTCGGCTCCGGCCTGACGCGCACGGCGACGGACCTGAGCCAGCGACAGCTGGTCGGGGTCGTAATGGATGCAAAGCTCTGGGCCTCCCTCGCCTTCGGCGACATGCGCCTCAGAGACGCCGGGTTCGGCCCGCAACAGCGCGATCAGCCGTCCAACGCAGCCGTCCTGCACATCGGGCGCATGAGGCAGGAGGACGGGAATGTTGAGGCGGAGGGTCTTGGGCATGATCGGGCTCCTCAGGAGACATCACGGGTAGGGATCGAGCGGTCAGGCACGAACATCCCGGCGCGCTGGGCGACGGCTCCAGCGACGAAGGCGGCGATCGCCAAAGCCGCACTCAGGAGGATGACCAGTCGCTTGCGGTTCATCTCGACCTCACGGTAGGGCGATGAGAGCGTCGAGCCAGCCGAGGTTCTGGAGGTGCTCCAGTCCCTCGAACACGGGCAACGCCAGAAGGAAGACAAGGCCGTCGCGGACAGTCCGGAGGAAGAAGGCCGGCCGGACGGACAGTTCCGCCTCATCACGCCAGAGGCGCAGGTTCGGAACGAAGCGGGGGGTGCGCACGACGTAGCTGCGGTAGGTGTCGCCGAAGGCCGACGTCAGGAAGCTTTCCTCTCGGCTCGCGACGATGCGGAACACGATCCAGCAGGCGACGGCGAAGGTGGCGCCGACGGTCAGGCTGCCCGTCTGTGCGCCGATCCCGAATGCGCCGATGAAGCTGAAAACATAAAGCGGGTTTCGACACAGCGAATAAGGCCCGCTGGTGACGATCTCCTGCTTCTTTCGGCCGCCGATGTAGAGCGAGCACCAGGCGCGCCCCAAGACGCAAACCATGATGGCGATCAGCCCGAGATGTTCGACGGGATGCTCGAGCTGTGGCTGGGCCTTCACGAGAGCGGTCCAGGCCAGCAGGGCGAACAACCCGGCGGCGATGAAGAGTTTGCGCCAGCGCTGGACGGAGGCGATGTCGATCAACGGCGGGCTCATGTCACCGAGCTCTCCGCGTCGCGTCGCGCAAGGCGCGCATCGCGTAGAATGTCGAAGCCGCCCTTGGCGGCTATGGCGGCGACCAGCACCCCCACCAGCAGGTCGGGCCACGACTGGTCCAACCACATCACCAGGCCGCCTGCGACGAGGATGCCGCCGTTCGAGGCGAAATCGTTCAGGCTGAATGTCTCGGCCGCCTTCATGTTGACGTCGCTGCTCTGCTGACGACGGATCAACAGCAGGCAGATCAGATTGATAACCGCCGCTACGACAGCGAGCACCATCATGGTCGGTCCGACCGGCTCGGTTCCCGTCAGCGTCCGGCGCAGGGCGTCGAGCAGGACGAGGACCGAGAAGATCAGCAGCATCACGCCGGAGACCTGAGCCGCCCGCGTCTTCCAGATCAGCGCGCGCCCGACGGCGAGGAAGCTGATCAGATAGACGGCCGCGTCGGAGCCGTTGTCGACGGCGTTCGCGAGCAGAGCGCTGGAGTCGGCGGCGAGGCCGCCGACTCCCAGGCCCACGAACAGCAGAGCGTTCAGGAACAGCACCACCAGGAGGGTGCGGCGCTGGACCTGCTCTGTTTCGTGGGCCCCGCTCATTCCTCGATCCCTTCCGCCTTCCGGTGTTTCACGGCCTTGGCCGCGAAGGTCGGAAGGACAAGGAGCGTCAGCGCGGTGGCCGTGAGCAGGCCTCCGATGACCACGGTGGCCAGCGGCTTCTGCACTTCGGCGCCGGCGCCGTGAGCGAATGCCATCGGGATAAACCCGACGATGGCGACGAGAGCCGTCGTCAGGACGGCGCGAAGCCGGCTTGTCGCGCCTTCGATGGCGGCAAGACGCGGCGCCGCTCCGCCCGTGAGACGCTCCCGAATGGCCTGCATCAGCACGAGACCGTTCAAGGTCGCGACGCCGGACACGGCGATGAAGCCGACCGCTGCGGAAACCGAGAACGGCATCCCCCTGAGGACAAGCGCCAGGGCGCCGCCGACCAGAGCCAACGGAACGCACGCGAACACCAGGCCCGCCTCGGCGAAGGATCCCAGAGCCATGAAAAGCAAGACCCCGATCAGGATGAAGACGATCGGAATGACCAGCCCCAGACGCTGTTCGGCCCGCTTCAGGTTCTCGAACTGGCCACCCCAGGTCAGGGAGTAGCCGGTCGGAAGATCGACGTCGGCCTCCACCTTGGCCTGGGCCTCGGTGACGAAGCCGCCCAGGTCGCGCCCGCGAACGTTGGCCTGCACCACCATCCGCCGGCTGCCGTCATTGCGGCTGATCTGGTTCTGTCCTTCCGCGACCTGAATCCGGGCGACGGAGGAGAGCGGCACGGTCACGCCTGTGGCGGTCGTTACCGGCAGAGCCGCAAGGGCCGCCGGATCATTCCGTGCATCATCCGCGAGACGGACGACGACGCTGAAGCGACGATCGCCTTCGAAGATTTGCCCGGCCTCGGCGCCGCCGACCGCGGCCGAAACCGCCTCGGAGACATCGGCGGCCGACAAGCCGTAGTTGGCGGCCGCGAAACGATCCACGCTGACGGTCAGGGTGGGCAGCCCGGACGCCTGTTCGACGCGAACGTCGGCAGATCCGGGCGTTGCGCGCAGGGCGGCGGCGACCCGGTCCGCAGTGGCCTGCAGCTGGGTGAAGTCGTCGCCATAGACCATCACGGCGAGGTCGGTCCGAACCCCCGAGATCAGCTCGTTGAAGCGCAGCTCGATGGGCTGGCTGAACTCGAAGCTGTTGCCGAGTTGTCCGGCGGCGAGCTCTTCGAACCGTTCGATCAGCTCCTCTTTCGGAAGGTTCGGATCGGGCCACTCCTTGCGGTCTTTCAGGACGATGACCGCGTCCGAAATGTTCGGCGGCATCGGGTCCACCGCCGCCTCCGCCGTCCCGGTCCGGGCGAAGACAGTCTTCACCTCGGGCTGGGCCTTGATGACGCGTTCGAGGGCCATCTGCATCGCCAGCGATTGTTCCAGCGAGGCGGACGGCACGCGCAACGCCTGCATGGCGATATCGCCTTCATCCAGGGTCGGAATGAACTCCCGCCCCAAAGAACTGAAGGCGATGCCGCCAATGACGAGGGCGCCGAGCGCGGACGCCAGGACGACTTTGGGCCGGTCGACGGCGGCGCGGATCGCCGGTTCGATCCAGCGCCGCGCGTATCGGAGGATGAAGGTCTCGTGCTCGTGGGCGTGGCCGTGCTCATCGACCTCGACCTTCTTCGGATCCCGGACCAGCAGGGCCGTCATCGCCGGCACGAAGGTGAAGGAGAAGATGAAGGCGCCGACGAGGGCCAGCATCACCGTTGCGCCCATGGGGATGAAGGTCTTGCCCTCCACGCCCTCAAGCATCAGCAGCGGCGTGAAGACCAGGAGGATGATCAGCTGGCCAAAAGCAGCCGGTTTGACCATCTGACGCGCCGCGGCTCCAGCAACCTCGAGCCGCTCCCGGCGTGTCAGCATTCGACCGGCTTCGGCCCGCCGCTGGCTGAGCATCAGCAGGGTATTCTCGACCACCACGACCGCGCCGTCGACCAGAAGGCCGAAGTCCAGCGCGCCGAGGCTCATCAGGTTTCCGCTGATGCCAAAGCGGTTCATGCCGATGACCGCGAACAGGAAGCTGATCGGGATCATCAGGGCGGTGATCGAGGCCGCACGGATGTTGCCGAGCAGCAGGAACAGCACCACGATCACCAGCAGAGCGCCTTCGATCAGGTTCTTGGCGACGGTTGAGATGGTCTTGTTGACCAGCGAGCTGCGGTTCAGGACCGGTTCGGCGACAACGCTCGGCGGCAGGCTCGCGGAAACCTCCTCGAGACGTTCGGCTGCGGCTTGGGCCACCGTCCGGCTGTTGCCGCCGGCCAGCATCAGCGCCGTACCAACCACGGCCTCGTGGCCGTCGCGGCTGGCGCCGCCGAGACGCGGCGCCTGGCCAATCTCGACGGTGGCGACGTCGGCGACCCGGACGACCAGTCCGTTGCGGTTGACGACGGGGGCCTGGGCGAGATCCGGGATGGTCTGCGCCAAGGCGTCGGTCCGCACGGTCAAGGCTTCGCCGGACCGCTGGACATAGCCAGCGCCAGCCTGGGTGTTAGCCCGTTCCAGCGCGACGACGAGATCGTTCAGGCTCAGACCGTAACCCGCCAGACGCGCGGCGTCGGGTCGGACCGCATACTCCTTCACATAGCCGCCGTTCACATCAACGCCGGCCAGTCCCTTCGCGGTCCGCATGCGCGGGGCGATGATCCAGTCCTGAACCGTGCGGAGATAGGTTGCGCGGGCCTGGGGCGTGGTCAGGAGTTCGCCTTCGGGCGTCAGATAGGCGCCGCCCGCCTGCCAGCCGGGCTCACCCGGTTTGGCGAGGTTGGCGCTGTTGAACGGCTTGAAGTCGACCGTCCACATCAGCACCTCGCCCAGTCCCGTGGTGATGGGCGCAAGCGCCGGCTCCACGCCTTCGGGCAACCGTTCGCGCGCCTGGGCCATCCGTTCGGCCACCTGCTGGCGGGCGAAGTAGATGTCCGTGTTGTCGGAGAAGATGACCGTGACCTGGCTGAAGCCGTTTCGGCTCAGCGACCGCGTGGTCTGGATGCCAGGAATACCCGCCATCGCGGTTTCGAGCGGATAGGTGACCTGACGTTCCATCTGCTCGGGCGCGAGCGCTGGCGCGATGGTGTTGATCTGAACCTGCCGGTTGGTGATGTCCGGCACGGCGTCGATGGGTAGCTGCGTCAGGTTGTAGAGGCCGAAGGCGGCGACGATCGCCGTCGCCAGGACCACGAACCATCGGAAGCGGACCGAGGCTTCGATAAGTGCTTTGAACATGACGCCCCCTAGTGCCCGTGCTCGGCTTCGCCCTTGGCCATTTCGGCCTTGAGCAGGAAGGCGTTGGCGGACGCCACGCGTTCAGATCCGGTGAGCCCGCGCAGGATCTCGGTGCGGCCCGCGGCCTGGCGGCCTGCGAGCACTTGCACGGCTTGGAAGCCGCCCTCGACCTGCACGAAGACCACGGTGTTTCCATCGACGGTCTGGACCGCCTCGGTGGGCACGGTCATCCCGCCAGTCGCCTCGCCGGTCACGATGGCGCCAGTGACGGCCGAACCGGCTGGCGGCAGAGACGCGCCAGAGGGTCGGGCCCGGATCACGGTCGCGCCGCTTTCGCTGAGACCGGCGTCGGCGGCGACGCCGGTGACGACGGCGTCGAACTCGCCGTTCGGCCCGGTCACGCGCATTGGCGCACCGGCACGCACATTGGCCGCAAGGGCAGGCGGTGCGTTGAAGACCATCTCGACACGAGCAGGATTGCTGACTTCCGCCACCACGCCGCCCTGGGCGACGAACCCGCCCGGACCGACCTGGACGCTGCTGACCACGCCCGAGATCGGACTGGTCACGCTGAGCCTGCCCGAAGCGTTCGGAGAGCCAGCGGCCGCCGAGCGGGCGCGAGCGGCGCGGGTCGCCGCCTCGGCGCTCAGGAACTGGGCGCGTGACGCTTCGACCTCCTGCCGCGCGACGATGCCCTGATCCGCCAGACTGCGATTTCGCTCATAGGCCTGGCGCGCCGCTTCAGCGGATGCCCCGGCCGCGTCGGCGTCCGCGCGGAAGGTCGCCGCCTCGCCGCTGACAAGGCTCACAAGCGGCTGACCGGCGCGGACCGACTGACCCGGCGCGACGAGAACGCGCTCGACGCGACCTCCGACGGCAGCGCCCACGGCAGCGCGAGAATCGACCATCGGCTCTACGCGGCCGGCGAGCCGGGTCTCCCCTCCTCCTCCGCCGCCGACGCCGACGACCGTGATGCCCGCTGCCTGGATCTCTGCTGTGGTGAGTTCAATCCGACCTTCGGTCTCTGCCCCGGCGGCCTCCCCCTCGGCGTGTCCCCCCTCTTCCTCGGCATGGCCGGCTTCGCCTTCGGCGGCAGCCGGCGCGGCGGGTTCGGAGGACCGGGTGGCCAACCAGAGGCCGCCGCCTCCGAGAATGACCAGGGCGGCGACGCCGCCGATCAGCAGGGTCTTGTTCGATGTGCGCTTGCGCATCACTGGGCTCCTTCGAAGGGGGCGCGGCCATCAAGGCGCGCGAGATCGATCTCGGCTCGGACGCGCGCGAGACGCGCGTCGACCGCTGCAGACCGGGCGTTGACGAGGGCGGTGCGGGTCACCCGCAGTTCGACCTGGGAAATGCGGCCGGACTCAAAGCCGATGCGGGACAGGCGATAGGCTTCCTCTGCGGCGGTGACGCCGCCGTCAGCAGCGTTGACGCGACTGACCGAGGCCGAAAGGCGAGCGACCGCGGCAGCGCGGTCCGCCTGGGCTTCCTGCCGCGCACTCATCAGCCGGGCGTCGGCAGCGCGAAACTCGGCTTGCGCCGCTTCGATGTTTCCCCGGTTCCGGTCGAACAACGGCAGCGGCATGCTGACGCCGAAAGTCAGCGCCGTCGCATCTTCCGCCTCGAAGCGGCGGATGCCGATACTGGCGTTGATGTCGGGGCGGGCCTGAACCCGTTGAACATCGATGCGTCGTTCGGCGGCGGACCGTTGGGCTTCGGCGACGCGGACCGTCGGCGCATCCTCGATCACGGATCCGATCGTCGTCGGCGCCTCGTCGAGAAGGCTGTCTTCGATCTGCGTGACCGGAACCGGGATCATGGCGACAGCCGTGAGACGGGCATAGGCCGCGTCGCGTTCCGCGACAGCTTCATCCCGCGTCGCGCGCGCCGAGGCAGCCTCGGCCTCCCCCTGAATGCCGCGGAGGAGAGGTTCGCGACCTTCCTCCACGAGGGTCAGGGCCGCGCGGGCATCCGCGACGGTCAGCGTGAGGGTTTCTTCCGCGAGCGTGGCTCGCCTCTGCGCGGCCTCCGCTTCGGCATAGATCAGGGCCAGGCGGCCTGCGGCGTCGATGACCGCAAGGTCTCGTTGAAGGCCCACTGCGCCGGCCTCGGCGCGAGCGGCGGCGATGCGCGTCGAACGACGTCCCCACAGCTCGAGATCCTGACTGATCGCCAGGGTCATGTCCGCGTTGTTCAGACCCGAATAGGGGCCTGAGCCATAGGCGTTCTCGACATCGAAGCCGAGGACAGGGTTGGGACGCACCCGTGCCTGACGGACACGGGCTTCCGCTGCGTCGTAGTTGGCGCCCGCCTCAAGGGTCGCAGGCGCATTCCCGAGTTGAGCGAGGAGTTGGGCATAGGTCGGAGCTGGGTCAGCCCATACGGGACTGGCCAGGGTCGCCGCGATCGCAGCGAGGGCGCAGCCGACCGCGTAACGCGGCCGCCTGCGAGATGTGGGAGACATGATTCATTTCCAGAGTTTCTGAGGACGAAGAGGCGCGCTAAGGCGCAGGTCTTCGGTCAGACTCTGGGAGGACGCTTCAGGCCGTCAGGCGTGATGGACGCCCGGAAGTCATCCTGTCGGCCGCTTTGCAGAGGAGGCTCGCCGAACGACGGAGCAAAGGCGTCCACGGCAGGACCGCGCGCCGTTGAGGTGTGGTGGCAGTGGCCGTGCGAGCAGATCCCGTGACCGCCGCTCTTGCCGCTGTGGTCGCCCTCGCTTTGATCATGATCGACGACCGCGTGAGCCGCAGGCGGTTCCGGCAGACAGGTCGCGGCGTCGACGGCGGGCGCAAAGAAGAAGGCGGCGAAGACAAGAGTCATCGCCACGATCAGCTTCGCCCATGTCGTCATCGACCAGGTCATCGCGCGCTGCATACTTTCGTTCTCGAAGTTAGGCAATGCGTTACAAAGTCCGAACAGCGGCGTGGGCTGCGCGGCTCTCCGCCCTAGCCTGCACCAAGATCGAAATGGCGGACTGGAGGAAGACGCCGCCCAGCAGAAGGCCCGCCAGCAAGTCCGGCCACCGGGATCCAGTCAGCCAGACCAGCCCGCCGGCCGCGGCGACGCCCAGGCTGTGGATCAGATCGTTCCGTGTGCAAAGCCAGACGGAGCGCACGTTGGCGTCACCGTCACGGAAACGCACGAGCAGCAGGGCGGCGATTAGATTCGCGGCGAAGCCGACCAGTCCCAGACCGGTGATGACGACGCCTTCGGGCGGCTGCCCCGTGACCGCTCTCCAGACGGCGTAGCCGAGAATGCTCACGGCCATGACGAGGAGGCTTGCGCTTTTGAAGACTGCGGCACCGGACCGCACCCGCACGGACTTGCCGATGGCCCAGAGGCTGACGGCGTAGGTGGCGCTGTCGGCCAGGAAGTCCATCGCATTGGCGGCGAGAGCCGCCGATCCCTGCATGAGACCGCCCGCGGCGACCGCGAAGAACCCACCCAGATTAAGGGCGATGACGGCCATCAGCACGCGCCGATAGGCGGGCGAGGCCCCGTCGAACCGGACCTGATGGCCGCAGCAGCCTCGGGCCGGGGCGCAGGATTCTGTCGGAGCGGGCGTCGTCATGCACCCTTCATGCATCCTCTAGCCACTAGAGGATCAAGCCCTATATTTCGAGCATGGCCAGAGACCCATCCCCTCCCCCGCTCCGGACGATCGGGCGCCTTTCGGCCGAGACCGGCGTGAAGGTTCCGACGATCCGGTTCTACGAGAAGATCGGACTGCTGGAGGAGCCGCCCCGCACCGCGAGCGACCGACGCCTTTACGACGGCGCTGCGACGCGGCGGCTCGCCTTCATTCGCCACGCGCGGCAGCTGGGGTTCGAGATCGACGACATCCGCGCCCTGCTGGCGCTGTCCGACGAACCCGACCAGCCCTGCACGGAGGTCAACCGGATCGCCGAACGCCAGCTTGCGGCGGTTGAGACTCGCATCGCCGGGCTTCAGGCGCTGCACGCCGAACTCACCCGTATTCAGGCGGCGAGTTGCTCAGGTGGGCGGATTTCCGACTGCCGAGTGATTGAGGCGCTTGGAAACCATGCGCACTGTGACGGTCTCCACGCATGACGACGGCCCTTCGCGTTCCGTCACTCCAAACAACCTTGGCCGTATCGGTCAGGTGAACGACCCGGCGGAGCACCAGTGGTTCCGAAAGTCGAGCGTACTCTTCGTCGCGGTTGCCGGCCGCCACGAGCGGCCAGTCCGGGTGGATATCCCAGGCGAGGGTGAGAACGCACATGCCCCAGCATCGCGCGAAAGCGGATCGATAGCGACAGTCCAGGCGGTCACGCCCGGGGCGAAAGCGCCCGGCCGGGAGCTGAGGAGGAAGGGAGGTCTCGGGCGAAGCGGGATTGGGGAGATCGGCTCCCCGGCGGCTTCGCATCGACAGGAGACTGATATGCAGACCATGGTGTTCACGGGCCGCCTCGCGGCCGACCCCCAGATCAGCGACGACTTCGGCAAGGCGGTCTTCCGCCTGCTCGAACAGCGCGGGACCGACAATGCCGGCAAGGCCCGGCTGGTCGGCGTCAACTGCGTCAGCTGGTCGAAGGGCCTCAACGAGAAGGTCATCGCGCGCGGGCTGGCGCAAGGGTGCGAGGCCGTCGTGATCGGCGCCTTCATCGACACCGCCTACACCGCCCGCGACGGGTCGGAGCGGACGGCCAAGGAGCTGGTGATCAATCGGCTCACCGTCCTCGACTGGGCGGAAGACCGCCAGGCCGATGCGAGCGCAGACGCGGCGGACGACCGCGCCGCCGCCTGATCCTCAACCGCTCATCCTGATTTCAAGGAGACTGACCATGCAAACCCTGACCCTCGAAGGCTACCTGGCCGCAGACCCTTCCATCCTGTCGGCGCAAGGCTCCGGCAAGAAGCGCGCGAGCTTCCGCGTGGTGGAAACCACCCGCTTCCGGCGCGCCAACGGTGAACCCGGCGAGCGGACCACCGGCTTCAACTGTATCTGCTTCAACGAGGCGACGGCTGAAAACTACATCCAGCCCTATGCCCGAAAGGGCAGCCGCGTCGTGATCCAGGGCCATGTCGAAAACGACACCTGGACCGGCAAGGACGGGGTGGAGCACTACGACCTTCGCCTCGTCGTCAGCGACATCCGGTTGAAGAACCGGCGCGTCGTCGGCGAACCGTCCGAAGACCGCTCCGGCGTCGCCGATCGCGGCGTCGAGGCGGGCGGCGGCTACGATCTCAACGACGACATCCCGTTCTGATCCGAAGGGGAGATTTGAAGGGCCCGGGCGCGCTGCGCCTCGGGCCCTTCTTCGTGCTGGCGACGGAAAGGCCGGAGGAAGGGCGCGGTCGGACGAGCCATCGGGGCTCGCCGAAGGAGACCGCCATGTCCGCATGGACCCAAGCCCGTATCAACCTGCTGAAGCGCCTGTGGCCCGAAGGGCGGAGCGCCGAGACCATCGCCCTGGAACTCGGCGGCGGCCTCACCCGCAACGCCGTCCTCGGCAAGGTCGCTCGCCTCGGCCTCTCGGAGGGGCGCACAGGCGCCCGGACTCGTCGCGAGGCGGCGCATCACGTGGCGCCCGAGCCGCCGCCCGATGGCGTTGCGACCATTCTGTCGGTGAGGCGGATGGATTGCCGTTGGCCGTATGGCGAACCGGGCGACGCCGCCTTCAGCCTCTGCGGTCGTCCGTCTGAACGCGGCGCCTTCTGCGCCGCCCATGCAGCGATCGCCTATCGGCCCACACCGCTGTCGGTGGAGGGCCTTATGCGCCTCGCGGGCGTGGCGCCTTGAGGACGGCTCGCTCGCCTGGGGATGCGCCGCCGGCCCGCCGGCGTCGAGGGACGAGAAGATCGACGCCTTCTCGTCCGTATCGGCGCGACGGCGCCGAATGGAGTCGTCGTCGCGAAGGGCGACGACGACTTGCCCCCACACAACGCCCTCCGACTTTGTCACGGCACCCCGGAAGTCAACGGCTGCGCCGTTCCCCTCCACGGAGGGCAAGCGGCCCTCCGCTCCGGTGACTGCCGAGGACCCCGCCGTGGCCAAAGCCGGGGTCGTTGCGCATGGGGCGCTTCGACAGTCTCTTTTCAAAGGAATGGTTCGATGACCCACTTCAACACCGCCTTCTCCGCCTCTTCGAAGACCGACTCCGCCTTCGACGACCTGACCGCGTCCTTGGGGGATGCGCGTCCGCACCCCACCGAGGACGCCCTGATCCAGCTGGGGCGCGCGCTCATGACCGAGCTCGTGGACGTGATCTCCGACACCGCTCTGGAGGACTATCAGACGATCCTCGGCGAAGCGCTTATCGGCGCCTTCCACTCGGCCGCGGGACGGATTGAACGGGACGCCGACCGCGCCCGTGACGCGATGCGCGCCCTGGATCGGGATTTCGACGGATCGGAAGCGGCCGATGTCGAACTTCAGGACGCAACGGCGAAAGCGAGATCCGGAGATGCGGCGACGCAGGCCTGCGAACTGATCCGGGATGCGGCCTCCGAAACCTGGACGATCGCGACCGGGGAGGTCTGGACCGCCTGGCGGGGATCACGGCGCGGCACCCATCTGACGGCGGCGCAGCTGGAGGCGAAACAGGCGATCCGGGCGATCCGGAATCGTCGGTCCGGAGAGGCCGATCCGGGCGGTCCGGTCGTCGCCTTCCGGGGCGCGCCGATGGCGGACACGGCCGAGGACGCCGGGCGGATCTTCGACGCCCTCAACTGGGCTAAGGGGGAGTGGCCGGACATGGCTCTGGCGACGACCGGGGCGAAAGGCTCCGAGAAGCTGGCGATCAAATGGGCCCAGCAGAAGGGGGTGAAGCTGATCCTCGCCCGGGCGGATTTCGACAGGAACGGAAAGGCGGCTCCCTTCCGGGCGAACGACGAGTTGATCGCGCTGGAGCCGGAGGTCTGCCTGACCCTGGTCCATTCGCTGGCCGGGGTGCGGGAGGATCAGCGGCCGTTCGGACCGGCGCTCAACCTCGGCCAGAAGGCGATGGAGAACGGGCTGCGGCACGTGCCCATCAAGGCCCGGGCCGCCTGAGACATCACGATCTGGATCAATGACCCGCTCGGCTTCGGCCGGGCGGGATTTTTCTTGTCATCCGGCGGACCCGAAGCGGTCTGAACGCCGGGGTCGCCTGGGTCTTGCCGAGGTTTGATCGGCTGTGTTCACTGTTGGAGAGGCTGGTTGGAAATCGTCAGATTGAGGGCTTAGGGCAAGATAAAAGAGGGGTTTTGGCCTTCTGTTTTCCTGAGCCCGGGCAGACACTTGCGAGGATTGCGGAGACCGACGTCGACTTGCGCTGAGTTGACGCCTGATTCCGCGACGACGACAGGCCGGAGCCCCGATCATGCAGGTCCGAACCGCCATTGAGGTACGCCTCGCCCAAGCGTCAAAGGATGACGTCTCGACCTTGAAAGTGCGCCTTCCGCAGAGGTTGAAGTCGGACAAGACCAGCGTCCGGATCGCCATGTTCCAGAGGCTCGCGGCCTCGCGCCTGTTCGCCTACGGGGACCGCGCCGGGTGTCTGCGCGCGGCCCAGAACCGCTCGGGTCGTCCCTTCCGTCTCGACGTCCGGCAGCGCGTCACGGTCAAGGCGCTGGTGTCCCGGCACATGGGCAAGGGGTTCGCCCGGGGCGCGGCGCTCGCCGCCCATATCGCCTATCTCGGCCGCATGGGCGCGGGCGAGGACGGCGAGCGCGCGGCCTTTTTCGGACCGGTGCGTGAGAGGGTCGATCCGACCGGCGCCACGGAGTGCTGGGCGAAGGACAGGCACCATTTTCGCTTCATCATTTCACCCGAGCACGGCGATCGGATTTCGGACCTCCAGGGCTTCGCCAGGGAGGTCATGTCGAGGGTCGCCGACGACCTTGGAGAACCGGGTCTGAACTGGATCGCCGTCTGCCATTTCGACACCGACCAGCCGCACGCCCATGTGCTTGTGCGCGGCCGGAGAAGCGACGGCCGGGACCTCGTGATTCCGCGCGACTACATCGGCTACGGCTTTCGCGCCCGGGCCCAGGAAGTGGCCCAGGAGCGGCTCGGCGACCTCAGCCGTCAGGACGCCGAACGGCGGGTCTGGCGTGAGACCGAGGCCGACCGGTTCACCGCCTTCGACCGCCGTCTCCTGGCAGCTGCGGACAACAACGGCTGTGTCGATGACGGGATCGGGGGCACTGACGCCTGGACGGCGCTGACCCGGGGACGGTTGCGCCATCTGGAGACCCTGGGCCTCGCCGAACGAACAGGGCGGCGCTTCCGGCTGGCCCCGGATATGGAAGCCCGACTTCGGAGGCTGCAGCTCTCGAAGGACGTCATTCGCACCCTCAACCAACGGCGTCTTGACGGCGCGCGGTCGGCGGAACAGCTGGGCAAGGCGCCGGTCCAGGGCAAGGTCGTGAAGACCGGCTTCCACGACGAACTGGGCGGCTCCGCCTATGTGGTGGTGCGCGCCGCTGACGGCTCCGAACACTATGGGCGGCTGGGTGTCGGCGAGACCCCGCCAACCGTGGGAAAAGCGGTCACGCTTTCGCTCGATGCGCGCGGCTTCGCCCAGGTCCTCAGCGGCAAGCATCTGGGTCAGGATCTGGGTCGGTGACGATTTGCCGAACTCATGCCGCTTCCGGGAAGACCTTCTCGACAGACAGGCTGCCTTCCGGCAGGGGGCGCAGCAGCTCGGCCTCGGGTTTGCGCAGGTCCAGCCAATCGAGGGCCGCATCGGGTCTCAGCAGGACGATCTGGCGGTCGTGGTAGGGGGCGATGTCCGGTCCCGGCTCGGTGGTCAGCATGGCGAAGGCGCCGTCTCGAACCAGGCCGGCGACCCAGAAGATCGGCGCGTCGGCCATGGTGAACCGCCACTTGGTCTTGCGCTTCTGACCCGGCTCGGCATCGGTGAACTCGAAGAAGCCGTCGGTGGGGATCAGGCAGCGGGTGACGCCGTCGAAGGATCGACCGTCGGATCGGAAGTTGAACACGGGTCTTCCCTGTGGCGACTTCCAGGCCCAGGGCGACACGATCAGCTGCGAGCCATCGGGGCCTCGCGTGATGATGGGCGCCCGGTCGCCGATACGGATCGAGGCCATGGGTCCGAAGTTGGGCATGCCGCCGGGAAAGACGAGACGGTCGCCGGTTCGGTTGAAGGTCTCGATCACCTCGTCGAACGGCAGGATGAGCTGATACTCGTTGCACATGCGGACCTCCGTCTACCGCCCCATTGATCGCCGACTTCGCTGAAAAAGCCAGCGGCGACCGTCCCTGGCCGTCCTGGCGCGCGGTCCACAGGTCGTCCGGCGAAGGGGATAAGAGATGAGCGAAGGTTGACTCTTCGCATCATACAGAACCAGAACATTACAGGAACATTCGTCAGCCTTGGGAACAGGAGGCTTCTCATGCGCGCCCGCCTGCCTGCCGGGCTCGACATCCTGCGCGATCGGATCCGCGCCCTTGAACAGGGCGGCCGGAACACCACCGGGGTGTTGCCCTTCGGCGTGAAAGATCTCGATCGCCATCTCCCCAGCGGCGGTCTTTCACTGGGCGCCGTTCATGAGATCGCAGGCGGCGGCGAGGAGGCCGTGGACGGCGCCGCAGCCGCCCTGTTCGCCGCAGGCATCGCCGCCCGGCGGCCCGGCCAGGTGTTGTGGTGCGTAACCCGCCCCGACCTCTTCGCACCGGCCCTGCGTCAGGCCGGTCTGGGGCCGGACCGGGTGATCTATGTCGAGGCCGGGGACGAGCCTTCCCTTCTCGCCTGTTTCGAGGAAGGCCTTCGTCATCCCGGTCTGGCCGCCGTCGTGGCCGAGACCGCCCGCCTCAGTCTCGTCGCGTCCCGACGGCTGCAACTGGCCGCCGAAGACTCGGGCGGCCTGGGTCTGGCGGTGCGCCGATGGCGACGGGCTTCGGAAGCCGCCGACTTCGGTCAGCACACCGCCTCCGCCACGCGCTGGCGCATCAGCCCGGCCCCCTCCTCGCCCTTGCCCGTGCCCGGCGTGGGGCGGGCGCGCTGGTTCGTCGAACTCATCCGTTGTCGCGGCGCCGAGGCCGCGGATTTCACCTTGGAAGCCTGTGATGAGACGGGTCGTCTCGCTCTACCTGCCGAACTGGTCCGTCGATCGTCTGCGACGCGGACTGGCGGACGTCGCGCCGCCGCCTGAGCTTCCCCTGATCCTCGCGGGTCGGTCCGGGCGCCGTCGGATCGTGCTCGCCGCCAACACGGCGGCGCTGGCCCAGGGCGCACGCGTCGGCATGGCGGCGACCCAGGCTCAGGCCCTCATCCCCGGCCTCGACGTTCGGGTGGCGGATCCGGCGGGCGACGAGGCCGCGCTCGGTCGTCTCGCCGTCTGGGCCATGCGCCGGTACGCCCCCGTCTGCCAGCCCGATCCGCCGGATGGCCTCGCCATCGACGCCACCGGGGCCGCCCACCTTCAGGGCGGGGAGGCCGCCATGCTGGCGGACATGATCCTACGCCTGAAGGAGGAAGGCATTGAAGCCGACGCCGCGATCGGTCCGACCTATGGCTCCGCCCATGCCGTGGTCCGCTTCCGACGCGCGCACCGTATGATCGCGCCCGACGCCGTCGACGCCGCCATCGCAGGATTGCCGCTGGCGGCGCTGCGGCTTCCGGAGGCGTTGATCGCGCATCTGCACCGGATGGGCTTCGACCGGATCGCCGACGTCGCACATCGGCCTCGCGCGCCTCTCACGCTCCGGTTCGGTCATGACCTCGGCCGTCGCATCGACCAGGCCTACGGGCGTGTGGACGAGCCGCTCGTCCCGGTCGAGGCGCCGGAGATCCCGACGGTGTCGCGGGTGTTCGGGGAGCCGATCGGCGCGCCGGAGACCCTCGAGCGCCATGTCACGGCGCTCGCCTCGGAACTGTGCGCGGCGTTGGAGATCCTGAGCCTGGGAGCCAGACGGCTGGACTGGTTGTGCGTCCGTGTCGACAACCGGGTCGAGGCGCAGAGGGTGGGCCTGGCCCGACCGACCCGGGATGCGGCCCGGCTGTCGCGCCTGCTGACCGACCGGATCGAAAAGATCGATCCGGGGTTCGGCATCGAGCGCATGACCCTGTCCGCAGTCCAGGCCGAACCCCTCGATTGGCGGTGGGGCAAGAGCGCCTTGGGCGAGACCGAGGGGCCAGACCTGTCGGATCTCGTCGATATGCTGTCCAACCGCATCGGCGCCCAGCGCCTGTATCGACTGGTCCCGGTCGAGAGCGACGTGCCCGAGCGCTCCGTCGGCAAGGCGCCGCCCCTTTCTGTCGCTCCGGTTCTGGACTGGACGCCGGATTGGCCGCGTCCCGCACGCCTGTTGAAGCGGCCCGAGCCCGTCGAGACCATGGCCCTGCTGCCCGACAATCCCCCGACCCACTTCACATGGCGAGGCGTACGGCGTCGGGTAGTCCGCGCGGACGGCCCTGAAAGGATATTCGGAGAATGGCGACGGCGGGACGCCGAGGTCTGGGCCGTTCGTGACTACTTCCAGGTTGAGGATGAGGTGGGGCGGCGGTTCTGGTTGTTCCGGGCTGGCGACGGCGAAGATGGTCGGACGGGGTCGCAAGCCTGGTTTATCCATGGACTGTTCGGGTGATCGATTGTCGCGTCAATCCGGGGTCACCTCGTTGGGCGCGTCGGGAGCGGCCTCGTCGGCCAACCAGTGCGAGGGGATGAGGAAATCGGCCTCGCCGCGCCAGTTGGCCACCTCTTTGACGCCCTCGATGTCGCCCCATGCATGATGGTCCGCATGATCCAGCACGATGATCTGCAGGCGGGAGTTGAACGACCCGTGCGCGCGAGCGAGGCTCGCGAAAATCTTGCGCGTACTCTCCAGATCGCCGAGCCGACCTTTGCGCCCACGAGCGGCGCCAATCGACTCTCCAGGCTCGTCAAGATCGGCTTCGCCGGTGACGATCTGTTCGAAGGTGTCGCTCGGGAAATAGACCTGGCTCGGCTGATCTATGACGAGGAAGGTCGGCACCGGATTGTTCTGGAGACGATTGAGGAAGACCCCGTGAAGCGCGAGCAGGGCGGCGAGATGGTAGGCCATCCAGTTCTCGCCGCTGCCGATTTCCCAGAGAAAATCCGCGCCCTTGGCGCCCTCGCGTTCGAACCGGAGATTCAGCTCGCGCTCATCGAGCATGGGCCGGCCTTCGGCGCCTTCGATCCCGAGATGCTCGATGAAGCGGACGATGTAGCTTGAGATACGGGCATGGACGTCCGAAGCGCGGCGGCGGCGTTCTTCGTCGTTGCCTTGCCGCTCGATATCCCGGATGTCGCCGCGAAGTTTGGCGACCTGGGCCTCCAGACCCTCGTCACCCTGGATATCCCCGAGCATGCGCAAGGCCTGTTCGGTCGATCCGATAAATCTGAAGATGTTCTCCAGGCTCTGCGACTGGCCGCGTTCCTTATCGACCTGCGCCTCGAACTCGCGTCGGGTGCGTTGCAGGGCCTGAAGATCGTTTTCCGCCTGAAGCAGGGAGCCCTGAACAGCGATAAGGTCACGATCAACCATAGGCCGAGCGGTCGTCGCGCCAGTCGAGAGGCTCTGCAGCTCAGCGATCGGGTCGTTCAGTTCCTCCAGGGCGTCTTTCGCCGCTTCGGTGTCCGATCCACACAGAACGCAGGACTCTCCCGCGACATGAGCCTTGAACCAGCCGACACCTTTCACGCTCGCCGACTGCTCAGCCAGCACATCGGCATAGTCGACCACCGCTCGGGAAAGGCTGCGCAGCTTGCGTAGGCGACGCCGTTCGGCGCCGATCTTCTGGTCGAGCGCCTGCTCCTGACGACGAATGTCGTCCAGCCGGGTCACCGCAGCCGTGACCCGGCCAGGAGCGGCGACAGATTGACCGCCGGCGGCGACCACCTCGGCGAGCACCGAGAGCAGCCCGCGCAGGTCTCCGGGCGGCTCTCCGGGCGGCACGAGACTGAGCTCCTGGGCGCGGAAGAAGGCGCCGCGTGCGTTTGCGCTCCAGTTGTCGATGGCGTTGCGCCGGGTCCGCAGCTCTGTCTCGACCTTGCGTAATTCGTCACGCAGCAGCCGAAGGCGATGGAGTCTCACCAAGTCTTCGTTGGTCACGATCCCCAAAGCGAGAGGCAGCACGTGGCGCAAGGTCTCGCGATGCTCCGAAGAGTCCGCCTTGAAGAAGAGCGTGTAGGGATTGGCCACGACATGTTGTGGCAGAAGGTTGAAGGCCGCCAGATCGCGGAAACTCGCCCGCCCGCCGAAGCCTTTGTCCTTCTCCGGATCGAGCGCCAGATTGGACAGGCCGGAATAGATGTCGAGCAGCGCTTTAAGACGCGCGACGTTGGAGTTCGCCGCCGGGCGCATGGGCAGGGGCTGCTCCACCTCAGGCCCCTGTTGCAGCCATATCTCCTCGGACACCTGACGCGCCGCCGGCTTAGGGCGGGCGATCCTCATAAGGCCGGCGTCGGTTTCGATGGTTAGTCCGAACCAAGAAACCGCGTTGCGGATCACACCGACAGCGATCGAGCAGGAGCCCGACCCGAGCACATAGTCGATGATGTTGACGATCGAGGATTTGCCAGTGCCGCTCCATCCGGTCACCACCGACACCGCGCCCGGGTCGAAGGTCAGCGTCCGGGGTTCGAAGCGAACGTCTTCCGGCCAGATGATGATTTCGCGGATGAAGAGCTTCATGGGTCAGAACTCGATGTTCAGCTGTCGCTGGGCGGCTTCAAAGCCGTCCATGGCGAACCAGGTCCCGAGCCGCTTGGCGGCGCTCAGGACGTGAGAGACCGGGGGGTCGAGATCCCGGATAGCTTGCGGAAGATCGGCGCCGCTCATCGCCCTGAAGCGAGGAAAGCCTTCTCCGCCTTCGCGGATCAGAAGGCCCGAGGCGACACCCACCTGCAGCGCCTTGAGCGCGGTGTCGGCATGCGCCTCCACACGGCGTTGCAGGCCGGCGAGCAAGTCGGGCCGCTCCACGACGGCTTTGAGGAACCCGCTGTCGAAATTCATGCCGTGGACCTTGTCCACCGTCGCGCGGTGAAGAAGCAGGGCGGCGCTGACCACAAAGATGGGCAGGATCGGCGGCGCGCCATGGGCTTTGCCGGCGTGGCGCTGGGCGACATGCCAGAAGGCGCTGGCCATCAGAGCCGGGTTTCTGGCCAGCAGTTCCTCGTGATCAATCTTCACCGGAGGGCTCCGGGGAATAGTTAGGGTCCCACCAGACCTGATTCTCGTCTGCCAGGCGGTGGTAGTGGCCGGACGTCATGTAGAGCTCGCCGCAGGGCTGACCATCCAGCGGTTCCTGGTGATCATAAGTGGCGTCGGCGAGCACGGCTTGTCCGATCTCCGTCGGCGGCTTGGGCTTCATCTCCCGGGTTCGGCGCCGCATCAAATTCTGCCATCGGGTGCGCAGGCGGTCACCCCGATCGCGCCATTCCCCGTCGGCGACCTCGCCCTCGATGACGAGCCGGTGCTTTTCGGCATTGAACTTCAGGAAATGATCGACGGCGTCGACAACATCCTCATCCTGGGCTTCGATCCGGCCGAGGTGCTCGACAAACGTCCGCGACAAGGCGCCGGCACGATCGGCGTCGGACACCCGTACATCCGAGGCCGCCCTCGGAAGAAGGCGGCTCCGCGCCTGGCGAGCCTGGAGGGCATCCTTCTGGAGTAGAATCGCGGCACGCGACACCATTCCGGGACGCCCGGCATTCCATTCCTCACGCACCAGCCGCGTCAGCCATCCGAGCAGGCCGTCCAGAATGTCCTCCGCATTCGCCCTGGGGCTCAAACCGAGGCCGTTCGCCATGGCGGCGCGATCCTCTGCCGGGTCGCCGGCCTCGACGATCTCGATGCGTCCGATCAGGTCGAGCAGTTCGTCGTCGGAGCGTTGTAGCACCCGGTCGATCAAGGCCTGCGCCTGTGTGACCTTGGTCGTTTTCTTGGACGGCGCCGTGCCTTCGGCTCGCAGGGCGACCAACACCTGCGCCGCGCTCGCCTCGCCAAGCTTGCGCTTCTTCAAGAGGGTGGAAATGGCCGTCTCCACAGGCCGATTGACGAAGAAGAGATATCGCTCGCAGGCGATCGCCTCAGGCGTCTCCTGCTGGAGCAACCAGATTTCCAGCGTGCGCCAGATCGCCTTGCTGCGGTCAGAGAGCAATCGGGCGCTGGGCGTCGCCGTGCTCTTGTCCTGTTCCTGAACGACGGCCTTACCATCCTTGAGGACGACCACGTCGTCCAGATGTTCCACGGCGATCACGGCCCCCACACCGGCATGGGCCAGATGGTGAAGCGCCCTTTCGAGTTGAAGGATGTAGCCGGCCGCCTGCGGCGCCGCCGTGTTGTTTATCGCCGCCAACCCCGACCCTAACTTCAACGGCGTTCCGCTTCGCCGGACAGCGGTTAGTTGTACGGATTCCTGCAAGAACGCCAATAGCTGGCTGGAACGAAGACTTTTTAATCCCGGCAGCCTCGACAGTTGGGATAGCGTCGGTCTGCGTTGCACGTCTAGATTATCGATCGGGCCGGAAGGGAGCGAGGGACGTGGAGCATTACACCAGCCGGGTGCGCGACAGCATCCTGCCCCTGTCCATCGCCAAAACCCTGCCTGCGGCGTTCCGCGAATGGCGGTTCACCGAGCGGACCGAGGACCACGGCGCGCCGGTCGAGACCTGTCGCCTCTGCGGTCAGGAAGGGCTCCGCTACCACTTCGAGATCGGCAACGAGCGGACCGACGAGACCCTTTGGGTCGGGTCACACTGCATTCTGAAGTTCGACGTCGCCATCGTCCAGGAAGGACGCCGACTGACGCCACAGGAGGCCAAGCGGCGACTGACCGAACTGACCAATGAGATGCAGCTCAAGGCCTGCATCGCCGCGCTGGAGAAGCTGGCTGCTGCGGAGAACAACGCGATCCTTGAAGGCGCGTTGGAATACTACAAGCGGCACGGGACATTGACGCCGAAATACGCAAACGTGGTCTTCTGGCGTCTGAAGACCAATGGGATCGACCACCAGCCCAGCTTCTTCAAGGTCGAGCTCAAACGTCAGCAGCACATCGACGATTTACAGTCGATGCCCACTGGACGCGTGCACAGGTTCTGGGCAGCGCTTAGTCCTGCCCAGCGAAAGAAGGCCATCGCCCTCGGTCACACGCCACCGCCCCCTGAATAAGAAAGTGATCTCGCTTTCCTGGCGTCGAAGAATGTGAACATAACGGGAACAAACCTCCCGTTGGGCCCATGTCGTACGTCGAACTCCAATGCGCGTCCCACTTCTCGTTCCTGAGAGGGGCGAGTTCTTGCGAGGAGCTGTTTGCCCAGGCGGCCGCCTGTGGGCTCGACGCGCTGGCGGTGACGGACCGGAACAGTCTGGCGGGCATCGTCCGGGCGCACGAGGCAGCGCGGGCGACCGGGGTTCGGCTGATCGTGGGCTGCCGTCTCGTGCTGGAGGATGGGGCGGAGATTCTCGTCTATCCCCGGGACCGGGCGGGCTACGCCCGGCTCTGTCGCCTGCTGACGGTGGGCAAGCGGCGGGCGGGCAAGGGCGGATGCCGGCTCGGGTGGGACGACCTGGAGACTTGGGGCGAAGGATGGATCGCCGTGCTGGTCCCCGACGGCCTGACGGCGGCGCGTCGGAACCTGGTGCATCTGGTCGAAGTCTTCGGCGACGACGCCCATCTGGCCCTGACCCTGCATCGGCGGCCGCGCGACCAGATGAGACTGCATCAGCTCTGCGAAGCCGCGAGGGCCGCGGCGGTGCGGACGGTGGTGACCAACGACGTTCTGTTCCACCATCCCGACCGCAGGATCCTGCAGGATGTCGTCACCTGTATCCGGGAAGGCTGCACCATCGACGACGTGGGCTTTCGCCGGAGCCGGACGGCCGACCGGCACCTGAAGCCGGTGGGCGAGATGCACCGACTGTTCGCGCGCTATCCGGAGGCCCTAGCGCGCACGGTCGAGATCGCCGATCTCTGCCGCTTCAGCCTGGACGAGCTGGCCTACCAGTATCCGCGCGAGGCGGCGGCGGGACAGACCCCGCAGGAGGCGCTGGAGGCCCTGACCTGGGCGGGGGCGGCGGACCGGTATCCGGAAGGCTTGCCTGACAAGGTGCGGGCGGCGCTGAAACACGAGCTCGGACTGATCGAGACCCTGGGCTATGCGCCCTACTTCCTGACCGTTCACTCCATCGTCCGCTTCGCCCGCAGCCGGGACATCCTGTGTCAGGGGCGAGGGTCGGCCGCCAACTCGGCGGTCTGCTTCGTGCTGGGCGTCACCTCCATCGATCCGGGGCGCAACGACCTCCTGTTCGAACGCTTCGTCAGTCAGGAGCGCAAGGAGCCGCCGGACATCGACGTCGACTTCGAGCACGAGCGCCGCGAGGAGGTGATCCAGTGGATCTATGACACCTATGGGCGGGACCGGTCCGCCCTGTGCGCCACCGTCATCCGCTACCGCTCGCGCGGCGCCCTGCGCGATGTCGGCAAGGCGCTGGGCCTGACCGAAGACCTGATCAAGACCCTCTCGTCCCAGGTCTGGAGCTATTCGTCGGAGGGGGTCGAGGATCGGCACGCCGAGGAGCTGAACCTCAATCTGGAGGACCGGCGTCTGAGGTTGGCGCTGGACCTGTCACGACAGCTGATCGGGTTTCCGCGCCACCTGTCCCAGCATCCCGGCGGGTTCGTCCTGACCGACGACCGGCTGGACGATCTCGTGCCCATCGAGCCGGCGGCGATGAAGGATCGTCAGGTGATCGAATGGGACAAGGACGACATCGACGCCTTGAAGTTCATGAAGGTCGATGTCCTGGCGCTGGGCATGCTCAGCTGCATGCGGCGCGGTCTCGACCTGTTGCGCGATCACAAGGGCATGGATCTGGACCTGGCCTCCATCCCGGCCGAGGATCCCAAGACCTACGCCATGATCCGCAAGGCCGACACGCTCGGGGTCTTCCAGATCGAAAGCCGCGCGCAGATGGCCATGCTGCCGCGCATCAAGCCGCGCACCTTCTATGACCTGGTGATCGAGGTCGCCATCGTGCGACCGGGCCCCATTCAGGGCGACATGGTCCATCCTTACCTGCGGCGCCGCGAGGGGAAGGAGCCGGTCGTCTTTCCCAAGCCGGAACTGGAGGAGGTTCTGGGCAAGACGCTCGGCGTGCCCCTGTTCCAGGAGCAGGCGATGCGGGTGGCGATCGAATGCGCCGGATTCACCGCGTCGGAAGCCGATCAGCTGCGCCGCGCCATGGCGACCTTCAAATTCACCGGCGGGGTCAGCCACTTCAAGGACAAGCTGGTCGGAGGGATGGTCGAGCGGGGCTATACGGCCGAGTTCGCGGAGAAGACCTTCAGCCAGCTGGAAGGCTTCGGATCCTACGGCTTCCCGGAAAGCCATGCGGCGTCGTTCGCCCTGATCGCCTACGCCTCCTCCTGGCTCAAGTGCTGGCATCCCGATGTCTTCTGCGCCGCCCTGCTCAACGCCCAGCCGATGGGGTTCTACGCGCCGGCCCAGATCGTGCGGGACGCCCGCGAGCACGGGGTCGAGGTGCGGCCGGTCTGCGTCAATGCCAGTCGCTGGGACTGCACCCTGGAGCCCACGGAGCGGGAGGACCGGTTCGCGGTGCGGCTGGGACTGCGCATGGTGCGGGGCCTGGCCAACGGGGACGCGGCCCGGCTGGTGACGAACCGCGGGGATCGGCCCTTCGCCGGCATCGACGATCTGTGGCGACGGGCCATGACGCCCGTCGGGGCCCTGACGCGACTGGCCGAGGCCGACGCCTTTCTGGAGGGGCTCCGCCTGTCCCGCCGCGACGCCCTGTGGTCGATCAAGGCGCTCCGCGACGATCCCCTGCCGCTGTTCGCGGCGGCCTCGGCGGAGGCCGGCGAACTCGTGCCGGAGGTGGATGAGCCTGATGCTGCCCTGCCGGCCATGCCCGCCGGTCAGGAGGTGGTGGAGGACTACACCCATGTGGGCGTGACGCTGCGGGACCACCCGCTGGCCTTCCTGCGCGACGAACTCCAGGTCCGGCATGTGATGACCTGCGCCGACGGGACGGCCATGCGCGACCGCCGCCTGACCCGGGTCGCCGGCCTCGTTCTGGTCCGTCAGAAGCCGGGATCGGCCAAGGGGGTGATGTTCATCACCATCGAGGACGAGACCGGTGTGGCCAATCTAGTGATCTGGCCGAGCCTCTACGAGCAGCAGCGGCGGGTGGTGCTGGGCGCCAGCCTGCTGGTGGTCGACGGCAGGGTGCAGCGCGAAGGCGAGGTGGTGCACATCGTCGCCGAGCGGCTGCACGACGGCTCGGACCTCTTGGCGTCGCTGGGCCGGAGGGGCGAGTTCCGGTTGCCGCATGGGCGGGGCGACGAGGTCTATCGGGGCAGTAAGCCGGACGCCCGGACACCCAAGGCCCGGGACATCTACATTCCGGACCTGTCGCTCGAGGGCATTCGAGTCAGGACGCGGGACTTTCGGTAGGCATGAGATCGCACCACTTTCCCAGCCGCCTACGGCATCCTAAAGCTCCGCATTAAGGACGAGACCAACCCCGGGGCTATTTGATGGACAAGATGGAGTGGGCAGTCGAGAGCCTGGAGTATCTTCGTAAAGCCCGCATCGCGATCGACGATGAGTTTCGCGGCGCCATGCAAGATGCGAAGGGCTACCCAGGGTCCTGGAAGGATCCATGGCATGGCACATCGCGCGATATCATTTCCAATCTCTACCACTACTCCGAGGAGTTTGTGGCGGACGTCCGGATCCCAAATGAGATGTTCGCCTCACCTGAGCGATTTGAGCAGGGGCTCGTAGCGTACCGGGCTTTCGTGCAGGCAATGGTCGACGACCTCGACGAGGAGCAGGCCGCCTACGAACTCAAGCACAAGATCGTCGGCGCACCACACATCGTCGACGTCGCCCGCCGGCAGGTTTTCCACGTTCTCGGAGCCATTGATTACACCTTGGCACGCAAACCCTCGCCACCCGCTGCCACAGTCAGTTCCGAAACCGCGGATCTGGACCTGATCGTCACACTTGCCCGCCGTTTCCACGAGAGTGTCCTTGCTTTGAAGACCCACCCGCACGGTGGAGCGGTTTATGCCATCAAGGACGAGTGGGACTGCCAATACCTGTTCCGCTCGATCCTCGCCGCCTACTTCCCGGATGTGCGTGAAGAGGAATGGAGCCCATCCGTCGCCGGCAGCGCGTCGAGGTGCGAGTTCTTTCTCAAACCGCTGCGGGCGATGGTGGAACTCAAATACGTCCGCAAGTCCGACACGACCAAGATCAAGAAAGAACTCGCCAACGACTTTGTCGATTACGGCGGTAACAGCGAAGTCGACCGGCTCATCTGCCTCGTTTACGATCCCGACAACCACCTGAAAAACCCTGCAGGCTTCCAGTCCGATCTGTCTAAACCACGGACCGGCCTGATTGACGTGAAGGTCATCGTCTCTCCACCGCGATGAGGGGTGATGCCGCAGGCGTCAGTGCATTTCGGACCGATGCATGGGCGGTGGCGGCTCGGTCATATCCAGGCTGTCGATCATGATGTCGATTTCCGCCTGCACAACATCGAGGTCACGCCCTTCGAACATCTGTTCGGCGGCCTCACGCCAAGCCGCTCGGAGCAACTCTCGGGCATCGTCGGGTAACATATCCTCGAGATAGTGGAGGCCGCGCTCCGCGAGCAGGCGCTGGGCGACCACGCCGGCGCGCGTCGCAATATCTCCTGCGGGGGCCGCGTCGCCGGCCGCACCTCGCTTCAGTGACTTTGTGCGCCTTGGCATGACGAAGGATGTCCCGGCTAGGCGTGTCCGCGCACAGCCGCGTCGGCCAGCACGCGCGCGCGGAAAGACTCGAGATCGAATCCGACTGTGTGATCATCGATCGCCAGAAGCGGCTCAACTGCCGCGGCAGCCACTACGTCGGCATGTATGTAGTCAGCGCCTTCGGCGTCCCCCGGAAGCGTCCAGGCTCGCAGACCACGATCATCATGCAACCGCGCGAGCGCCTCCAGCCGAAGCTGAATGGCAAAGGCATTAAGCGCTGCCTCATCCGCTTCGTCACGCTCCTCGAGTAGTCTGAACAGGCGGAAGGCGCGACCTTCGAACGAACCACGTTGATCCGCAGGCAGTTCGCCGATGGCTTCCAACGACGCCGCAAAAAGCTCGGGCGATACCTCGGCGCTCATGGCTCGATCCGTGAAGCTAGACATGCAGTTCCCCTGAACGGCTGTGGTTCACCAGTATGGGCGTAAAAGCCCGCTCGACTATGTCCGCACTCGAGGGCAACGCCAAGGCCACCTTCATTCACCACCGCTTGATGTCTTGCTTCTCCGCGGGATCCAAGAAAAACCGAAGTTCATAAGCGACCCATCTCACAAGGCTGTGATCGATTTCCTTACTCAGAACCAGATCGGAACAGGCCGAAACAGATCGAACAGGTCACCTATTCATTCCGTCCATCAGTTCTCTACGTCCGCCGGTTGCGGTTTATTTCCGTCGATGCTTGCTTGGTTGCAGTTCTGGTTCAGACGGAAAGGAGCGCCACATGGCCGGTCTACATCTTCACGGAACTGAGGAAATGCTGCTGACCCGCAAGGAAGCGTCCACCGAGCTTCTACGTATGGGCATCCGCCGGTCACCGTCGACACTGGCGAAGGTGTTCTGCACCCGGTCTGACGGACCGCCCTGCACCCACCTCGGGCGGACCCCCTACTACCCCAAGAGCCTGCTGCACGAGTGGGCGCGCAGCCAGCTCTCGGGCCTCCGGTCTTCGTCGAGCCAGCCTCGCCAGGCCGGACATTGGGGCGAGGCCGCTCACGAGGGCGCCTAGCTCCCCAGTCCATCGCGACAACTTCGGCCGCCCGGCGACCCGCCGGGCGGCCGTCTTTCAATGGGCCGTCTGTCCGTCTTCAACCGACCAGCCCGCGAGAGAGGCGGCGACGCTCTCGCTGATCCTGTCGGCGGCGGCACGGACCGGGTCGTCCGCCAGGTGGGCGTATCGACTTGTGGTGCTGACGTGACTGTGGCCGAGCAGCTTGCCGATGAGCTGAAGCCCTTCGCCGCCGGCCAGCCCGGCGCTCGCGAAGCTGTGCCGAAGGTCATGGATCCGCAGGTCTTCCATCCCGGCGCGTTTGCGGATGCCGACCCAGGCCCAGTCGAGATTGGCGATCGGACGCTTGGGATCCTTCCGATCCGGGAACACGTAGATGCTCCCGTTCGAGAGCAGGCCCTCGATCAGCTTCAGCGCCGCGCTCCCGAGACGGATCACCTTCGCCCCGGTCTTGGAATCCTCCAGCCGGAGCATCCCCATGGTGCGGTCGATCTCCGACCACTTGAGCCTGGCGATCTCGTTCTTGCGGGCGCCGGTCAGCGCCAGCAGGCGGATGATGTTGATGTGGCGCGGATCGCCCCCATGCTTCTCGAGCTCCGCCAGGACATCGCCGAGCCGGGCCAGTTCGGCCGGGGAAAGGAAGCGGTCCCGACGGTTGTCCTTGTAGCGTTTCACCCCTCGCGTGGGGTTGGTCTTCACGAACTCCCGCTCAACGGCGAACGTGAAGATACCGCCCAGCAGTCCGACCGTGCGCGAGGCCGCATGAATACCGCCGCGAGTGTGCGGCGTCGCCTCTCCACGAATGCGTCCCGACCCGACATCGACCATCAGCCGCTCGATGTCCGCTCGGCCGATATCGGTGACCTTCATCTTGCCCAGGCGGGGTTTGATGTGGCGGGCGATGCGGATGCGATCGATCCGAAGGGTCGTCGCTTTCTTCATCGTCACGCCCTCCTTCATGTAGAGGTCGCAGAGCTCCGACATGGTCAGTTCTTCGCGTCGTTCGACTTTGGTCCCCTGAGGGTCACCACCTGACGCGACTTCGGCCAGTACAGCGGCCGCTCGTTCGCGGGCTTCCTCGGCGGTCACGACGCCATGGCGAGCGATGTGAAGGAGGCGGTCAGCGCCGCCGATCGTCCTGTATCGAACGACGTAGGTTTTGGTATCGCTGACGGCGACGCGCACCCCGAAACCCTTGAGCTGCGTGTCCCAGAGGGTGAAGCGCACCCCTTCAGACGTCAGGGCGTCGACCAGGCGTTTGGTGATCTTTCCGGACCTCGGGTTCTGAACCATTCGATCTCTCCTCGGGCCCACGAGGGGTCCCGTTTCTGGTCCCGGTTTTGGTCACCACATGGTCACCAGCCGGGAGGATTTCGGAGGATAATCGAGAAATCAGCGGTAAAAGAACGAACCCTGAACCTGCCCACCACAAGGGTGTTTGAGCCATTTCGAGCAACTGAAAAGAACCCTAAGGTTCGAGCTCTATGTCCCATTGTCGGAAATCCGGATGCGCGAGCAGGCTCTGCATGTAGGCCTGCGCGGTCCCATCGTCCCCGTGCGCGTCCAGATCGATCTGGAAATGGCGCACCCGGGCGGCGACCGGCGTGTAGAAGATGTCGGCGATCGAACGGGCGCCGAACAGCCAGGGGCTGCCCTGGCCGAACCGACCCCGCATGTGGCGCACCAGGCCGACGATGCGCGCCAGGTCGCGATCCAGCGCCGGATCGGAGGGCGTCTCGGCCCGCGCGTCGCCGACCATCGGATGGTCGGGCCCCGTGCCGCAGAAGGTTCGAAGCGCCTGAAAGCCGGAATGCATCTCGGCCGTGACGGACCGGGCCAGCGCCCGCGCCGTGGGATCGCTCGGCCACAGGCCCGCCTTGGGATAGCGTTCGGCCGCCCATTCGGCGATGGCCAGCGTGTCCCAGATCACCTCTCCGTCCATGCGCAGGGCCGGCACGAAGCCGGACGGAGACAGGGCCGTCAGCGCCGCCTTCTGCTCGGGCGTGTCGTAGCGGGCGTCGATGGCGGCGAAATCGGCGTCGGTCGCCTTCATCACCAGCCAGCCGCGAAGCGACCAAGTCGAATAGGCCCTGGGGCCGATGACCAATTCCATGCCTCAGTCTCCCGATCCTTGCGCCTTCCTTGACACGAAGGCCCGCGAAGCCTTTACGGGCGCCCATGATCACGCGCTACTCCCGCCCCGACGCCGTCGCTATCTGGTCGCAAGAGACCAAGTACAAGATCTGGTTCGAGATCGAGGCCCACGCCGCGACCAAGATGGCTGAGCTGGGCGTGATCCCCAAGGAATCGGCCGACGCCATCTGGGCCAAGGGCAAGGACGCGACCTTCGACGCGGACCGCATCGACGAGATCGAGCGCACCACCAAGCACGACGTCATCGCCTTCCTGACCCATGTGTCCGAGATCGTCGGCGAGGAAGCCCGCTTCCTGCACCAGGGCATGACCTCCTCGGACGTGCTGGACACTTGCTTCGCGGTACAACTGGCGCGCTCGACCAACCTTCTTCTGGACGGCGTCGACCGCGTGCTCAAGGCGCTGGAGACCCGCGCCAAGGAGCACAAATACACAGTCACTGTCGGCCGGTCGCACGGCATCCACGCCGAGCCCGTCACCTTCGGCCTGAAGCTGGCCGGCTATCACGCCGAGTTCCAGCGCGCCCGTCGCCGCCTGGTCGCGGCCCGCGAGGAAATCGCCACCTGCGCCATCTCCGGCGCCGTCGGCACTTTCGCCAACGTCGATCCGGCTGTCGAGCAGTATGTCGCCGACCAGATGGGGCTTCAGGTCGAACCCGTCTCGACCCAGGTGATCCCGCGCGACCGCCACGCCGCCTATTTCGCGGCGCTGGGCGTCGTGGCCTCGTCGGTCGAGCGCCTGGCCGTGGAAATCCGCCACCTGCAGCGCACCGAAGTGCTGGAAGCCGAGGAATTCTTCGACAAGGGCCAGAAGGGCTCGTCGGCCATGCCGCACAAGCGCAATCCGATCCTGACCGAGAACCTGACCGGCCTGGCCCGTCTGGTCCGCTCGGCCGTCACCCCGGCGATGGAGAACGTCGCCCTGTGGCACGAGCGCGACATCAGCCATTCCTCGGTCGAGCGCGGCATCGGCCCGGACGCCACCATCCACCTGGACTTCGCCCTGCACCGCCTGGCCGGAGTGATCGAGCGTCTGAACATCTATCCCGAGAACATGCAGAAGAACCTGGATCGTCTGGGCGGTCTAGTCTTCTCCCAGCGCGTCATGCTGGCCCTGACCCAGGCCGGGATCAGCCGCGAGGACGCCTATGCGGCGGTCCAGGAGAACGCCATGAAGGTCTGGCGCGGCGAAGGCCGCTTCATCGACTTCCTGAAGGCCGACGCCCGCGTCACCCTGCCTGACGCCGATCTGGAGGCCCTGTTCGACCTCGGCTACCACACAAAGAACGTGGACACAGTGTTTGCGCGGGTTTTTGGAGACTGAATGGATGACCGACCCGATCCTGCGCCTGAATCCCGCACTTAAAGTCGCCGACTACGCCGAAATCTACGCCCGCGATGGAATGGTGCAGATCCCCGACATCTTCGAGAAGGAGGTGGCCGAAAGGCTAGGCGAGATCATCGAGACATCCCTGCCTTGGTCGCTGACGTTCTACGGGCCCGATAGCAAGCCGGTCAGAATTCCGGCACAGGACCTCCAGGGGCATAAGGTTCAGGAATTGCGGCCTCAGATCGATGAGTTGATCAAGAGATCTGGCGAGGATTACGGCTTCATCCATTTCACCTTCGGCATGGTGTCGGCCCATGTGGGCGGTCAGCATCCCAACCATCCCATCCATCCGCTGACCGGGTTCTTGATGGGGCCAGAGTTCACACAGTTCGGGCGGGCGCTTACTGGCGACCCCACGATTCGTTGGGCGGATTCGCAAGCGACGCTTTATCGTCCAGGCGATTTCATTGGCCTGCATGTCGATCATAGCGATCAGCATGTGCAGCGCGTCGCGGCCTACACCCTTGGTTTCACCTCGCGCTGGCGTTCGGACTGGGGGGGACAGTTGCTGTTTCACGACGCCAACACCGGAGACATTACGCGGGGTCTGGCGCCGCGCTGGAACACCCTGACGGTTTTCAAGGTCCCAACCTTACACTCTGTTGCGCCAGTTGCCCCTTATGCTAAGGGCGCCAGGCTTTCCGTCGTGGGATGGTTTCGTTCGGACCAGTAGTCGTGGATGAGCGCCCCCGGCTTAGCGCCTTCCCGCCCGTCGTCGATGCGGACACCCGCCTGCTGATCCTGGGCAGCCTGCCCGGCGACGCCTCGCTGAGGGCGGCGCAATATTACGCCCATCCGCGCAACGTCTTCTGGCCCCTGGTCGGCGGCGTGCTGGGCGAGGACCTGGGCGTCCTGCCCTATGAGGACCGCCTGACGCGCCTGCTGGCGCGCGGGGTCGGTCTTTGGGACGTGATCGCCTCGGCCGAACGGTCCGGCAGCCTGGATGCGGCCATCCGCTCACCCGAAGCCGCTGACCTGAAGAGTCTGGTAGAAGAGCTGCCCCAGCTCAGGGCCGTGGCCTTCAACGGCGGACTGGCGGCCCGGGTGGGGCGGCGCATCCTGGCCGGGTCGAGCCTGCGCCTTGTCGATCTGCCGTCGTCCAGCCCCGCGCACGCAAGATCGTTGTCGGAAAAGGCGCGAAGCTGGGCCATACTGGAACAGTTCCTCCCCTCCGGCTCCGTTTCCTGATGATCCTGACCCTTTCCTGCCCGGACCGCCCCGGCATCGTCGCCGCGGTCTCCGGCCTCTTGATGCAGCGCGACGCCAACATTTCCGACGCCCAGCAGTTCGGCGACGCTGTCAGCGGGACCTTCTTCATGCGGGTGGTGTTCGAACCGGCCGAGGGGGACACGGCCGAGGCGGTGCGCCAGGCCTTCGCGCCCCTGGCCGCACGGTTCGAGATGGACTGGACCCTGCGCGCGCCGGAGCCGCGCCGGGTGATGATCCTCACGTCCAGGTTCGATCACTGCCTGGCCGACCTACTGTACCGCTGGCGCATCGACGAACTGCCGATGACGGTGACGGCGGTCGTCTCCAATCATCCGCGCGACCTGATCGGCCATGTCGACCTGGGCGACCTGCCCTTCCATCATCTGCCGCTGAAGAACTCCGGCGACGTCGCCGCCAAGGCCGCGCAGGAGGCCGAGCTGCTGCGTCTGATCGAGGAGACCGGGACCGAACTGGTGGTTCTGGCCCGCTACATGCAGGTGCTGTCCGACGACCTGGCGGGGCGGCTGGCCGGGCGCTGCATCAACATCCACCATTCCTTCCTGCCCGGCTTCAAGGGCGCGCGCCCCTATCACCAGGCCCATGCGCGCGGAGTAAAGGTCATCGGCGCGACCGCCCACTACGTCACCGCCGACCTGGACGAGGGGCCGATCATCGAACAGGACGTGGAGCGGATCAGCCACCGCGACACGCCCCAGGATCTGATCCGCCGGGGGCGCGACATCGAACGGCGCGTCCTGGCCCGCGCGGTGCGTCGCCACCTGGAAGACCGGGTGCTGCTGCACGGCTCCAAGACCGTCGTGTTCGAGGATTGAGGGCCTTCGAAAATTTTTCGCGTCGCCGGTGAACCAATCGCGCGACGTGGTGTTCTTCTGGGGCGCGAGACGCACAGTAACCGGGCGAGACATCCCCCAACGTCCCCGGAAAAAGAAAGGGCCGCACTTCCCCCGGGTGCGGCCCTTTCGACATTCAGCGTCGGCCCGCAGGCCGAGTGATCATTCGCCGGCGCGGATCTGCTCGCGGGCGATGGAGGCGAACTCGTCCATCTTGGAGCGCAACTCACCCTCGGACACGGTCAGGCCCGAGGCCTTGAAGTCGCCGGCGACCTTGCGGAAGACGTCCTCGTCGCCCGGCTGCTCCATGTCGGCGCGGACCACGGCGGCGGCGTATTGATCGGCGCTGTCGGTCGAGAGGCCCATCTTCTCGGCGGCCCACAGGCCCAGCATCTTGTTGCGCCGGGCGGTGGCGCGGAATTCCTGCTCCTGATCGAGGGCGAACTTGGCTTCGAAGGCCTGTTCCCGATCGTCGAAGGTCGTCATTTCGCTCAGCAAGCTCCGTACGCCCCGGTCCCGCCGGAGCAAGCGCCGTCTATAGCCCCCTTCCGTCCGAACGCAACCTGACTTCCACAGGGTGAGGCGTGATGACCCGTGGACGAACGCGACCTCATTTGTATCGCGTGCCCGCTTCGGCTAAGGAGACGCCGAACCGAGATTACCAGCCCGACCGATTCCGAAACGCGCCGCCGAGACCGGGTTCTCCCATCCGCTCTGGGTCGCGCGATTTTTGTTTCTGGCGAGCGCAGGCGGACCTGAGATGAACACCAAGCGCAAGAAGCTCTACGAGGGCAAGGCCAAAATCCTGTACGAGGGACCCGAGCCGGGCACCCTGATCCAGTACTTCAAGGACGACGCCACCGCGTTCAACGCGCAGAAGAAGGCGACCCTGGAAGGCAAGGGCGTCATCAACAACCAGATCAGCGAATTCATCATGTCGCGCCTGAACGGCATCGGCGTGACCAACCACTTCATCAAGCGGCTGAACCTGCGCGAGCAGCTGATCCGCGAGGTCGAGATCATCCCCCTGGAGGTGGTGTGCCGCAACATCGTCGCCGGCTCGATGAGCCAGCGGCTGGGCATCGAGGAAGGCACCGCCCTGCCCCGCTCGATCATCGAATTCTACCTCAAGAAGGACGAGCTCAACGACCCGATGGTCACCGAAGAGCACATCACGGCCTTCAACTGGGCCTCGACCCAGGAACTGGACGACATCCTGGCCATGACGGTGCGGGTCAACGACTATCTGTCGGGCATGTTCGGCGCCGTCGGCATCACCCTGGTCGATTTCAAGATCGAGTTCGGCCGCATCTGGGAGAACGACTTCAGCCGCGTGATCCTGGCCGACGAGATCAGCCCCGACAGTTGCCGCCTGTGGGACGCGGCCACCGGCGAGAAGCTGGACAAGGACCGCTTCCGCCGCGACCTGGGCAACGTTATCGAAAGCTACACCGAGGTCGCGCGACGCTTGGGCATCATGAAGGGCATGCCGACGGTCATCCAGGGGGGGCTGCACTGATGGCCCCCACCGCTTCAACCAAGGTCAAGGTTTACGTCTTCCTCAAGCCCGGCGTGCTGGACGTCCAGGGCAAGGCGGTCGAGGGCGCCCTGCAGGGCCTGGGCTGGACCGGCGTCTCGAACGCCCGTGTCGGCAAGCTGATCGAGTTCGACCTGGCCGGCGTGGAAGACCCGCAAGCCGAGGCCAGGAAGATGTGCGAACAACTGCTCGCCAACACGGTGATCGAAGGCTACCGCATCGAAACGGCCTGAGGCCGTTCCGCAGCTTGCAACGCCGCGGCCTGATCCCAGTTTAGGCACGGAGCCTAGAACGGAGCAGCCATGACCTTCACCCTGATCTCGAACGACATCGCCGACGGCGGCGTGCTGCCCGACGCCCAGGTCCACGCCAAGGGAAACACCTCCCCCCACCTGGCCTGGTCCGGCGCGCCGGAAGGGACCAAGAGCTACGCCGTCACCTGCTACGACCCCGACGCCCCGACGGGTTCGGGTTTCTGGCACTGGACGGTGGCCAACATTCCCGCAGAAGTCACCGAACTGGCGACCGGCGCCGGCTCGCCGGGCGGCGACCTGCCGTCAGGCGCCATTCAGGGACGGACCGATTACGGCCAGCCCGGATTCGGCGGCGCCGCCCCGCCCCCCGGCCACGGCCCGCACCGCTACATCTTCACCGTCTTCGCCGTGGACGTGGAGGCATTGGACGTCACCGCCGACAACTCCGGCGCCGTCTTCGGCTTCAACCTGCATTTCCACACTCTGGCCAAGGCCTCGCTGACGGCGACCTACGAAAACCGCGGCTGAGCCGGTTGATCGACGGGGGCGAGGGCCTATGTTGCAGCGCAACATCCCTCCCTCTTCTCCACGGGTCCCTCATGGCCGCAAGCGGCGCCGTCGTCGATTCCGACACCCTGACGCCTCTCCCCCTGACGGCGGGCCAGGTCGCCCTGGTGCTGGTCGCCCTGGCCATGGGCGGGTTCGCCATCGGCGTGACCGAGTTCGCGGCCATGAGCGTCCTGCCCGACTTCGCCGCCGGCCTGGGCGTCGACGCGCCGACCGCCGGCCACGTCATCAGCGCCTACGCCGCCGGGGTGGTGGTCGGAGCGCCCATCCTGGCCGTGCTGGGCGCGCGGCTGCCCCGGTGGGTGCTGCTGATCGTCTTCATGGCGCTGTTCGCCATCGGCAACGGCCTCAGCGCCCTGGCCCCGACCTATGGCTGGATGCTGGCGTTCCGTTTCCTTAGCGGATTGCCGCACGGGGCCTATTTCGGGGTCGCCGCCCTGGTTGCGGCCTCCGTCGTGCCGCTGCATTTACGAACCCGAGCAGTCTCCACCATCCTGATGGGCCTGACGATCGGCACGGTGCTGGGCGTTCCCGTCGTCAATGTCATCAGCCACGCACACGGCTGGCGCTGGACCTTCGCCATCGTCGCCGCCCTGGCGGTCGCGACCATGGCGCTGGTCGCCCTTTTCGCGCCGCGCGATCCGGCGCACCCGGACGCCAGCCCCTTGCGCGAGTTGGGCGCCCTGAAGCGCGGCCAGGTCTGGCTGACCCTGGGCGTCGGCGCCGTGGGCTTCGGCGGGATGTTCGCGGTCTACGCCTATCTGGCCTCCACGCTGCAGGCCGTGACCGGCGTGGGATCGGAGGTCATGCCCTGGATTTTCGCCGTCTTCGGCGTGGGGATGTTCCTGGGCAATCTGCTGGGCGCCTGGGCGGCGGACCACGTCGGCTTCAAGGCCGCCGGCGGCCTGCTGCTGTGGAGCGCGGCGGCCCTGGCCCTTTATCCCCTCGCCGCGTCGAACCTGTGGGCCGTGCTGTCGGTGGTGCTGCTGATCGGCGGCGGCGGCGGCCTGGGCTCGGTGCTGCAGACCCGGCTGATGGACGTGGCCGGCGACGCCCAGACCCTGGCGGCGGCGCTGAACCATTCGGCCTTCAACACCGCCAACGCCATCGGCCCCCTGCTCGGCGGCATGGCCATCGCCGCCGGATACGGCTGGACCTCCACTGCCTGGGTGGGCGTCGGCCTGTCCCTGGGCGGGTTCGCCATCTTCCTCATCGCCTGGCTGACGGGACGCCGCGCGGCAACGGCCGAACCTTCCGTTGCAACCTGAACGTTTCATCGGCAGGGCAAGTCTGCTAGAATGGCGGCATGGCCGAAGTGACCAACGAACTGATCTACGAAGTGCTGAAATCGATGCAGGCTCGCCTGGATCGAATGGATGACGGCCTCGTCGAGGTGAAGTCGGAGCTTCAGGCGATCCGCACCCATATC